>DIUH01000208.1:24444-36621 GCA_002428205.1 Planctomycetaceae bacterium UBA6163
ATACCGTTCGATTTCGTCACAACATTTTGCAGAAGTAATCACGAAGGCGCTACGAAATGGTGATTGCAAGATTTTGACGAACACGTGGGCAGCGGACGTTTGCGACAACCGCGTCACGCTTGTCGATGGTCGTCAACTGTATGCCAGCGTCGTGTTCGACAACCGTGGGCCACAACGGGTCGACATGCAGCACTATAAGGGTGGCTTTCAAAAGTTCTGGGGTTTTGAAATCGAACTCGACCACGATTGGCCGCTGGAAAGCCCGGTCGTGATGGACGATCGCATCGACCAAAGTGATGGATTTCGATTTGTTTACACGTTGCCGATGGAGCGTCGTCGTGTGCTGGTCGAAGACACGCGTTTTTCGAACTCGCCGGCAATCGATCGCGACGAATGTCTGGGCAAAGTTCAAGCGTATCTATCCCAACTCGGTTGCACCGATTATCGAATCATCCGCGAGGAATCGGGCGTCCTGCCGATGCCGACTGGCGGTACGTTACCGGGTGGCGAACTGCCCAAGTTGGCTGGTGGTTATCGTGGCGGATGGTTTCATGCGGCCACCGGTTACTCGTTCCCGATGGCTGTCGCGGTCGCCGAGATTGTTGCCAAGACCGCGCCGGCGGACCTAACGCCAGCCTTGCAACGATTGAGTGCTGAACATGCTGGTCGAGCGCGATTCGCGAGGTTCTTAAATCGATTGTTGTTCGATTTGGTGAAGCCACAGACGCGTTATCAGATTTTTCGCAGGTTCTACCGTGTGCTGGATGAACGACGGATCGCCCGTTTTTATGGTCACCGCTTCACTCGTTCTGACGCGTTTCGCATCGTCTTCGGCATTCCGCCGATGGGCTTGCGACCGGTGAACTTTTTCCGCTTGTTGGCTGCGTCGCGCAAGGCCAATACCCATCCCGCTGTTTCCACGATCGTCAATGGGGTAACCACATGAGTCCGCTGGTGAATCAGTTGGTCGATACCGCGCTGCATCAACCTGTACACGATTTTAAACGTCGTCAAGGGAAACGCATTCGCGGTTCGATGGTTCAAATCGGGTACGAGATGGGTGGCGGCCACGGACTCGTTTCCGAAACGATTGGCGAATCGATTGAATGCTTGCACGCAGGATCGCTGGTGATCGACGACGTGCAAGACGATTCGCAGTGTCGACGTGGCGAACCGACTTTGCATAAGGCGATTGGCGTACCACTGGCGATCAACGCGGGTAATTGGATGTATTTTCGTGCCCTCGAGTTGCTGACCACTGCCTCGTTGCCGAGCCATCAGCGGACACGGTTGGTCGAAGCGATGGTAACCGCAGGTCGTCGTTGTCATGAGGGTCAGGCGCTTGACTTGCATGCGAGAGTCGACCAGCTGGCGGCGGCGGATTGGCGGGAGACGGCTGAGGCGATCAGCACGTTGAAGACGGGTGTATTGGTTGAATTGGCGGTCACGATGGGCTGTATCGCCGCGGGAGCGACGAATGTTTTGCAGTCCGCAATGGCATCGTTCGGATGCCAAATTGGTGTCGCCCTGCAGATGCGAAATGATTTGGAAGAATTGAACTGCATCGCAAGTGGCCAAAGTGATGCCGGTTGTGTGCGGGATGATGACTTGCGCCACGCGCGGGTCACATGGCCGTGGGCGTGGGCTTTCGAGTTGGCGGGCGAAACCCGCTGTCGCATGTTCACGCGTCGTTTAAACAAGTCGAATCTTGAACGCCAGTTAGTCGCGCGAGAGTTGCTCGCGATTGCGCAAGCTCATGGCGATCGAGTAATCGCGGGACTGATTTGCAATCAAGTTCGACTGCTCGGCGAGCATATCGTCGACCACCGTTTATTGCAGCAAATGCGCGAATGTTTGCAACCAATCGAGCGCGCTGGTGTACAGGCTTTAGNNAAAGTCCACAGTCCCACGACGAACATAACATGCAAACAACGATTGAAACGCCTCAATTAAAAATCCACCAATCAATGCCCACTGGCGTTCGTGGTAAAGCGGCGGTGATCGGCAGCGGCTTCGGCGGACTGGCCGCTGCGATTCGCTTGCAAGCGATGGGATTTGAAACCGTTTGCTATGAAGGNNCGCGATCGAGCCGGCGGACGCGCCTATGTTTATCACGACGCCGGCTACACGTTCGACGCCGGGCCAACAGTGATCACAGCGCCACACTGTCTAGAGGAATTATTTGAACTCGCAGGCGAAACGTTATCAGATCACGTCGATCTGATTCCCGTCGATCCGATGTATCGATTGCAGTGGACCGATGGCAGCAGTTTTGATTACAGCAGCAATGAGTCGAAACTTCTTGACCAGATTCGCAAGCTTTCGCCCAGCGACTTGGACGGATACCACCGATTTGCCAACTACACGCGAAAGGTTTTTGAAAAAGGTTACTTGGAACTCGGGGCGACTCCGTTCTTAAACTTTCGCGACATGATTCGTTGTGCTCCGGATCTGATGAAGCTTCGGGCCGATCGTAGTGTTTATTCTGCGGTTTCGCGTTTCGTGAAAGACGAACGGTTGCGACAAGCGTTCAGCTTTCACCCCTTGCTGGTTGGCGGCAACCCGATGCAGACCAGTTCGATCTACACGTTGATCCACTGGATCGAACGGCAATGGGGAGTCTTCTTTCCACGTGGCGGTACGGGCGCACTGGTCCAGTCGTTGGTAGCGTTGTTCGAGCGACTCGGCGGCGAACTGAGGTTAAACGCTCCGGTAGAACAGATTCTTGTCAGGAGCGGCAGTGGTACTGCGGTGAAGCATGAGGTCAGTGACCAGGATGGCAACCGCGAGTCGTTCGATTTGGTCGTTTCCAATGCCGACATCCATCACACCTATGCCAATCTGTATCGCCAGCACGAAGGCGGACGCGTGATGCGGCGTAAGTTGGAAAAGATGGATTGGTCGATGTCGCTGTTCGTGATGTATTTCGGGACCTCGCGGCGTTATGAGAATCTAGCTCATCATACGATCCTGTTCGGCCAGCGATATCAAGGCCTGTTGCGTGACATCTTCCACGGCGATTCGTTGCCAGAGGATTTCAGCTTGTATTTGCATGCACCGACGGTGTCCGACTCATCGCTCGCACCTCCGGGCGGCGAAGCGTTTTATGTGCTCAGCCCGGTGCCACATTTAGGCCGCGCGAAGGTCGATTGGGATGTGGTTGCCCAGCGTTATGGCGACGCGATTCTGGAGTCGCTGGAGCAGCACTTGCCGGGTTTGCGTGAATCGATTGTGACACGACGCCACTTCACGCCGCAGGACTTTCAAAGCGAGTTAAATGCTTATCAGGGTTCGGCATTCTCAGTCGCCCCCAAGCTGACACAAAGTGCTTATTTCCGACCGCACAATAAATCGGAGCGGATTCCGGGGCTGTATATCGTTGGAGGCGGCACACACCCTGGGGCTGGCGTGCCCGGGGTTGTTAACACGGCGAAGGCGACGGCGGGAATCATCGCAAAGGACTACTCGACCGTTTTAGGGAGTCGAGTGAAATGAGTCAAAATACAGTGATCGATAACATCGTAGACGTTAAAGACGCCGGTAGTATTGCGATCGAGAGTTCCAGCGCAAGGGCAGTGATTCGCCGGCATAGCCGATCGTTTTCGATCGCTTCGCGTTTATTGCCCAATGGTATTCGTGGTTCGGTTTATGCCCTTTATGCATGGTGCCGGACGGTTGACGACGCGGTCGATGAAGCGGCCAGCGATGCTCAGGCTGCGGTGATTCTAAATCAGTTAGATGATGATTTGGATCGGATGCATCGCGGGCAATCGCCACTACATGCGGCGTCGCTATGGATCGAGCCGCTGGTTGTTCAGCGGCGGATCGATGTGATTCATGCCAAGGAGTTGATTGAAGGGATGCGAATGGATTTGCATTCGTTTCGCGTCAACGATCAAAAAGACTTACAGCGGTATTGTTATCACGCCGCCGGTACCGTGGGGCTGATGATGACACGGTTGATGGGGGTGCGAGATCGAGCAGCGGATCATCATGCGATCGCGTTGGGCATGGCGATGCAGTTAACCAATATCGCTCGCGACGTTCACGAAGACGCGCTGCGCGGACGCAGCTATCTGCCTGGTATTTCTGATCCGCTTGCGGTTGAGCCGACCGATGTGCGGATGGCGGTGCGCAACGTTCTTGTCGATGCCGATCGACAGTATGAGGTAGGCCTTGCGGGATTGCGGTACTTGCCGTGGCGATGTCGGTTCGCGATTCGCATGGCTGCGGCGCTGTATCGCGAGATTGGCCGCCAGGTCGAACGCAATGGTTACAACGTGCTGTGTGGTCGCACGGTTATTCGCATGTCGCGATTGGTGTGGGTGTTGGCGGTTACGCTAGCGTTGTCAATCGCGAATGAACTCAAGTTTGCTTTTGGTTCGATTACTCAAGTTACGAAAGAAGATCCGATGGAAGATACAAAGATCGTTCAAGTCAGCACCGTCGCTCAGGCCAAGCATGCGGTTTATCTTGGCTTGTCGTTGACCGCGATCATGGCGGCGGCATTGTTTGTGATGGTGTTTATGAATCCGAAAGACGAGTCCTATTCATACCTGCCGTTGGCCTACAGCGGTGCATCGCTATTTTTTGCGATCCTGTTTAATCGTTTGGCCGCACGTTGTGAGAGTTGCCAGGCCTCACAGGTCGGCCAAGCTTAGTTTTTCGCAGAAAACCGCTGGCGGAACAACAAGCCGAGTGTCAGACGAATCGTTTTGAAGACTTGCATTTTGCTCTCGCCGCCTTTCAGATCATACCGAAGGCGGAGCGGCGCTTCGCCAAAGACGCAACCGAGCCTACGTAGCTTTAGAAGGATATCGGCCATGCAGGAGAAGCCTGTTTCGCCCACAAAATCATCGCCATAGGTTTGAAACGCTTGCCGAACTACGGAGACTCGATACGCCCTGTACCCCGACGTGTAATCGCGAACCCCTCGCGTGGGAAACATTAATGTGAAAAGAACCCGAGCACCCAGACTGAGCAGATGGCGATTAAACGGCACACCCTTCACCGTAGCGCCGTGCTCGAACCGAGATGCAATGACGACATCGCAGCCTTCATGGATCATTTGAACCATGCGAGGTATCAAGCCTGGCGGATGCGTGTTGTCCGCGTCCATTGTCACAATAATGTCACGCTCGTCGGCTCGCTCCATCGCCTCCCGCAGGGCGTCACGGATCGTAGTCCCCAAGCCCTGGTTTACCGCATGGTTCACCAGATGCACGGGCATCTGCAGCGCAAACTGTTGGATGATTGATGCCGTCGCATCCTTACTGCCATCATTAACGATCACAATTTCATACGGCAGTTCGCTGTCCGCAAACGCTTCGCCGAGTCGCTCAAGCAGTTCCGGCAACGATTCTTCTTCGTTAAACGCCGGTAGGGCAACGATAACTTTTGCGGGGCGAAACCGCAAACTTTCGCGTAGCCCAGATGCAGATGAATTGGGGGAGGTTTGTGATACGTGGGGCTCGAAAGATTCGAGTGACGGGTTAATCATCATGGCTCATAGAGTTCGAAACATCGAAGCCATGATTTTAATCGTTGTGTCCCGAATTACCATCACAACGTGTTCCAGCGGACCGGCTTTTCGCCAGAGTTATCACTGCGACGGGCGGTATGGAAGTCATTTATCCATTAGTGGCCTTTGACGACACCAGCAACCTGCCGAAACGGTCACTAAGCAATGAGCGGGAAATAAGTGTCCGGTACCTTTTGTGCGAAGCACCCGAAGGGCGAGTTCCTCGCAAAAGGTACCGGACACTTATTTCCCGCACTATCCTGACCCGCGTCAAACACAACCGTCGGCCATTTCCGGCCCGAGATGTTGTCTCGTTCACGGGTTGATCGAAGATCTGATCCCTGCCATTACTTATCAAATGGTGAGATTTCGATCAGCATGTCGGTTAAGCCGGAGACGGGAGCGGCCGGTTCGGCGTAGGTCCAGATGTTGCGAACGAGATCGGACATCAACATGCCGCTGATTCCCATCACCAGAACAACACAAACCAGTCCGACGACTTGGAAGATTGAATACGGAACCTCGTAGGCCGCCACGGGTGCACCGCGACCGGTTGCGACTGACTCCTCGCCTCCGAATCCGTCTTCGACCGCCATCGCTTCCTCTTCAGCGAATCCGCCTTCCTCGCCTGATTCAGCGAAGGCATCATCGCCGTCCAATGCGTCACCGAAATCACCTGCGCCTAGCCCATCGCCAGCGAACGCGGTGCTGTCTTCAACTTCGATCACCTGCGAACTGCTGTCCGAATCGGTGTCGATCGAAATACCCGATGGCGATAGCTGGAAATCCTCGGCTCCAACGCCCGATGCCGAACCGAGCCCCTTGCCGCTGCTGCCACCGGCACCGACTTCCAACCCCAGGTCGAGAGCTGAAATGCTGCTGCCGGCCAGGTCGAGCGGTTCGCTTTCGAGCGAAATACCGCTGTCCGAAGGACTCATCAGATTGATGCCGCTGTCACCCGAGATCGACAAATCGCTGCCGCCGAGCACCAATTCGTCGTCGTTATCGGTGATCAGCAGATCGTCGTCGTCATCGAGAATCAGGCTGCTGCCCTTGCCCTTGCCGCTGCTGCCGGGGCCGCGTCCTCTATCGCTGCCCATCACGTTGCCACTGCCGATCACGTTGCCGCTGTCGCCGGAAATCAATCCGCTGCCGCCAGCGTCGGCACTCAACAGATCGAGTTCGCTCAAGACATCGTTTGCACCTAACCCACTGCCGAGGTTGCCGCTGCCTTTGCCACTGCCCGACGAAATGTCTAGGTCGTCCATCAATTCAAGGCTGCTAAGCGCCGACCCGCCTTTGACCGAACTGCCACCTGCCAAGCCCGATCCCAGTACATCGTCGCTAAGTCCCAACAGATCATCGTCGCTATCTTCGTCATCGACATTGAACGACAAACCGCTGTCGCCGCTGCTTTTGCCTGCTGATACATCGAGATCACGTTTGGCGATCGGTCCGGTGCTGCCGGATTTCGCGTCGATCGCCAAATCGATCATTTCGGAATCATGAGTGATCACAGGGACATCGGGCGAAAGCTGTAGTTCGCCCGAATCGATTTCGACCAACCCTTCACGTCGGTCTTTCAGCGTGAAATCGCTGTCATCATCGCTGGCCGCGCTGACCACCTTCACGTCGCTGCCGTCGCCGTTGCCGTTACCAGCGATCAGGTTCACATCGCTGCCGATCAGGCTGCTGCCGCCGGCGGTTCCGGAAACAAGGTCCAGGTCCAGATCGTCCAACACGACGCCGCTGCCACCCGACGACGGACTTTCCGCTGGGGCGTCATCGTCGACCATTTGATACGGATCGTAGCTGTCGCCTTCGGCAGCAAGATCATCGGCCAAGCGTTCGATTTCGCCTTCGGGAAACTTCCAACTAGCCCCGTCTCGGAACCCACGCACCCGGCCCTCGCTGCGGAACGAGACCAATTGTTCCGTTGATACACCAAGTTTCTTGGCAGCTTCTTCCAACGATAAAAACTGGCTGGACATACTCTCGACGACTCCGCTTGGGGGAAACAGACGCTTGTTCGGTTTGGCAGGCGACGAATCGCCATGCCATCGATTGGGGATCGGGCTGATTGGTGATGAGTGGAAAAACGATTGCAAATTGGCTGATTTTGCCAGTCGTCGCTCGTCGTCGCCTTCTTGATCCGCGGTTTGCGTATTCTGTCTTCGCGTCAATTTCCGCTTCCGTTGTCAGCACACTCGCTGAACAGCAAAAGCGACAATGTCACTTTCCTTGCAGCCTCCGGATATCCTCGGGCAACGGGGCAGTGGCATTGAACTGGATCGTAAAGTCGGCATCGAGCGGCCGGCTGCTGGTCAACCGAATCTGTCCGCTGGTGTCTATATGATACACAGCCATCCAACGACGTGATGCGTTTATTATGGTAATTGCTTGAACTCCGTCGCCAAGTTCACGTGAAAATCCGATCATGTCGCCCGCGTTAATCAACGTAGCGCGCCCTTTGCCCGGTTCGAACTGGGGTGCGGCAGCCGGAAATGCCATGGGAAGGCCGGCTTGTGGCAATCCAGGAACGGAGCTTTGCACGGCCGCAGCGGTTGCTGGCAGGGGATTAGCCGAGGACTTTGAGGGCGGCGCAGCGGCTGTTTCAGTCGCCAGTATCGCGGCGTCTTCGGCGATCTGCGGTGAATTTCCGACTGCCAGTTCGGTTTCCCCACCCTCGCCGCGTGCCGATTCAGCCTGCATTAGGCCGCGGACAACCTCTTGGGCGCTGCGGTAATCTCGCTGTTTCTGCGGCTGTTCGCCTCCGGCGGTCTCGGTTTCCTGGCCGAAGTCGATTTTGAAGCCGCCAGCCACAGACGGCGCTTGCGGTGGTTGCTGGGACACCGCTGCAGAGCCGCAGGCGAAAACGATCACAACGGCGACCAACATGCTTAGGGCTGCGAAAATTCCGCCGCTCATTAAAAATTCATTTTTGGTAGACATTTGTCGGCATCATTTCATCTTCGAGTCGGCAATCGGCTAATGGGCTCACAGATTTCGACTTGTATCGCAAGGCGGTTTCATGAAACAAGACGCTTTTGTGGATCGACGCCGGTATCGATCGCAGCGACTTTGACGATTGTCTGAAGTTGCACGATTCTGCTGGCCGATCTACTGACAAGGATGCGACTTCGCCGCGCGGAAAAACCCCGCGCCGCCGGGCATCGAACTCCAGCGAACGTCAGGACGACTGTACCCATGGCGACTGAGCCAGCGAAAACAGCAAGTGGGCCGAACCCCACTGAACCCAACCCGCCAATCATGAACACAGTTCCCGTCGAGCGCGGGACGATCGACGCGACCGGACGGACCGCCCATTTTGGCGATACGCCGGGTGGAGTCGGCGAGGGGGCAGCCGGTATTACCCTTGGCCTGTTTGCTGCCGCGACTTTTTATCTGTTCGCTTGGGCGTTTCCGCTGCCATGGGTCGAGCGATACTTTCTAGGCCACCCGGTTTCGATCGCAGCGACCATTTTGTTCGCGATCGCCTGTTCGATTCTTGCGGTCAAAGTGCGACGGATTCGGGCCGACACGAAACTGACCAACCAGCTTCGCGACGACGACCTGATGATCGCGCTGCCCGAAAACTTGCAGACCAGCGAACGATGGCTGCTGAAGAACGATGCCGGCCGAGTCGCAAAGCTTTGGCTACTGTCGCTTGGCGACCTGCCGCAATCCGCCCGCCGCAGCCCGTTGGTCGTCCGTTTGGCCGAACTGCTGCAGCGGCAATCGGGGCGCGTTTCGACTCGGCACCTGTCCGACGATTTGCGAGAAGTATCGTCGCGTGAAGGCGACACGGCTTACGATTCCTTGCAACTGATTCGGATCATCGTCTGGGCGATCCCGATGCTCGGCTTCCTCGGCACCGTGATCGGCATCACACAAACGCTCGGCGGGCTCGACTTTTCCGACGGCACCGCTGCCGTCGATCGGCTCAAGAGCGGTCTGTACGTCGCGTTTGATACCACGGCCCTGGGGCTGGTGCTTTCGGTCCTTGCGATCTTTTTGCAGTTTCCGGTCGAGCGATCGGAGCAACGGTTGCTTGGCGAGATCGACCGCCGCGTCGGCTCGATGCTCTCCGCCGGCCTTCCGTCGGACGATCACGGCGATAACCCTGCGGCTCATATCGCGGAACTTTGCGATGGCATTCGAGTCGCGGTCGGGCAATCGATCGCCTCACAAGCCGATCTTTGGCGAACGACGATCGACGAAGCCCACTCGCATTGGCAACGCGTCGCTGAAGACAACAGCCAGCGGATCGCAACGGCACTGGCAACCAGCCTGCGACCGCTGCTGGAAATGCACACCGAAAAGCTGTCGTCGACGCTCGGCAGTCACACCTCTGCGATGAAGCAGCAATTGGACGAGCACTCGGAGTCGTTGCAAAGCGGTTTCGCAGGTCACGCGTTATCGCTGAAATCGCAGTTCAACCAGCACACCAGTGCTTTCCAAACGACGGTCCAAACGCAGATGGCCGGTCAAGCCGAGTCGCTTGACCGCCACAGCGAATCGTTGGCCTTGCACAGCGAATCGTTCAGCGAAATCCGGTCGCAGTGGAACCATGATTTGGCAAGTCGTTTGCAAAAGTGGAACGAAGCGTACTCGTCCGGCACTGAGGCGATCGCCGATCACCACAAGTCGCTGGACCGACAAGCCGCGGCGCTGATCGACCAAAACGTGCGTTTGACCGAAGCACAAAACCAATTGACTTTGGCCAGCAACCGTCTGGCCGAACAAACGGCGGGGCTCGTCGAGACGAGCCGGCGGGGCGAACAGTTGGCGCTCCTGCAGCGATCGCTCGATGGAAACTTGTTGCGATTGTCGGAAGTCAACGCGGCGATCCAGCACGCTATCGAAGTCCAAGACGATGCGAGGCAGTCGACTGCCGTCACCGATCAATTGTCCGGCGCGATGTTGGTGCTCGCTCGCGCCGTCGACGTGTTGACCAAGGAATTGCCAGCCGCATCGCGAAGTATCGTCAAGGGTGAACTTGGCGGTCACGCTGATGTCGGCCACGGCGACGCGGTGTCGAAACCTGCAACAAGGCGTGCCGCATGAGCGGCCGACGCCGCCAGGGGCTGGCCCCCACACTATTTCCGTTCTTGGCCGTACTGGTCTGCACACTCGGTACGCTGATCCTGCTGCTCGCGCTGGTCGCACAGAATGCGGGCGAAGCGATCGCGGCTGCGGATAAGGTGCCGACCTCGGAAGCCGAATCGCCCGAAGCCATGGCGGACTTAGGCCCAACGCCTGAGGAGATCGCTCAGGCCGAAGCACTTGCCGAGGCGTCCGAGCAGATCGAGCGTGAGATTCGCGAAGCGGCTTGGCATCGCCAGCAGACCATCAAGATGCGCGACCAACAGACGGCTGACCTCGAAGCGCGTCGCGATCGCAGGGCGCATCTGGAAGACCACGTTCGCCGCCTGCGACTTGAACTGGAATCGTTGTCGACAGAGGTCGAAGCGACAATCGACCAACAGGGCGACGTTGCCAAGGTGCAAGAGACGCTCGACAAATTGCTGCTGGAAATAGAATCGGAAAAGGAAGCGATCGGCAATCTGCAGTCCGAATTGCAATCCGAAACGCCGCGCATCGTGATCGTGCCGCACAAAGGGCCCAACGGCACCGACCGCCGACCGGTCTACATCGAATGCGGAAAAGACGGCGTCCTGATCCAACCGGGCAACATCCGCATCACGCAAGCCGAACTCGAACCGCGAACCGGATTTCCCAACCCGCTCGAAGCCGCCCTGCGTACCATTCGGCTGCACGCCACACAAACCTACGGCGACGAGATCGCACCGTATCCGCTATTGGTCGTCCGTCCCGATGGGATCAAATCGTACGGAATCGCTCGCGCGGCGATGAACAACTGGGACGACCAGTTCGGCTATGAACTGGTGCCAGCGGAAGTCGACTTGGCATTCCCGGAAACCGATCCGGTGCTGAGCAACAAAGTGATTGCGGTGGTTCGCGAAACGGTCCGCCAGCGCGACCAGTTGGCGATCCGTTTCGGTGGTGGTGGCGGTTCAGCCGGTGGCAATGGTTCGGGCCCANNGCGGTTACGACGGTGGCTTTGGTGAAGATGGCCATTACGACCAGCAATCCGGTTTAGCCAGATCAGGTGGCAGTGCTAGTGAGCCCGCAATGGGCTACGTCGGATCCGGTCAACTAGCGACCGGCGGTGCGGCAGGCGGCACGTCACAATCACCCGGCGGAACGTTAGGCGGCCCGCCATCGCCGGCGGCATCCACATTGCCGGTTCTGTCGGCCGCCAGAATGTCTCGCGGTGCGACAAACGGAGCGATTGGCGAATCGCAGCTGCGGGGGTTTTCGGCACTTTCAAACAACTCATCGCCCACAGGAAACTCCCCGGCCACAGGAAACTCATCGCCCACCAACAACCTCGGCACGAGCAATCCCGGCACCAACGCCCCGTCAAGCAGTTCGGCTAGCGGTCCGGTTTACGACAACGCCTACGGCAGCGGGCTTGCTGATGCATCCGCTGGCGCCAGTACGCAGACGGGTATGCAGCCCAATTCGCTCAATGCCGCTGACGGATCGGTGATCGCCGACACGAAAGCCGCCGGTCAATTCGCTGGTGGCACCTCCGGATCGCCTGCCGATTCATCCTCGTCCAATACTTC
>DIUH01000208.1:36722-52823 GCA_002428205.1 Planctomycetaceae bacterium UBA6163
GACGGTCCCCAGTCGCCCAGCTTGAACATGAACGCCAACAACACACCGCCGGTCAAGCGGGTTGGCAAAGATTGGGCGTTGCCACCAGACATTTCGTCCAGCCGTGGGACCGAGATGTTGCGCATGATCCGTGTCGAATGTTACAGCGACCGATTCGTCTTGATCGCCGAAGGTGGCCGTGGCGCGCCGACCGTGATCCCGTTCGCTGACGGAGACATCAACGCCGCTTCGTTAACGCTAGCCACGGCCGTTCGCGATCGTGCTGCCGGATGGGGCGCGGCGATGCAGGGTGCTCGTTGGCAACCGGTGCTTGAAGTCGCGGTCGCACCCGGTGCCGATTATCGATACCAACAACTGACTCGTCTGCTCGATGGCAGCGGGCTGATGATTCAAGCCAAAGGTGCGCGATGACTCAATCACGTCACAGGTCTGCCGGAGCGGTCGCGCTGGGCCACGACGCCTTCCTAGACATTGTCGCGAACCTAGTCGGCATCCTGATCATTCTGGTCGTGATCCTCGGCAGCCGGACACGCGAAGTGGCCGAAGCGATCAAAGAGAAATCGGCTACTGATCCTCAAGCCGCTGCTAGCGATTTGATTACCGATACACCGCTGAGCGTCGAGGCGATCCAACAACGGATCGAAGACTTAGAAACCGAAAGCCAACGGGCGATCGAAGCGTTGGCCGATTCACAACGATTGGAACGCGAGATTCGTCGCAGTGACGCTCAATTGGCAGAAATCGCTCGCCAGCGAGGCCAATTGATGGATTTGGTCAACATGGCCAAGGCGGCATGGGAAGATAAGAAAACGGAACTCGATTCGAAGGATATCCAGCGCGGTCAGGCAGAAGCGAAAATCGCGGCCGCGAAGAAAGAGCTTGAGGACTTGCAGCAAGCCCGATCACGCGTCGAAAGTTCCGACCGTCCGGTGGTTGCGGTATCGCACTTGCCGACACCGATGGCGAAAACCGTGTTTGGTGAAGAGGTGCATTTTCGGCTCAAGGCTGGCCTTTTATCGGTCGTGCCGATCGACCGTTTGGTTGCTGAAATCCAACGCGACTTGCAACGCGTTGCACCCGGCGGTCGCGACGGAGTGCTCGACTCGGCGGTCGGGCCGGTGCAAGGTTTCGTGGCGCGTTATGAGATGGAAAAGTCACGCGAGATGGTCAGCCGCGGTGGCCAAGTCGCGACCGCGACGCGAGTGCAATTGACCAGCATGGTGCTCGAACCGCTCAACGAACCGCACGGCCAACCGCTCGCCGAAGTCTTAGCGAGCAACGGTAACCTGTTGGACGTCGAACTGGCCGGCCGATTGCCCGACAAGACAACGGTAACCGTTTGGGTTTATCCGGACAGTTTTGGCGAGTTCCGTCGGTTGAAGGAACATCTCTATGGGCGTGGGTACGCCACCGCAGCCCGCCCGTTGCCGATGAACCGCCCGATCGCCGGCGGCCCTCAAGGTTCAAAGTCGATTGCTCAATAAGGTTGGCACCAAGGTTGTTGATTTTGTTAAGCCGGTTCGCAAGTGTGAATCGGCATAACCTGCAGGACGCGATTGCTCGGGCATGGGTATCTGCGCAGACCGATAACTGTTGCAGTCCTGCTTAGCACAAGTCCTGCTGAGCAAACGCCAACGTCAACTCGGTCAGGTGTTCAAGACGAATGGTGTTAAGGCCATTGCCCGCGGCGACGCTTTGGCTATTCGCCAGTGGCTATTCAGCTTGGGTCGCGCCGGTGTCCGATGGTGGGAAACGGAGAACGAAACAGGTGCCGTAGGTCGGTCCGCAGGCGACGGGGATTGATGCCGGTGGATGGTCGGCGATCTCGATTCGGCCGCCATGTTCTCGCATGATCTTATCGCTGACCGGCAGCCCCAAGCCTGTGCCTCGCGCACCTTTTTTGGATTCAAAGATCGAGAAGATTTTCTCTCGGTCTTCTTCTGCGATTCCAGGACCGTTGTCCGAAACCGCGACGATCCAGCCATCGATCGGGCTGTAGTTCGTTGCGACGACTACTCGAGCGGGTCGCGAAGCCGATTCGTTCATTTCGGCGGATGAATGTTCCCCGCTGGCGTCGGCGATCGGATCGACCAACGATTCGTCCGACAATGGTGTCGCTTCGGATTCCTCATTTGGCTCTTCAGCTTCGCAAGCGCGATCACCCTCGGCTGCGGCGTCGATCGCGTTTGTTACGATGTTCAGCAGCGCTCGATGGAATGCGTCGGGATCGAACATCGCCAGCGGCATCGTTTGGTCAGGACAGAACTCAATCCGGACGGACATCTCTTGGGCACGAGAACGCATCAGGTCGACGACATCGAGTACGGTCTCGTTCAAGTCCGATTCCATTTTTTCGGGCTCACGTTCTTTGCTGAACGTCAACATATCCATTACCAAACTTGATATTCGTTCTTGGTTGCGTTCAACGATTCCCCAGCCGCGCCGAACCGCTTCGGTGTCGCCGCGTTTCAACCCAGCGTCGATCAGGTAGCTGCCACCGCGCATGCCCTGCAGAATATTTTTGATGTGATGCGAAAGTGTGGCGATCGTTTGTCCCATCGCGGCCAAGCGTTCGGATTGCACCATCGCGGAATAGTAATATGTATCTTCGATCGCCAGCGCGGCTTGGTAACCGATCGCGGTCATCAACCGCAGGTGTTCGTCATTAAAACGTGCTTGATATCCGGATTGAATGATCGCGCCGGGCGATGTGTAGGTGTCGACGTAAAGCGCACCGACGACTGCGTAACGTCCTTGCAACGGCACGCACAAAGCTTCCCTCACACCGCCTTGAACGATCGAGTGGGCGGCATCGAACCTCGCATCGTCGCGTGCATCGCTCGTCCGAACTCCTTCTTTTCGCTCGATCACGTAATCGAGAATGGTGCGGCTGATCGCGATGCGTCCCTTCTGGGCTCCGGCGCTGCCGTCAACATCGCGGTCGCAACGTGCCGCCGGTCGCAACCGCTCGCTGTCGCCGTCGCGCAGCATCACGCATCCACGGTCGGCGGCAACCCAGTCGAATACCAACCTTAGCACTCGGTCGAGCAGTTCGGGAATGCTGTCGGTACGACCGACCGCTAGGGCCGTCAGATACATCAATTCCAAATTGCGATCGGATTGAACTTGGCCTTGAGCGTCGGCGGCAAACGAAACCGCGCCGGAAACGGAGGAGACGATCCGCGACGCTTCGCCATGCTGCTCACGCTGGTCGGCAACTGGTTGAGCAACAATCTCGACACCGTGGCCCGTTTTCGCCGCCGACTTGCCGCCGCCGGTGAAGATCAACAACGTGCCGCCGATCTCAATCCGATCACCGCTGGCTAACGGGTGCTGTGTGATCAGTTTTCCATTGACCAGCGTCCCATTACTGCTGGCAAGGTCGATCAGCGTAAAACCGCCGTCTGGGCCGGGACGCAATTCGGCATGTGTCCGCGAGGCTTCGGAATCGAGCAACCGAATTTCGCAGGACGAATCGCGACCGACCCGTAAAACTCGGGGATCGAGCGGGAAGTGTCTTCCTTGATCGCGGCCGCGAACGACAAACAGTGATGCCATAACACCTGGCGGGCTTCGGAGACAAAAATCGGGTTCAACCAACAACAAGCAGGTCTGCAAGGGTAAATCGGCTTACGGTCGCAACGCCATCGCCCCGCGTCGCACGGGGCAGCCTCGCTGGCCCGGGAAGCGTCCTCGCCGGTTCTGCGATGCCAGCTTTACCGAGGGAGCGAGTCCTGTCGGGCTATACCGATTTACTTTGTGATCCCAACTAGAATACCGCAACAGCGGGTTCGCGTGGCATCAGGGGAACGTTCGGATTGTAGAACAAATCGGCAGACCGGTTATCGCGCGTTAGGGAGCGTTCTGGAAAAGCGTGTCGGTGCAAGCCGGTAAATATCAAGCCCGCCAACGGGCAACTCATAGCCCGGCAGTTGCACTTCCCCGGGTGACTCGCTGGACATTTCAATAACCGTTTCCCCGGCGAGAACCTGAAAATCGGGAACGCCTATCACGCATGGTTTGCATTCTTCGATCATCCCAGGCAGCACCTGTTCAACGGGACTTGCCAGCAGCGGTTCGCCCAAAAACACGGGCTGGGGTAACTTTTGTGTCTCGATCACGACGTCCGATACGATCATCTCATCTTGCCAGAAGTCTTCTTGTGGCAACGAACCGATCATCGGACCCCTGGTAGGTTCAAGCACGGCGGCAACGCTTTCCGACTCGGGTGATGGCAAAGCAATATTAGGAGTGATTTGGGGTTGGTCGGGTACCTGTGCAATCACCATCGCCGGTGTGTCAGCAAACTTGGCCCCGCGAGCAGACGGGACCAGTTCGGGTTCGGGCGGCGCCACAAATTTGACGCTGTCGTCAACCATGCCGGCAGCGAAAATGCGAGCAAGCGCCGCACGCTCGATCTCCTCGCGCCGCACCTCGATCCGGGGTGGCAGCGGAAGTTCGGCTATCAGTTTGCTTGGACGCATCGGCCCCAATTCAACGGGCGAAAACACGAATTTCGACTTGGTCAATTCCTCAGTCGTGGTGCCTTCACCGCCGGTGCCAGAATCGGCTGGCTGTTGCTTGTCAGGAAGTCGTTCAATTTCACGGATCGGAAAGCTTTCCGGCGGTGAAACCACCACTTCAGCAACTGAGGTATCCGGTCGATCAGCCTGGCCCCAGACATGAGGCTGAATCGCAACGCCGACAACCCATATCGCAACATTCAACGCAAAGCGTTGATGAAAGCGGAACGGTTGAGCGGCAACAGACATGTTTGCAGGGAAGGGCAAAGGAGGAACGCGGTGGTGCAGAGTTGCGCACCTAGCAGTTAGAACTTGTGCTCCCCTCGTTCATCGGAAACACTTCCACTCTGTCGCGACCCGATTTGTGGTGCGAAGCAAATACCGATGGTCTGATCATGCCACGAAGAGGATAACCGATGCCTTCCGATTCATCGAAATACACAGCAACGGTGATACGGGCCGAACAATCCGCGTTATTGTCGGCTGCGTGGGAATAACTTCCACAATTCGGGTGGTATGAATCGGCCCGATTCTCAGACTGCTCGAAATCAGTGTTCGGCGGCGCTGGCGTGTTGCCCTCGTGCTGACATATCGACCCCCAACCCCGACATCACGAATCTAAAGTGGGCGAATACGGATATCCCGCCATCGCACCTCGTATGGTCCTTGATCCTTGCCAATGCCATGGACCTGTAATCCGATGAAGCCTGACTTGAACGATTCTGGATCCGACAAGTCTTCGATTTTCTTGCCGTTTACCCAAGTTTGCAGACGATCGCCAACGGCTCGCACCAGATAAACGTTCCACTGGTCATTAATAAAAGCGTCCTTAATCGGATGCTCCTTACTGATCCAAAGACGTCCCGTTCCCTCGCTGTAGATGTAACCCGATTCACCGGGTGCGGCATCGATTTCAACCTGGGGTCCATGCACGCGACCATTGTTGAACTCAGGAGTACTCCTAGACCGGATTTGAACCCCGGAGTTCAGCCTTGGATCGCATTTGACCTCGAAAGTCAGTTCGAAATCACCAAACTCTTCGTTGGTACAAAGAAACGAATTAGGGCTGCCGGTAGCGGTTTTCCCGACGATCACGCCGTCTTCAACTCGATAACTGGCGGTGCCGTTTTTCTGGCTCCAGCCTTCGGTATTTTGGCCATTGAAAAGGCTTTTCCATTCGCCAATGGACACGTCGGGAGCGGTATCAAAGTCGATAACGGCCGCCGCGTCGGCTTGCGTCTTGATCAGCGTCGCGGGGTCGCGAGTCGCTGGGGTGTCATTGGTCAGCACGTCCGGTCCAACCGGCGGTTGCGTCACACCGCCAGTCGCCGCCCACTCAGCACCGCGTTGCAACGTCACTTGAAAGGCGACGCCATTCATCGCCGTCACGTCGTGTCCGAGCGTTGTGTGGAAAACGCGGCCGCTGCCGTAGTGGATCGCCATCAAGATCGGTTCATGTTCGCCGGTCCCGTTGGTGTCGGGCGCGCTGAAGGCTGTGGCCAAGACATGCATGTTCTCCGCCGGACCTCGCAACTTGCCGTACAATTCGTCCTCGACCTGCATCCACGAACCTGGCAATCCGCTCGTCACCGGATGATCCGAATCACGAACGACGACAACAAACGGGGTCCGTCGGCCATGCGTACCACCGGAACCTTTGCTGGCGTCGCGTGTGAAACGCTTCAGATCCTCTTTCCAACGAACGTAAGGGCCACTTTTTTCGTTTCGGCCGCCCCATCCGCCTAAACCGATCATCCGATTGTAGGCGTCCCAACCGGGAAATGAATTGTCTGCGGCGTGGACACAAACGAACCCGCCACCGCTAGCCACGTATTTTTCGAATGCTTGCCGAGTCGCGTCGCTCCAGTCATCGCCGTTGTAGTTGGAAACGACAACCTGGTAGGCCGAAAAATCGGGGGCGAACGTGGCCATATCGCCGCCCTTTTCTGGCGTCGTGGCGACGGTCACATCGAACATCCCGGTCCCTTCGAGCGTCTGACGAATCAGTGGCGTCGTCGCTTTCCAGTTGTGGTTGTTTTGGCCATCGATGATCAGCGTCTTGATCCGCTTAGCATCCGAAGTGTCGGCTCCGTTGGCTGACGGCACCAAAGCACTGGCAAATAAAGCGGCTGCGGCAAACGAAGCGAGCGTCCGGATTGTCGACGCGTATGCTGGGCGGGACATCAGGGGTTTCTCCAGACAGAATTAAATTGGGCGGGGCCATGCACGACAACACGCGCACGGGAGCAGCGTTTGCCATCATCTACTCCGGTTATAGCAACTTTTCTGCCGTTAGGGGCAGGCGGTACGGCTTGCATACTCAAATCTCGGCTTTCAGATTTGGTATCTCGGCGACTTTGGCGTCGGTGGGTGAAGTTGCAATGTCCTCGACTTCTTGATCATTGGCCGCTTGACGCATCAGCAAGTAAATCGCACCCACTTGACCCCAACAGGCCGTCAGCGCGACCGCTGGCGGCAAACGCAGTAAAAACCATTGAAAGCCGCGCGGCACAGTCCTGTCGCCGGAACCAATCTGCAGGCCCCAGCCGCCGATCAGTATCGCCGCACCGACAACCAGATTCGCAAGCTGCCATACCGTCGCGACCAATAGCGTTGCACAGATCGCGTAAAATAAAAGATAAATCGGTCGACGGAAAAGGTATTCGTAGCCGCGGGATAAGCAATCGAGCACATCGGGCTGCTTTTCCAGAACCGCAGCCGCAATCGCCAACGGTATCGCGGCGACCGCACCACCGGCAATCAGGCCAATCAGGATCGCGATCGGCAAGGCTGCGATCGCAGTCGCCTCGACCAACCAAGATCCGTTTCCGCCGATCCGACCAATCGCCCCGGCTGAGACCATCGCAACACTCAATCCGGCCGTAATCGCAACGAGAGTCAGCGGAATCGCAAATAATTGCAACCACCTTGCGAATACGACGCGACCATTTTCAGTAAACGACTGCGTTCGCCCAGCGGCATAGCAAGCGCCGCCCCGCGCTGCTAACCCCGCTGGCAACGTCCCAACGAGGATCAAACCAATCGTGGCAACCAGTGACCACAAACGAAGGTCGTCGATCCCGTCGATGGACAGCCGCAGCGTCGTCTCCCCGGAAATTGCAATCGAAACGGGCAGAGACAAAAAACTGAAGATCGAAATTGCGATCCAAATCAGGCCCACATACAGCGGTGATCCGGAGACTCGAAGCGCATCGATCAATACCAGCGCCGGGATCGCGTCGCGCCACCGACGTACCCGCTGCAACACACCTGTTTCCAGGTCATAGCCAGCGAACGCCTGTGCGTCCGACCCATTCTGTACCGATGCATCTCCACCGGCGTCGCCTTTGGCTTGATCGCTCGATCGGTTCTCGTTGCTATCGCTCATGGGGCGAAGCGTAACGGCTCAACCGGCGGTCGAAAAGCGGGTTTCTGGTCCGCCTTTGTTATCGCAACGGGCCAAGCGATCAGAAAGGCGTTACGTCGAATATCGCTTCGATCTCGACGGCAATTCCACCGGGCAGCGAATTGGTGCCGATCGCGCTGCGAGCCCCCACGCCGATCTCTTCGCCGAAGACATCGCGGAACAATTCGCTGCAGCCGTTGATCACCGCGGGCTGCTGGTCAAACGCATCTGTGCAGCGGACGAGGCCGAGCAGTTTCACGACTTGAGCGACGCGATCGAGTCGCCCAAGCGTGTTCTTCAACGTCGCTAAAATCGCCAAACCAGTCACGCGCGCCGCTTCGTATCCGGCCGCCACATCCATATCCTCGCCCAACCGCCCGGTGATCAACGTTTTGTCGGTCTTTAGCGGCCCGTGGCCGGATACATAAGCGAATCGGTCAATGATCACACAGGACTTATAAACCGCCATCGGTTTCGGCGTGACCGGCAATTCGAATCCGAGTTCGGCAAGGCGTTCTTCAGGTGTCTTGGACATGGCATTGAATCCCAAAATGGTGGACAGGTTGTTTCAGCGGGTTCCATAAACCTGGCTGGGATCGACGAGTCTGGGCTCTTGGATCGTGATCGACAAGTCGGGGTTGACCGAACGAAAAAAACAACTGGCGTATCCTTCATGGCACGCCGCCCCGATTTGCTCGACTTGCATCAAAATGCAATCTGCGTCGCAGTCGATCTGCAGCTTGACGACTCGCTGGCGATGTCCGCTGGTTTCGCCCTTTCGCCAAAGCGATTTACGGCTGCGGCTGTAGTAGCAGGCCTGGCCCGTTTGCACCGTTTCGTCCCATGCCTGGCGATTCATCCACGCCATCATCAAGACCCGCCCTGTCGCATGGTCTTGCGCGATCGCTGGCAACAAGCCATCAATTCCGGCCGAAAAATTGGGAGTCGTTTCGTAATTATTAGCGGTCATAAACAAAGCGCGAGTTCAATCGGGTTCACTGGCTCTCGTCTTGGCCAAACGATTCCGAGCGCTGTTTTGAACAGTCGGTCATGAAAGCGGGCAAGCGCGAAAACGGTCAAGCATAAGAGGAATCGGTCGCATTATAGGCCGATCCGATATCCGCGCCACGATGCGGACAAACGGAGATCCGCTGGCGACGGTGGAGAGTCGATGCGGCGATGGTCGACACCATCTGTACCTCCCCCTTCCACACGAATGCCCGGCAGCATCGCACGCCGGAATAAGCGAGTTTTGTTATGTCGATCATCCCCCCCAAAGTTTCGGTCGTATTGCCCATTCGAAACGCTGAGCAACGGCTGATTGGCGAAATTGAACGCGTGCTCGAAGCGCTTGCCGATCTGACCACCGGACGCAGCGAGTTGATCATTGTCGATGACGGCAGCAGCGATTCAACGCCGGAATTGCTGGACGACATCACCACACAATTTCCCCAAGTACGAGTCACCCGGAACAGCAAACCGCGTGGGATCGAATCCGCCGGTCAAACGGGGCTGGAAAAGGCAACCGGCGAAATCGTTTTCATCCAAGAAGACAATCGTGCGGTGCGTCTGGAAGACCTTCGCCGCCTGTTCCGCATGGCTGACGACGAAACAATCGTTGCGGCGCGAGCCGAATCGACACCACGTCCGCTCAGCGGAGCGATCTTAAGACGCATGAAAGCTTGGGGCACCCATGCGGCACAACAGGTCTCTGAGCAACCGGCAAGTCTCGAACCGACTGGCCTGCAGATGATTCGCCGCCCACACCTGCAACGCCTTTCCGGCCCGCTGGGCGCCCAGGTTGCGATGCGCAGCGAAATGTTTGATGTCACTTCGATGGTGTAAACGGGTCAATAACCCAAGCCCGGACCGCTCAAACAAGCTGTCGGTAACACACCGTCCTTCACATCAAACATCCGCGGATAATGTTCGATCCACGCGGCGTTCCCCGCAGGACAGAACTGGCGTCCGTTGCTTTCGATCGCCGCCACTTTCGGGATGTGCGCCGCAAGCGACGCGCTATGCAATAGCGACGCACCGATGCAAGTCAAATCTTGCACGCACAAGTAAAGGTTTTCGTGCTGGGCCACCGCTGCCATTAACAACGCTTCGCTGTGGCCTTTGCAAGCCTTCAAAGCAACGCCACTGTAACCCTGCTCAACCGCCAGTCGCAAACTGGCCAAGTCAACCAGCGATTCATCGATCACAACCGGTAATCGCTCGGCAACGCGATGCATCGTGTTTTCCGGATGAGCGGCTAAGTCGCGGTGCGTCGGTTGTTCTATATAGGCCACGCATCCTAAGGCTCGCTCGTCCCGCGCTGAAATCTGATCCAACAATTCTAATACATATGCTTCGCTGTCGCAGCGTTCGTTAAAGTCCAGCGAGTAAGTATAAGGATGTTCGCCAGGCCGACCGCTGGTGTGTGCCGCGCTGTGAACGCCGATTACACGATCGACGTCCCACTTGAGGTCGTCGCCGGCCAATTTGATCTTGAGATGCGTCAACCCGTCTCGCACGATCCATTGTTGCAACGTTTCCGGAAGGCCATCACCCGCTGGCGATTTTATATCCGTTTCGACTAACGGGTCTAGCGCGCCGACTAAGTGATACAACGGCATCGTTGGCTTTGGCTTTACCGAAACAAACCTGTCGAGGTACAGCCCGCGATAATTTTCCCCAAGGTAAGCCGACAAATCGCTGCTGACAAAATCACGGCCAAGCAGCTCGAAACTGTTTCGACCGGCGGCCTTTGCATGAACGTCAAATATCGCCGCTTCGATCGGCGATGCGGCTAACAGAATCGCAAGCGCCGGAATCGGACGATTCAATCCAAACTCAGCCGCAACTTGACTGGCGATGCCAACGCGTCGCTGAGACTGATGGTGACAGATCTCCAACGGATGGCCGACCGGATTGTTGTTGAGCGTGTCGGCCACAAACCGCTCGCAAAGCTGCGAAACGACTTGCAATCGCGTTTCATCGCTCACCGATGGATCGGGCCACGCCCAAGCGACACCCAGCGTCATCGAACCGAACCCGCAGCTGGTCGGGCCCGTGATCTGAACACCAGAGCTGGTGGGGAAGTCGATTCGCCCACCGCCACGTGTCTCACACGCGGCTTCTACGTTTAAAACAGTGGCGTCTTGAACCACCCGTCCGCCGAACTTGATCGGCACCCGATATCGGTAACTCTCTGAAGAGGTCCGTAACTCAAGTCGAATGATATCGGTATCGGGTCCTGTCGAAGACATGGCGGCTCATCAGCGAAAAAAGGAAAGTTCAAAAATCGCTGCTAGAGACAAGTCCCCCAATGGACCGGGCAGATGCCTAGACCAGGTTCTTTCGCACAGCCCAAACAGCGGCTTGCGTACGGTCGGTGACACCAACTTTTCGCAAAATGTGCTGGACGTGCTCCTTAACCGTCTCGTAGCTGATCCCGAGCATCTTCGCGATTTCCTTGTTGGTCAACCCGTGAGCCATTTGACGCAGAACTTCGCTCTCACGCTGAGTCAACGGAACTTCAATTTCGCTGCCCAATCGAGGTGCTGCCAACGCGCCAGTCACACGACGCAGCTCTTCGCGAGTCCAAGCGGCTTCGCCAGTCGACGCGATCCGGATAGCTTCGGTCAGCCGTTCGCGAGGGGCGCTCTTTAAGACATAACCCGAGGCACCAAGCGCAACGGCGCGAGCCACATAGGTCGGATTGTCGTACGCAGAAAAGATTACGACAGGCAGGTCTGGATTGTCGAGTTTCAAGCGGCCAAGGGTGTTCAATCCATCGCCGCCTTCCATCCGAATGTCCAACAACACGACGTCAGGACGTTTCTGTGCAATCTTCTTAAGTGCATCAGCGGACGAGGATGCGGTGGTGGCGATTTCGATATCGCCCTCGCTGAACGCAGCCTGCAAGCCCATCAAAATCACTTCATGATCGTCAACGGCCAAAACTTTGATCGACATAAATAAGCTCTTCTTCGTAAAGATGGTGGGAGGATTCGACGCCCTCTACCAAGCGCCGAATAACTAATCCAAAATCAAACTAACCCATCCTCGGCATTCTGAATCCCTCAGAAACGACCGCGAACAGGACGCAATACACGCCAGGCCGACAGCGCGCAACTAATGGAGCACAATGCGCCACAAGCATTCTAGTCAGACCACTCCATCTTTACCAAATCAAAATGCCGATTTGGGGGGGGAGTGGGGTGGTTTAACCTTTACCCTCAATCTACGGACAAATTTCTTTTCGGCAACCCGGGGACGCATCCACCATTACACAAACCTGGCCGGAAACATATTGAACGGACAGTGCGCACGTGCGCAGTTTCGATGCGATGCATCAACGTTAATCTGCAGTTTGATGTGGATTTTACTACCCTATTGGTGCGTTCCGGCATCGTAAGGTAAAATTCATTCCCCTTAAGTGCGGTCTAATCACAGCAGGACACGCACGCCCGGATTGCTAAATTGAACCCAAAAATAAGTTAAAAAAAACAAAAAAATCAGTCAGCTTTGCTGCTCAGTCAAAGCAAGTGCTGAACTAAGGACCGCGATGGCCGCTTCGACCTGACGTGGTTGCCGTTCGGTGGCGTTCAAGACGATTCGCGACGGGCCCCCCGAATCGATGCCTTCCAGCCCAGAATCGCCGATTTTTCGTGTCCACTGCTGGCCCAAAAGCGACTCCGATTCATTCATTTTATCGCTGCCGTGAACTCGGACGGCCGTCCCGATGAAGATCACACCATCTAGCTGTGGCGGTGCGCAGGGCCCCAAGTGTCCAGTTACTGACACCGCTATATCGGCGTGCGGGGTGGCTTTCAGCACTCCGACCGCCATTGCTCGGGCTACTTGATCGCTGACCGCAGTAAAGTTCTCCAAGTCCCCCGGGCTGATGCCAACCCAGCGCACTTTCGTTGCCTCCTGGTAGGTAACCGCAGACCCACACAGCCACTTTGAGATGCCTGGAACAATCGCCAGCGCCGCCGCGGCTAGCCCTGCGGTACAACTCTCGGCAAACACAATTCGCGTTTCATGCCGCTTTAAACCCTCTGCTAATTGCCACGCCGCTTCGGAAAGATCGGCGGGAAAAATTCTGTCATCCGGCATCCACAACTCTCCCTTCCAAAACATTTTTGCGGACCCACCGCTCAAGCGTCCCTGCGGATCGGCCTTGAAGAGATTCGAATGGGTCGATTTCCGCCAGGCTTCGCTGCGAAACCCTTTGCTGATCGTCGAAACTGCGCTTTTGGTCGTTGTCAATGCCCTTATGGCGGCACAATCACACACCCGCTTGCGGATTGTCGCTGCGGTTACTCCGCATCGCCGGGCGTCTCGCGTTTAAGTGAGATTTGCTGCATCACGTTATATCCGGACGTAAAACGACTGATGCCAAACGAATTTAGGTTCATCGGTATCGAAACTGACACCGTGACTTCTTGTGCTGATACCGAACTGTTGATCGTCGCACCGTGGTGCACGCCAACTTTGGACAGGTAGGCCATCACGGCGCTGTTGCTATCCGCCGATGTGCCCCCGCTGACCATCCCTGCCCGCGCACCTTCATAAACCGCGTTGGCGGCGGTGTTGCGAATAAAGTTCAAGTTGTTCAACTCGATAGCGCCCAGGAACATCAAGAAGATAATGGGGCTGACAAGAGCCATTTCAACCGCAGCGGCTCCGGTCCTGCCACGTAAACGCGCGTTCGATGATCGTCGAATTCGCTTCATGGGTTCGCAACGCGTGAGACGGGAAAAGAGGCTTTGGGGCCGGTATGCTGAAAACCTACGTCACGAAACGCTGAAACGCTAACAGGGAAGCAAAAAATTTTTGGCGTGATGGCCAGCCAGCACCAGCCGCCAAGAAATTCGTTGATTCAGCCGTCTGCCGCTCCGTCAAACACCTGGGAACGCTTCGCTCGCCGGCCAGCGACTTCCGTGGTGTTGTCGCAAAATCAAGGTCGCCTGCGGCGCCAATCACCTAGATGTAGAACATCGCCGATTCACTCTCACGCGAACTCGCCACCAATTCACCCAACGTCACTCCGGCCAAAACGTCTCGATAAGCTCGCGTCGCGTCATCCCAAACACGCTTCAATTGGTTCGAGCTGCGATTGGGGAACGATTCGGCGCTGCAGCCACCGTCACCGCATCCAACCACCTCGGCAATTTCCAACAACGTTAAGCCGCTCAAACCGGGAATTAGCCGATAACCACCACTGCTGCCACGTGTACTGGTCACCCAGCCCGCGGTCTTCAACTGCTGGAGGATTTGAACCAGGAACGGTTGCGGAATCCCATGCCGGGAAACGATTTCGCGAATCGCCATCGGCTCGGGACGCCCTTCCGAAGCGGCCAATTCCATCATGGCAAGCGCCGCATAATGTACT
Organism: Planctomycetaceae bacterium UBA6163; assembly: GCA_002428205.1. Classification (GTDB taxonomy): domain Bacteria; phylum Planctomycetota; class Planctomycetia; order Pirellulales; family Pirellulaceae; genus UBA6163. The sequence continues at coordinate 51,040 of DIUH01000208.1, forward strand.
CTCGCCGGGATTTGCATCGAAACCTCGCTGTGGCTGTGGAAAACGTTACGAAGTGTGCAAACCACACTCTTTTTTCGCAAAACCGCTCCATCGCCCCGCTCGCTCGTCCTCGCCCACTTGCACCGCACGGGTGCACGGCCAGCAACCGACGCTGGGGAACCCCTTGTCATGCAACGGGTTATAAGGAATGTCATGCTTGGCGATCAGATTCCAAACCTCTTTCTTTGTCCAATTCGCCAACGGGCTGATCTTTACCAATTGAAACTTGTGATCCCATCCGACAATCGCCGCGCGCTGGCGATCATCGCTCTGGTCACGCCGAATCGCACTGGCCCAGGCATGCATCCCTTTCGCCGATTCATGCAGCACACGTAGTTTGCGGTCAAAGCAGCACCGGTTCGGGTCCGTTTTGTATACCGGCCCGCCGTGTATCGCTTCGTACTGTTCAACCGTCGTTTCGGGTTTTTTTAACTCCACTTCGATCCCGTAACGCTCTTTCACTCGCTCTCGCAACTCCAACGTTTCGGCAAACTGATAGCCGGTGTCGAGGTTGAATATCGGTGTGTCCGGAGCGATCTCGGCCAACATATGAATCAGCGTCATTCCTTCAGGCCCAAATGCCGTGGCCATCGTAAATAACGGTGCGAACCGGTCGACGGCATACTGCAAAATCTCCTGCGGCGTCGCCGACTCCAGTCGCTCACTATCAGCAGCCAGGCCTGCCAAAAACGACTCGTTCGGCTCAAGCGGAGGATCGGCCGCTAATGCCCCACGCAGTTGGTCCGGAGCCGGGTCGGGCGTCAATACCTGCAAAGTCGGAAGCGGCTTGCTGAGCGTAGGTGACGTACGGTCAGCGATCGGGTTCATCAATTCTTGCCGCGTCGGTCGTTGTTGGCCCATTTCAGATCAATCCCAGTCGGTTTTCAGTCGTCGAGTCCAAACTTTATATACCTGATCGGAATAGTCAAGTATGGGTCACTATCGGATTTAGCGCCCGCCGCGTCTGAAAAGAATCGGACAAGGCCGCAAAGTCGAATGATTTTTTCTCGCTCAATCCGGTAAATGTCTAGAATGGTGTCAGTCGCACAGCCCTATAGCTTCGAAAACCAATCGTTGGCTCGATCCCGAATGCGTTGTCAAAACCGACTGATTTATCTGATCTGCGCTGCCGCGGTGTTGTTCGCGGAGGCGTTCGCAGCGTCGCCCGCTATCGCCGACGTGGTCCAATTGCGTGGCGGCGGCCAAGTCGAAGGGGGCGTCACCCGGCTTGATCCTGGCAAAGCCCCTTATGCGGTGGTCCAAGTTGACGATCGCATCAAAGTGGCAATCCCTGAAAGCCAAATTAACCGAGTCGCCGAAGCGGAAAAGTTGGGCGAGTATCGACAGAGAGTCGCGGCGACGCCAGCCGAAGCGGAACAGCACTACGAGCTGGCCAGGTGGTGCAAACAAAATTTGCTTAACGCCCAATATCGATACCATTTGCAGATCACCATCAAGCTGGATCCGGATCACTCGCGGGCCCGAACAGCGCTCGGTTACGCGAACGACGAGGGCCGCTGGATTCGATTGGCTGAACTTCAAAAGAGTCGCGGGTTGATCGCGGTGGGCGGTAAGTATCGATTACCTGCCGAGGTGATGTTCACACAGGGCCAAGCCGAAGCGGAAAAGAAGTCCAAGGCATGGCAGTTGGAAGTCACACGTCTAAAAAAATTGATCGCACGTGGTGGCGATCGCGCGGCCGAGGCACAGGCTTCCTTGGCGGCGATCGACGATCCATATGCCGC
>DIUH01000208.1:52916-67689 GCA_002428205.1 Planctomycetaceae bacterium UBA6163
AAGGCTCCGGCGCTGGCGATCGCCAACTATCTGCCGTTGCTTCGCAGCAGCGACAACGCCAAGGTTCGCAACGCGGCGGTTGCATTATCGTATTTTCCCGACCCCGAACTTGCCGTGCCATTGATCGACGCATTGGTGACGGAGCACAAGATCGTTATCCCCGCAAACGAACGCACCAGTGTCGGCTTCAACAACGCCGGAGGTGGCGGGATGTCGACGGGCGGCAAGGCGCAAACGATCGTCCGCCGGATTGAGAACCTGCCTGTACTGACACTGCTTCGTCAAATCGAAGGCGACGTCAATTACGGTTACGACCAAATCCGCTGGCGCCAGCACATGGCCGCCAAACTTAGCGGTTTTCAAGGTGACATGCGTCGGGACGAATAGTCGCCCGCATCACCTAATTGCTGGCGCAGACGTCTCATTATTCGGCTGCGATTTTTACGAACCGCCGCCTCCGTGACACCATACTGGGCCGCGACCGCCTGGGTCGGCAATTGATCGATCACCGACCTTATAAATATATCCCACGTTTTGGGTTCAAACTCCGATCGCACCTGTTCCATTGCGCGGGCCATCAAACCGCCCAGTTCATCCGTTGATGTCGGATCCTGGTCACTCAGCGCGACATCGTCGTTATAAGGATCAGCGATCGAGTGCAGGCCGATCATGGCAGAACTGCCGCCGCGTGCGTGTTGATGATGCCGCTCGGCCCTCAAACGATCACGCAACTTATTCGCCGTGATCGTCCACAGCCACGCGCGAAAAGATCCGGCACGCTCGCTCGCTTCATAGCGGCCAAGCGATCGATAGACTGCGGTAAAAACATCCTGCACAGAGTCGGCCGTCGCATGCGAGTCACATCCGAAGCGGCGACACCAATGGGCGACCAGCGGGCCATAAAGATCAATCAACTCGGACCAAGCATCCCCCTGGCGCGCCAATGCACGAGAGATCAGGCTCTGTCGTGTCGCACCAGATGATTGCAGGCTGCTCATCGTCAATTTGTCTTTTGAAACTGGATTGATTGACCGGTTGAGTGGTTCTGACTCCAAAATGATGTCACACTGGAATCGTTCTAGGAAGACGATGCCCCCCTCTTCCTTTTTTACCACAGGCCGAAGCGATGCCAACCGACGCTATGCTCACCGACGACACGAAACGGATGGCTTGCCCGAACCAAGAAACGCTGGCCAGGTACCTTGGCGGATGGGTCGACGATGACCAAAGCAGTTCGATCGACGACCATCTGGAGACCTGTGAGACCTGCCAAGCAGCAATCGTCCGTATCGAATCTGAGCCCGATTCGATGCTCGACAGCGTCAAACTGATCGCGTCAGGCCGTACGTCAGGTCAATCGGACCAGCCGGTCGAACCGGAGGTGAAGTATGCGATGAGCCTGTTGAAGCGATTGTCCAATTCCCGCGATTCCAAACACGGCCTCGACGCGGTGGGGCGAGACTGCGTCAACGGTTTCGCGAGCGAACTTCCGGCAAGCTTTCCAGACAAAGCGATCGGCCCCTACCAGTTGATCCGTTCGCTCGGCCATGGTGGCATGGGATCCGTGTATCTGGCCGAACATCGCCAATTGAAAAAGCTGGTCGCGATCAAGGTGTTGCCATCCCGATGGCTCAGCAGCGACATTCACCTCAACCGCTTTCAACGAGAGATTCGCGCCGCCGGCGGCCTAAATCACCCGTCGATCGTGACCGCAACCGACGCGGGCCAACAAGACGACACCCATTACTTGGTCATGGAATATATCGAAGGTTGCGACCTTAGTCGCGTCGCTCGATTGTGCGGGCCGCTTGCGATCGCGGATGCATGCGAAGCGATCCGACGCGTTGCATTGGGGCTGTCGCATGCACACTCGCTGGGCATCGTGCATCGCGACATCAAGCCATCGAATCTCATGCTAAGCATAACCGGCGATGTCAAAATACTCGATTTCGGCTTGGCTCGTCACAGCCTTTGGGACGAAGCATCCGCTGAACTGACGACCGTTGGCCAGTTGATGGGGACGCTTGACTACATGGCCCCCGAGCAAGCCGAGTGCGCCGCTGCGGTCGACTACCGCGCCGATCTTTATTCACTCGGTGCGACGCTGTTTCGGTTGCTTGCGGGGCGTCCACCGCTGGCCGCGGCACCCGATCTATCGCCCCTGTCCAAACTAAAACTGCTCGCTTCGCACGACTCGCCCCGCGTCGATACGCTGCGGGACGATGTCCCTAAAGACCTAGCCAATTTCATCGCTCTTCTGCTGCATCGCGACCCGAGTCGACGCCCCGCAAGTGCGGCACACGTCGCAGAAAAACTGGAAGCGTTCGCCGGTGGCAATGATCTGACGAAGCTTGCTGTAGACACCAAAACGAAAGACAAAGCGAACCCGCCACACGCAGAGGGCGACAAACCGCGATTACCCGCAAAGCCAAACATGACGAACTCACGCGGCGGTATCGGCCGTTGGCGTTGGCTTGTCTTCACAGCGGGCTTCGCGGCAATGTTTTTTGCCGGAATTTTCCTGATCATCGAAACGCAAAAAGGACAATTGGTGATCGAAAGCGACGCCGAAAATGTCTCAGTCCGATTGCTCAGTGACGGCAAGCAATATGACACTATCAAGGTCCAGAGCGGAGCAACAGCAACGAAATTGTTTGCCGGCAAGTATGAGATCGAAATCGAAGGGGCCAGCGACGAACTATTGATCGATCAGGATTCAGTAATCATTCGCAAAGGTGAAACGATTCTAGCCAAAATTGGACGTCCCCTAAAACAACCGACTGCCTCGCAGCCCGAAACAGCAAACCTGGTGGCCGAACCGGTATACGATGGCGAGCCGTTATCAGTATGGTTGAATCGCATAGCAACCGAAAAGAGCCCCGAACCACTCTACAAGGCGATGCAAGCGGTAAAAAAACTAGTCGAGCCAACGAACGCCGAACAGGTGCGCAGTTCAATGATGAACATCATGGCGACCGTTGCAGATCAAGACCTAAAAGCCGGAAACACCACAACATCGCTTGACTATCAAATCTTACAGATCATTTCCGATTCCTTCCAGGACAATGAAAACTTCTTCGATTACATTGTGAACGAATTGCGAGAAAGTGATGAATCGCTTAGGGAACGAATTTATCGACAACTCATCCGCGTCGATCAAACAAGCGCGAACCCGCTGATCAACTACCTAATCAACGACGTCTTTCCAACAGAAGATGATCCGAAAACGACCAGATTGGCCGCAAATTATGCTCGGAACTATTTGCTTTTGAATCGTGACAGCAAGGAGGGCATTCATCAGAACCTCGCGACATTGATCTACGCAAACAAACAACTGGGCATCGACTTTTGGCTCGAATACCTGCCTTCGGAAAACTTTTTCGGATATGCCCAGAACATGCAACAACGGGCGATTGAGGCATTAGAGTCTGACGAACTATCCGATGAACTCGTCACGAAGGCGGCGATTATTCTCACTGAACTGCACAAAGGAATCGGACCCGTGCAGGTTGCGCTTTCCAGCGATGATAAAGTGCGAGTCGCCAACCGGACCGCAAGTTTGCTTGATCGAATAGCAGAACGACCTGCTGAGATAGAAAAACTTGTCACTCTTGATAGGTCGTTTGCCAATTTTGGGATGCCTCGCCACCTTTCAACGCCGTATATCATCGGTGATATTAACCGAGGACAAACTACTAGCTCCTTCCAAGCTTCGCTCGCTCTGGAATTACTTGAGTTAGCAGAAACAGCTGCCCAGCACGCCATCACTGACGCTTCAGTCTCTCGCGTTATGGAAGCGACGATTAAGCCCTCTTTGAATGTTGGGCTGCAACTGAACCCAATGTTATCTCGCCAGCGGAGTGGGGTTGTCTTGTTCATTTGGCCCAGTCTGTCTTTGGAACAATTCGGCGGTAGTTCGCGGGAAGTTAAACGCCTGCCAATTGACAAAGCCGATCTTCTTGCATACCTGATCAATGCTGCTGGCTACTATGCCTTATCGGACACTGGCAAGACGCATGCGCAAGACGATTACTTGTTGCGGCTTGCGGAATTCAAAACAGAAAACTTGCTTGCTGAACTCGACCAGGATGGCGATGGAATGCTATCCAAAGAGGAGTCAGCGATGGACGATTCTGAATTCCAGGCTTATGATCAGAACGGCGATGGAATGCTGACAAAAGATGAAATCCGAGAGTTTCAATCATCACACCCAATCCCAGGCGAGCCGCAAGCCCAAAGCGATGACGCAGTATCGTTCGACCAAGCAACCTTGCAATATGCAAAACGGATTTTCGAACGATATGATACGAACAAAGACGGTCTGCTGAATGTTTCGGAGTGGTCGAAGATGCCTGTCGACCCCAGTGCCGCTGACACGAATCGCGACGGAAGGATTACCGTTGGGGAATATGCCTTATATCTTCGGAATCGTCAGGGACGATGATAAAATATCGGATGGTTTAAACGACCAAGCACGCCGGTAGAAACAAAATTGTGCAGGCCTGCTTAGGATCGTGCGGGAAATAAGTTGCTCGTTTTTTCTTCGAATCATTCAATCCGACGCAAATCCTGCGGGGCGTGAACGGATCTTCCAGCGATCTGTCGCCTCAATGCGCCCGTGCAACCATGCAAGTTCAAACCACTCGAGTGGCCCAATTAGCGGCCGACGATCTCAGGCAGCCCGGCGGCGTTCGACTTCGGGTGTCTTGCTTTCCAAATGATCAGCAATCGACAGCGTTTGCACTTCGTCAACGTCTTGCGGTTCGGCCGACAGCGTTACTTCCCAGGCTTGCGCCAGGCGATCAATCTCGCCGGTCCCAAGCAGTGCAAGCACGCTACCGGCCATGTCACGAATCTTCAACTCGTCCTCTTCCAGGAACCAGACGGCTTGGTAATTGGCTAAACGAAAACGTCGACCGCAAAAAAAACCGTCACGGATCAGCATCGCTTCGCTGGCCGCTTCGTGAAGATCGCTAGCATCTGGCTGATGCTCCGAAATCCACTGCCGCAGTGCGCTTCGAACTAAAGATAGCCGCTGGGAATTGGTCATGGACGGTCCGTAAGAAGATCTTGGCGTAATCCATCTGCCAACCGCTAATCACGGCTGTATCCACGTGTATCGACCGTAGCCCCAAAGGCGCGACCGAAAATTGAGACCACGCTGCAAGATCGACCCAAATTACGTATTTTAAGCCGCAATCGGTCCGTCGATGCGTCACGCAAAGGGTCAATGTGATCTTCGCGCTGCTTCGGCTGCAGAATCCGCTCCTTTGCCCCGCTGATCAAACGCCGCTGCATGGGGTAAATTTCATCGGTCGCCCAACCGGCCACCTTCGTTACTGCTACTATCCCCCGCATCGACTACTTGAATCGAAATCTGCTGATGAGAACATTGCTGTCCGAACACCAGTTGCGTGAAGGCGTCGAACGACTCGCACGCGAGATCGATAACCACTATGTCGAACAACCGCTGACGATCGTCGCCGTGATGACCGGTTCGCTCGTGCTTTTCGCCGACCTGATCCGCATGCTATCGATGCCGCTGAGGGTGGGGGTGGTCCAGGCCAGCAGCTATCGCGGCGGAACCCAGGCTGGCGAGTTGACAGTCGACAAGCGAATGATGATTGACGTCCAGGGACGCGACGTCATGTTGGTCGACGATATATTTGATACCGGCCGAACGCTGCAGCGGTTGATGGACGAAGTGGGCCAGATGGGAGCGACTTCGGTGCGATCGGCGGTTCTGCTGCAAAAGCAGCGGCAACACGACGTTGTGCTGCGGCCCGATTTCGTCGCTTTCGAGATTCCCGATGAGTTCGTGGTCGGTTACGGGCTTGATTTTCAAGACCATTTCCGCAACCTACCGTATTTGGGCGTGTTGGAAGATTGCGATTTCGAACAGTTCAAGCAACCGTTGATTTAAACTGGCGTGAGTATGTCGTTTCGATCTGGGGCAATCATTTGAAGCCAGATTCTTTTGTCCAGCCATTCATTCATAGGTAATCGGCCTGCGGGGGCCTGATCCAGACGGGTAATTCGTGGGCGGTCCAACTCGGGTATTGATGATCAGCCGCCATTATTGGCCGCATTTCACGATCGATGCCGCGTATCGCGACGCACGACTGGCCGACGCTCTGGCAAGATCCGGCATGTCGATCGAAGTGTTGACGCCGCGTTATGCCGCATCTTGGCCCGAGCGGATCGTGCACCGCGAAATCGTGGTCCATCGTCCCCTGGCCGCCCCACGAGGCGCGTGGTCGGTCGGCCGATACCTGAAATTGATGGAAGCTTGGTTGACCGAGCACGCCGATCGATACGACCTCTTTTTTTGCACTCAGTGCGATGAGGAAGTGATTCCGATGGTTCGCGCAGCGGCGGCAAAGTCGCTGCGCCGCGTTGTGCTTCACAGCGGAACCGGTGCGGGCGCCGATCATGTGGTTTGGCCGGCGACCAGAAATGGTCGCCGCATCCGTTCGAGCCTTGATCGTGTCGATGCGATCGTGGTTTCATGGCCATCGGTCCATCGCCAGTTGCTGGCTGGGGGACTAGCGGCCAAAAAGCTGCACCGGATCGATATCGGCGTGCCGCCGTCAGCCCTGGCGGCGCATCGCGAAGATCAAGCGACCAGCACCGAATCGTTGCGTCGATCGCGGGCCGTGTTGTCGCATGTCAACGGCGACTTGATGCTGCACCACGACAGCCACGTCGTCATGGCTTGCGGCGAAATGAATCTGGTCGGCGGAATGATGAACTTGGCCGCGACGGTCCCGCCGCTGGTCGATATCTGGCCCGACCTGCGATTTTGGCTGGTCGGCGATGGTCGCCAGCGTGATACGTTACACAATTATTTTCGCCATCACAGCGTTCGCCAGAATGTGGCGATGCCCGGTACGTTTGTCGATTTCGATGATCTGTTCCAAGTCGCTGATCTGTTGGTTGTGCCATCGGGGTCCGATGCCTTGGAAGCCATCTTGCCATGTGCTGTTGGTGCGGCGCTGCCGATCGTGGTCGCCGATTCGGCTGATACGCGTTCGTTTTTTGCCGGTGCCGAAGAAATGGTCGGATGGTTTTCCGTTGGGGATGCCGAAACGCTGCGATCTGCGATTCGGCAAGCTCTGATCGACCTGCCGGCCCGCCGCATTGCGGCGCGGACGCTGCGACGAAAATGGATGCAGCATCGGCCCTATCAAGCGACCGTCGACGGCTATAAACATCTGCTGGAATCGCTGGTTCCGCCGCCCCAACGTTTGTCGCTGCCAACGATTGACTCAGCCACAAAACGATCGAATTAGACTTACCAAAATGATCAACCCCGTGAACGAAACGTCGCAACGCAATTCATCCGACCTGCGGGTCGCGTTGGTGATCCCGTCGTTGGATCGTGGCGGTGCAGAGAAACAACTCTGTTTGCTGGCGACCGGCCTAAAACACCAGGGCATAGATCCGGTCGTGATCGTGTTGACGCGTGACGGACCGATGCGATCGATTTTGAACGACGCAGGCGTTTCGGTGCGAGTGATCGGCAAACGGTTTCGAGCCGATCCGACGGCATACTATCGCTTGCGCCGCGCGATTCGCCAAGTCGCGCCTGACGTGGTGCACACTTGGCTGTTCGCTGCGAACGCGTACGGACGCTGGGCCGCGCGGGCGGCGAAGGTTCCTGTGGTGCTTGCCAGTGAGCGGTGTGTCGATCTTTGGAAAACGCCGACTCAATTCGCGATCGATCGTTATTTGGCGACACGAACCGCAGGGATCACAACCAACAGTTCGGGAGTGCGAGACTTTTATGCTTCCCACGGAATCGACGCAGATCGATTCACAATCATTCCCAACGGTATCCCACCATGCCAAGCGCCTGTGATTTCACGCCAGGAAGCTTATAAGAGATTGCAGGTCGACCCATCGCGTCGGTTGATCCTATCGGTCGGCAGACTATGGCCCCAGAAGCGTTATCGCGACTTGATCTGGTCCGCCGAATTGTTGGCATCGATGCGTCAAGATACCACCTTGGTGATCATTGGCGATGGCCCCCAAAGCGGCGAATTGTTGCGTCATCGCGACAGCGTTTCGCACCCTGATCATGTGCGATTCGCTGGTCAACGCGATGACGTACTATCATTGCTGCCGCATGCCGATGTTTATTGGATCGGCAGTGAGTATGAGGGCCAAAGCAATTCTTTAATCGAAGCGATGCAGGCGGGAAACGCCGTCGTCGCCTCAGATATCCCAGGCAATCGCGATTTAGTAGAGAATGGTCGCTCAGGGTTATTGGTTACCGTGGGAGACCGGGCCGACATCGCTCGAAAGACCCAAACCTTATTAGAAGATCGCGACCTCGCACACCGTTTGGGCGAGGCCGCGAGACAGAAGATCGCCGACGAATTTAGTGTTGATGCGATGGTACAAAAGCACGCAACATTATATCGTCACTTGCATGACCGAGTAATCTCAGGCAACTCGCGGTGATAGAGCGTCACCGTTATCGCAGCGTCGACGCAATGAACGTCGTTTGTCGATCGCACGAGTGACCGCTTGCACCGCTCGGTCTAGTGCATGCAAAGCGGCACCGACCGTACCGGCCGTTTCTTCGATCACAACGTCTGGCAGGCGATTGAGCCGGGCACGTATCAAACAGCGAACGTCGTTTCCACCCTTCGGGCCGTTGATATCATCGATCGTGATATCAGCCTCGCGGATCCGACCCTCAAACCGCCCTAACTTCCGCTCCGCCTGCTGCGTAACAAACTCACGACCAGATGCCGAGAGCGGAAAGTTGCCTGCTAGCTCAATCTTCATTCGACTGTCTCCAGAAAAGCGACGCTCGGTGAGCGGTGGACGAACGGGAATCGTCACAAAATGACCAACCCATCGAACACTTCCATTCTTCGCCGACTCTTCACCAAAGTCAAACAGATTCGCCCTTTCGCCAGCCCGATTTCAGACGCTATTTCAGCGGGCGTTTCGTTTCGCTTGATTACGGCGACCTTGCGACGAAACGTGACCTTGAATGCGTGGTGCACCACTGCGGGCGACCGCTGTCGCTTTTGCTTTGGTTTTTGCCTTCAAATTGCGTTTTTCCTCGGCGCCTGTCAACTTTTCACTGGTCGCCGGCGGTTGGCCCGCAGCTATCTTTGCCGCCGCCAGGCCGCTGGCCGATACCGGCTTGGCCTTGCGCCCGGCCGGTTTAGCAGGGGTTGCCTTTTTGGCCGAGGCTTTCTTCTTGGGCACAGCTTTCTTGGTTGACGCCAAACTGCCGTTGTCAGCCGACTTGGTTGCCGCTTTCTTCTTTGCGGGCGTCGCCTTGGCTGTGGCGCCACCGGTCGCTGCGTTCAACGTTTCGGTCTTGACGTTCAATGTTTCCCGAACCGCGGCGCGGTCGGCACGATGGTTCACCTTCGGTGCTGGCTTTCTAGCGGGCGAAGCTTTCGCTGCTGCGTCGTCAACCTTCGACAGCCGTTTTTCAAATCTTGCCAGCGCCTCATCAAACAGCGTCGCTTTTTCGGCGCTGCGTGCGTTTGCATCACCCAGTTTATCGGGATCGGTCGCCTTGGTGTCCCGGGTTTGAGAATGCGTAAGGTCACGCCACTTGTCGCGCAGCGTGCGCGAACGGCGGATGGCCGACTTCAACTGCTTCGCATCCAAATTGCCTATGTGCTTGGTCGTGCTCTGAAGCACTAAGTCAAGTTCTGCTTTGGTACAGATCTGTCGAGCTCGAGCTGCGCTGATGGCCACGTCAGTTTCTCCTGATCAGAGGAATAAAAAGAGATTCGATTTCCGCAAATGAGCGTCATGCCCACCGCTAGTTTCGCGACTTGCGCCACCAATGCAACCCGATTGCGGTGCCGACCAACTTTCGCCCGCCTCTACCGTTGTCAGATTGGCCAGCGGCTATCAAACTATCGGGCCTGAATTAGCCGCTGTTATCGATAATCGACACCTCGACCAGCTCCGACACACCGTAGTTCCCCACCCTCCTCAAAAAAATCACCAGAACGATGCAAGAACTGAACAAAATCAGTCGTCGAATTACTCAGCCCAAGAGCCAAGGCGCGTCGCAGGCGATGCTGTACGGCACTGGCATGACCTCCGAAGACATGAACAAAGGCCAGGTCGGCATCGGCAGTGTTTGGTATGAGGGCAATACATGCAATATGCATTTGCTTGACCTCGGGATGAAGGTTAAGGAAGGTGTCGTGGAAGCCGGTTTGATCGGCATGCGATTCAACACCATCGGCGTATCAGACGGTATCTCGATGGGCACTGAAGGGATGAGCTTCAGTTTGCAAAGCCGCGACCTGATCGCCGATTCGATCGAAACGATCATGGGCGCACAGTGGTACGATGCTCTGATCGCGATCCCCGGCTGTGATAAGAATATGCCAGGATGCTTGATCGCCATGGGACGCTTGAATCGCCCTTCGATCATGGTTTACGGTGGCACAATCAAGCCCGGACGTGTCGGCGATCAAACGCTTGATATTGTCAGCGCCTTTCAATGTTATGGCCAATACCTCGCCGGACAAATCACCGAAGAACAGCGCGCCGATATCGTTCGCCACAGTTGCCCAGGTGCCGGTGCATGCGGCGGAATGTACACAGCCAACACGATGGCTTCGGCGATCGAAGCGCTTGGAATGTCGTTGCCCTATTCGGCGACACTGCCGGCTACGAACCCCGGCAAGTTTGACGAATGCAAGGCGGCCGGCCATGCGATCCGCAATCTTTTGGAATTGGACCTCAAGCCACGCGACATCATGACCCGCGCCGCGTTCGAAAATGCAATGGTTGTGGTGATGGCACTCGGCGGCAGCACCAATGCCGTACTGCACCTGATCGCGATGGCACGCAGTGTCGACGTTTCCGTTACTCTGGACGATTTCCAAACGGTCAGCGACCGTGTGCCCATGCTTGCGGACCTTAAACCGAGCGGCCGATTCGTGCAAGAAGATTTGCACAGCGTGGGCGGAACACCCGCAGTGATGAAGTTCTTGTTGGCCGAAGGCTTGCTAGACGGATCGTGCATGACCGTCACCGGTAAAACCTTAGCCGAAAACGTCGCCGACTTGCCGGGCCTTAAAGAAGGACAAAAGATTGTTCATTCAATGGCCAACCCGATCAAAAAGACGGGTCATATCCGGATCTTGCACGGATCGCTGGCGCCCGAGGGTGCGGTTGCGAAGATCACTGGCAAAGAAGGATTGCACTTCAGTGGCCCTGCAAAAGTCTTTGACAGCGAAGAGGACATGCTGGCGTCGCTAGAACGCAAGGGGATCACGAAAGGCGATGTTGTTATCATTCGCTATGAGGGACCCAAGGGCGGCCCCGGTATGCCCGAAATGTTGACCCCGACCAGTGCGATCATGGGTGCCGGACTGGGCAGCGACGTCGCACTTTTGACCGACGGTCGCTTCAGTGGCGGTTCACACGGTTTCATCGTCGGGCATATCACCCCCGAAGCCCAAGTCGGCGGCCCCATCGCACTGGTGCGCGATGGTGATATCGTCACCATCAATGCGGAATCCAATTCGCTGGATGTGATGGTTTCCGACGACGAGTTGCAGGCTCGAAAAACCCAATGGGTCGCACCGCCGTTGAAAGCAACCCGCGGAACGCTCTACAAATACATTAAAAATGTAAAAAGTGCCAGCGAAGGCTGCGTCACCGACGAGTGATGTTCGCTGGAATGCAATCTTGCATTCCAGTAAAAAACGCTCGATTAATAATGAGGCGGTTTTTCATCTTCTAAGTTGATCGCCTCTTCGGGTTCGTCGGTGCCCTGACGCAACTCTTCGATCTGTTTAATCAGTTGTTCGTTGACGCGTTGCAACCTCAAAATATCGAGCGACTGGATCGAAACGGCTTCATTCAACTGGTCCGTGACACGTTGTTGATGTGCCACTTCCATTTCCAGTCGTTCGACGCGTTCATCAAGATTCATTTTGCGGTCTCTGTTGATGGGCCATCGGCCGTTGCAGACGACTGCGACGCGGCTGATTCGGATGCCAGAAAGCTGAGGTCATAGCAATCCTCCGGTTTAACGCTACCCGGCTTGATTAAATCGATCTGCTCCATTTGACTGACAAGGTTCTGCCAACGATTCTCGCTCATCACGCCGACATCATTTAGCGCCATCGGTTCGGGCATCGCTAACTTGACCAACTCAGTTGCCCCGTAATCGAGCGCTTCCTGAGTCATTCCGTGTTGATTGGCGGAAAGGATCGCAACGTTACCCAAGGCTGGATCGCTGACATAGTTCTGCCAACCTTTCCGGGTCGCCGCAACGAACTCGCGAACCATGTCTGGATTGCTGCGAATCAAGTCGCCACGCGTTACCAACACGCTCGAATAAGGGTTCCAGCCTAAATCGCTCAGCATCAACGTGCGCACTTCCATGCCTTCGCCTATGGCCAGAAACGGCTCAGCAAACAAGTAAGCTTGGATTGCAACCTTCGGGTCGCCAGCCAATGCCCCGATGCCGCCTTGATAAGGCACCTCGTTGACCCCCTCCAACTTTCCTTGCAGCCGCAAAAATTCGACGAAGCCGCGTTTTTCTTCTCGCTGCAACGTCATTCCCTTAAGGTCATCAAATGTTTTCACTCCCGATTCTTCGCGAACCAGAATGCATCGTGGATGATTTTGCATCGCCGCCAACACCGCTACGATGTCAGCCCCAGCGGCCCGAAACAGAACGACGTCGTCAGCATTCGTGATCGCAAAATCGGCGCGTCCGAGAATAACCTCCGCCGCCACCGGCGTGCCCGCGCCGCCCGGACGAACTTCGACGTCGAAACCTGCTTCCTTGTAAGTCCCGTCGGCCGCCGCTTGATAGACGCCGCCATGCTCCGCTTCGGCAAACCAGTTCAACTGCACAGCCACTTTGCGCGCCGACGATTCATCACTCGGCGAAGTCGACGGTTTGGATGTACAACCGGCTAGCCCCGCGGCGACAATCGCTACGGCGCACGATACAAACGCCCTTTGTCCAGGAAAATCCAACCACCGGTGGCCATTACCAGACAGAAAAATAGCGATCAATTTCATCGTTTTTACTCTTGGGTCATCCAGCGTTTAAGAACGGTTCGCGAAACCAGTTGAACCGATACGAACATGGTAACGCCCAGCAATGTCGACATGCAGAGGGCTGCCATCAACGGGGCGGTCCTTCCCATTTTTTGCCAGCCCGTGATCAGCGTCCCCAAACCGCTGTAGTTGGCCCCGCCAGTGCCGACGAAAAACTCTGCGACAATCGCACCAATCACCGCTAGGCCCGCACTCGTCTTCGCGGCAACCATCAAGTATTGAACCGCAGCGGGTATCCGCAACCGCCACAAAGTTTGCCACCGCGAGGCGCCATAAAGTCGAAACAGGTCGAGCCGATCTTGCGGAATCGCTAACAACCCTTCGGTTACGCCGTTGACGATCGGGAAAAGACTGATGATTACGGTGACAAGCACCACCGTGCGAAACTCATAACCGCTCCAAATGACCAACAGTGGCGCGATCGCGACGATCGGCACCGTTTGCAGCAATATCACATAAGGGTACATCGCCAATCTGAGCACGACCGACTGACTCATCACCGCCGCCATCGCAGTTCCGATCAGAATGCTTAGCAAGAATCCCGCTAACGCGGCCGCGCCGGTCACACGAAATCCATGGTACAAGTCAATACGCGTCTCCCAAGCCGATACCGCAACCGCCCATGGCGATGGCAGCAGAATTGGCGGTAAATCACCGGCCCAAACGACGATTTGCCATACCATGATTGCCAGCACCGCCAACAACAGTGACGGGACGATCGTGGCGATAGTTTTTTTTGTAAACAACGACTTTCTAGCGTAATCGGATTGTAGAGTGTTCGGCTTACCTTATTATCGTTGCGATTGAAGGATGTCGCTTCGAAGCGCCGAGGAAATCTTTGCATAAAGCTGGCCAAAAGCCGCTGATGTTTTCACAAACTCATCTCTTGGTCGCGGCAGATCATCGATAATCGGCTCCGCAATCTGCCCCTGACGAAGCACAAATACGCGGTGCGACAACAACGCCGCTTCAGCAATGTTGTGCGTCACCAGAACACCGGTAAATGGGCGTTCATCCCAGCGCCGCAGCAGTAGGTCGCCCAGCGCCGTTCGCGACAAATCGTCCAGCGCCGCGAAAGGCTCATCCATCAGCAGCACAGACGGGCGGGTGACGAGCGCACGCGCCAAGGAAACCCGCATCTTCATCCCACCGGACAACTGTCGCGGATATCTGTCGAAGGCCGCCTCGGGCAACTCCATCAACTCAAGTTCTCGCGCTGCCAATTCGCGCGCTTCGGATCGCGAAGTTTGTTTCTGTGACAACTGCAGCGACAACATCACGTTGTCGATGGCCGAACGCCATGGCAACAAGTTCGGCTGTTGAAACACAAATGCGATCTCGCCCTTGGTCGCATTCGCCGGCGGTTGAATATCGACAGTACCAGAGGTTACCGGTTGCAGTCCCGCCAGCACTCGCAACAGAGTCGTCTTGCCACAGCCGCTCGGTCCGACCAGTGACGCTATTTCACCCGATCGAAACTCGCAAGCGACTCTGCGCAGGATATCTGGTCCGCTTCCAAACCGCACGTTTAGGTCGCGACATAGAAGCGAGGAAGCCTGAGATTGCAAAATCGATCAACTCAAAAAAAGTATCACTGCGTTGAAATGAACCGACATATTGTTAGTCGATCGGCGATGCGGTGGCGACCCTGTCGTGCTAGTCCGGGAAAGCATCGTGGCGCTTGCCCGCAATT
>DIUH01000208.1:67718-87320 GCA_002428205.1 Planctomycetaceae bacterium UBA6163
CCCGTTTCACGTGCACGAACTGCACGCATCGCTGCGGTTCGCGGTGCGATTTTACCACAAGCGATTGACTTATTGACACGCCGGACACGACTTTCGGTTGACCGACGTCCACAGCAATGTCATCGACGGGTGTAATCAGACAATTTCAAGCGTTCTAGCGCCGCCCCCTTCTTGGCATTTGATTTGCACCGACAGGATTTTCACCGACAGTTTGTCAAGCTACGCAGCTACATTTTCGCAAAAAGGCGACCCTGACGAACCGGATGCAGCCAAGAAAATCTTAACAATCAACCATCATCATGAAGAAAACGCTGTTTGTCGTTATCGATGCACTGGCGTCACGCGTTGTAAGACCAGCCATGCAGGCGGGCCGCTTGCCGATGATGCAAAAGTTGTCCGAAGCCGGGCGAGTCGACTGGAATTGTACGGCCATTTTTCCTTCGATCACACCAGCGGCTACAGCGGCCTTGGTAACGGGTGAGTATCCGTGCGGTACGGGTATCAATGGCGCCTACTTTTATGACATCAAAGACGATCGTGTTCATTACTATGGCGATGATACTTGGCCAATTCTGCGACGCGGGTTTACAGAGTTTTTTGAAGATTTTCTTGTCAGACTTAATCGCGACCAATTGAGATGTGAGACGGCATTCGAACGCGTAGAGCGTGATGGCCATACCGCAGGTTGTTTAAACTTTCTTTGGTTTCGTGGTGACGTAAGCCACATGGTACAAGTTCCTTGGATCATGCGACTGATACCTTGGATGCCTAGTTCAAGAACCATCACCGGACCAACCATCCTTGCGTTAGGTGATTTCGTTTCAGGTAGAATCGTCGCAACGAACGAGAAACTGGTAGGTCCAGGCGGCGTCGCGAATCGTTTCGGATTCAACGATGCTGCGACGGGGCAAGAATTGCTTACACTGGCGAAAGCCAATGCGATGCCCGAATTCACCGTCGCCTATTTCCCCGACAACGATTTCGACTCGCATTCCGAAGGACCGCAATCGTCGCTCAAGAATGTCGAAGGCGTCGATCACACACTTGAACAATTGGTTGAAGTCTACGGCGGAATCGATGAAATGCTGGACGATTTAGCTATTGTCATAACCGGCGATCATGCCCAAACAAACATGGTTCAAGATAACCATACGGCGGGCATTGACCTCGAAAGTTTGCTAACTGATTACAATATCGTTCCTGCCGGCGCAGGCTGGAATGATGGCGATGAATTGATGATTTGTCCGAACATGCGTGCGGCCCAAATCTACCTAAGACCGAAGTATTGGCTTAGTCGCGACGAGATCATGGATCGGTTGATCGTGGATGATCGTATCGACCAGATCATTTGGCGAGACGACCAATCACTCACAAATCGTATTTATCATGTCAAAACGAAGTCGCGTGGAACGCTAGAGTTCGGCATGACGGATGACGAGCCGACTTCCACGGAAATTGAATCAGCGGCCGATGAGTACGACAACCGGTGGATGTGGAAGGGAGAACTTGCGGTTGTTGACGGCAACGTTGACGATCACGGTGTGATTCGGTTCGGAGATTATCCCAATGCATTTGAGCGGATCGTAACCGTTTTTGATGACGACGTCAGTGGCGATCTTTGGTTGACTTGCACCCCGGGACACGAGTTCAAGCTTGATGGAGTCAGTGTCCATCAGAACGGATCACACGGCTCGCTACATGCCGATGACTCCCTCTCGCCGCTGATCATGGCTGGCTTTGACGAAGCCCTGATGCCCAAACGAACGCCACGCAGCGTCGATGTTACTCCGCTCTGTTTGGCGATTCTCGGCGTTGAATCTCCCTACCAAGTCGGCGAAGGCCGTTGCCCGGCGAGTGCCCACGCGCCGAAAGTTTCAAACTCGTAAAGTCCCGATCACGCACTTCTGCGTTTCACCACCGGTTCGTCCCTGTTGATTAGAATGCGAGCCTCGTATGGCAGGTTTAACGCGTCGTCAACACAGATACCAGGCGGAAAAGGTGTACCAGTGGGTGTGATTTCAAGTCTCGGCAAACGGATGTCCGTACGCCTTTTAATAACGCTTATTGCATTTGTTGCCGGCAATGTCATTGTCGCCACCGATTCGCTTGGGCAGAACGGCGAAGCTTCGTCACAAACACCCGCAAGGCCTGCCATTTGGCCCTGGGCCGCTTGGCAGCGAAACGGGACAGGCGTCGAGCGTTGGAAACAACTCGATTCACCTGGTATCGAGGCTTATCGTCAATTGACAACCGGCCCAGATGGCTCAGCCATGGGCAGTGTCTTTTTTGTAATCGCCCCAGCGAACACGCCGGAGCAAAGCGAGCGGCAATTGTCGCCAATCGAATTGCCGCGATTAGACAATGTGGTCGAGCGAGTTTGGTGGTGGCCAATGGACGACGAACAGCGTGTGGTTGCCAAGTCGATCGATTCACCTGGCGATGCTTACCAAATGCCATTCGTCCCACCACCTAGTCGGTTGATGAAACTGACGCAAACGCCAATCCGCTGGACGCTTTCTTATAATGATGCCGCTGCGGCTAGCCGGTCAATGGCTTCGGGCGGAATCGTTGTCATGGATGTCCGCGATCAACCGCAATGGAATGAAATGGCACAGCGGATCGAGCCCGGTAAAGACGGTGTGATTGTGATGCCTGCGTGTAAGGCCAAAGTGTTTGGCAAACAATTGCAATTCGAACCGTTGCCCCATAAGAATACGGTTGGTTACTGGGTGAACGCCGATGATTACGCAACTTGGAAGATCGGTGTGCCGAAAACGGGTGTTTATCAGGTCCACATTCTGCAAGGCTGTGGCGGAGGTCAAGGCGGCAGTCGAATTTCGCTCGCGATTGGCGACAGTGAAGTCGAGACAACGGTCCAAGAAACGGGGCATTTCCAGAACTTTCGGTGGCGTGATCTTGGGCCAATCAGCCTTCAGGCGGCCAGCGACATCGACGTTTCGCTGCGCTGTGTGACAAAGGCAAAAGCGGCGGTGATGGATGTTCGCCAGATTCGCTTGGTGCCCGCAGATGCGAAGATGCCGATTGATGATCGCCTGGTGGCGTCTGATGTGGACCTGCCTCCATTAACTCACGAATCGCCGGGCCCCGGGCGACGCAGTATCCGGCAAGCGGCGGTCGTCGACGACTCACACGCTTATCACCTCTTGACGCTTCCGACCGATTGGAATGCGTCTCGAAAATACCCGGTGTTGGTCGAGTGGACCGGAAATGGACCTTATGAAAACGACCGCGGTGATCGCAGCAGCGGTCGAGTTGAGGGGGCTCGATTGGCTAGTGGATTAACCGGCGGCGATGGCTCGATCGTGCTCAGCCTACCGCTTGTGAACGACGCCGGAACCGCGAACGTGACGAAGTGGTGGGGCAATGCGCCGCAGTATCGTCCTGAGGCTACGATCGCCTATGCCAAGGCGGCGATTGACGAAGTTTGCGAAAAGTTTGGGGGCGACCGATCCAAATTGGTGCTGGTCGGATTCTCACGTGGTGCAATCGCCTGCAATGCGGTCGGATTGGCGAACGATAACGTTGCCGCATGGTGGCGCGGTTTTGTCTGCTTCAGCCATTACGACGGCGTCCGTCCGTGGCCACCGACCGGCGACGAAGCGGCATCGCTGGGCCGCTTGGCACGCCTGGGTAACCGTCCGCAGTTGATCATGTCTGAGATCGCCGCCGGCGACGGACCATCCAACGTTCAACAAACGATGCAATACCTCAATCGAAACTCGATCAACACGCAAAATCTGTTGCCGATCGAAACCGGCTTTATCAATCACAGTGACGGTTGGGCTGTGCGGCCCTGCCCCGCTCGGATCGAGGCACGAACGTGGTTGAACGATCTGTTGCAGGAATAGAATCATTGGCGGTCACGTCATAACCGGCTCAGCATTTCATCAACGCGTTGATCATAAATCGCCTGCCACTGGGGATCGAGTATGCAGTCGCTGTCCTCTTGCGCGTTGCCGATGTTCTTCATCTGCTCGACCGTCGGGCAGTAGTAGATATAGCCGTTTGTGTAGCCCGCAACGAAGGTCGGTTTATGTGGCGAACGACGCTTGATACCAAGGCCAATTTCAACCGTTAACTCGCCAGGAAAACTGGTCAACACAAAGTCGCCGACACGGATCGTCGACACCTCGACATCGATCGTTCGTTTTCCCGACGCGATCAAACTGGCATGATGTTTTCTTAGCAGTGCTAGGTTGGTTTGATTGCGGGTCAATTCTTCCATCACATGAATGTTATTGATATATGCATTCAGGTTTCGGCGATTCTCCTCGTCAAGCGACTTTAGCCTAGCCTGTGCGATTGCAGTTTCTTGCAGGTATCGATGCGAATCGGCCGCTGGGAAATCTTCGCTCAGTGAATACTTCACGCTCAACGGCAAAAAGTTTTTCAGGTTTAAACTTGTCCCACGCAGCGATTGCAGCAACGTCTTCTGTTTTGCTTCCATCGCAAAGATTTTTTCAGACGCGTCGATCCGTGGTAAAGTCAATGTTTCGTTGATAACGGCCAATCGCGAATCGTCTTTACATTCAATCTTGCGAGCCGCCTTCAAGGTGGCCAAGCCGAGTCGATGGCCAAGCGGTTCTGCACTTCGTGGATGATCGACCGCTTTGTAGGCCGCCGGATTGATGTCGCCGCCACACCCCTGCAGAAACAGTGCGATCGATCCGTTGCCCAGGTTTTGTTCGATCACTTCCGACGCGTATCCGACGATATCGGCTGTGTTGGCGCCGCCGGGGACGCCTTGAATCGGGTGACATGCGAAGTTGTAAACAACTGCCAGCGGCGTGCCGTCCATTCGGTCCAGTCGCAAGATACCGATCTCTGGATCAATCGGACCAACCTTTTCGACTTCTGCATCGGGCGGCAAGGAATATGCGTGCCGAACATCGATGACGGTGCCATCCTTAAGCACTAGACGACGATTTTCTTGAATCTGATTCTCGAACCCCGTACCCACTCCACAGCGAACCGGAACCATCGATTTACCGGCCGCACGGACTGCTTCAAATGCCAATGCTTCTAAGTCTGTCCTGACGATGCCGTGACAGTGGCTGGCATTGACGATCAAACTAGCCGGTGCAATCGCCAGTTCTGATTCGATCCGCCCGCGAAGATTCGGCAAGAAATCGCTCTGTATCCGGCCGATCTCTCCGATCGCCACCGCATCGATCGCCATCAAGACAACCGTTTTATCGCCCGACTTCAGCAACAACACTTTCGCAAACAGAGGATCGTTGACGGGCCCCGCTTCGTAATCGGTGATATCGACCTTCGCTACTCCGGCCAACAGCTCGGCCGCGCCAGCGCCGACCGAACCGCAGATCACGATTGCAGCGAAAAGGCAGAACCGCTGCGACGCTAGGGCGGCATGTCCGACCATCGCCGCAACCAATGTAGCCGTATCCGGCAATGGCGACTTGCAGATTGCTGGTTTAATACTGATGTTCGGAAACATACAAACGGCTCCGTCGGCAGGATCTAAGGGTAGGGTAGGACGATCACGTGGGTCTATTTTGATTCGAGACCTCAGTGTGGTGAATCGGTCTATGATAAGTTAGTTAGGCCCGCGTGACATCACAGCAGGCAAGTTGGTCAAGTGCCGCCGATTTTGCTGCGGATCGACAAAGCCATTCTTAAAGCCCCCCATTGGTCGTCATTGATATGTCCCAACCGGTTCGCACGTTTTGTTTTAAAACATCCGTCGCTTTCGCAGGCTTCCTTTGCCTTTCGATGCTCGACTGCGATGCGATCGATTTGCCATCACCACCGACAACCGATCGTCAATTGGCCGAGCTGATTCAGCCGTTGATCGACGCGCACGAAGGACAGATTGGCGTGGCAATCAAGCATCTCGGCAGCGGCAAGGGTTTTGAGTATCGATCCGACCAGCCGATGCCAACGGCCAGCCTGATCAAAATGGCGGTTATGGTGACGGCTTATCACCAGATCGATGCCGGAAAATTAGCACGCACACAGACCATTCCACTAAAAGAAACAGATAAGGTGCCTGGATCTGGCATCTTGACCCAGCATTTCAGCGAAGGAACCGAATTGTCGTTGCGTGATGCGATTCGGCTGATGATGGCATATTCAGACAACACGGCGACAAACCTTGTCGTTGACCAGATCGGCTTGCCTTCGACAGCGCTGTTGATGAAAACCCTGCAGCTTCCCAATACACAGTTGCACAGTAAAGTTTATCGTCGCGACACTTCGATCGATCTGCAGCGCAGCAAACAGTTTGGGCTCGGCAGTACCACCGCCGCAGAGACGATTGCGATTTTGGAGTGGATCGATCGCGGCGAGATCATTAGTCGTGAAGTATGCGACGAGATGATGGGGCACCTGTATTCAAACCAGGACGCCAGCAAATTGGCTAGATCGTTGCCCGCGAATGTTCGTATTGCCCACAAGTCGGGCGACGTGAATGCGTCACGCACTGATGCGGGTTTGATCGACGGCCCCGAAGGTCGAATCGCGATCTGTATATTGACGGATGAAAACGCTGATCGCAGTTGGTCTGACGATAATGCGGCTCTGAAGTTGATGGGCGAAGTCGCCGCAATCACGTACCGCCATTATTATCCCAAAGCGCTGGATGCGGTATCGTCGATTAATGAGGAAAATAAAGACCTGCGAATCGGTTCGGGTGGACTTCGAGTCGAATCACTGCAACGTACGTTGAACGCAAAACTGACACCTTCTCCGCAGCTTGACATTGACGGCGACTTTGGCCCGGCGACGGAACAAGCGATAATGCGGTTTCAGGAATCCGCCGGCATTACGGCTACCGGCATTTTCGATGATGCGACCAAGACGGCGCTGGGGACGCTGATTACAACGGAGGTCGCGACCACCGCACCCCCAACGGACGAAGAGGCGGCGCCGAAGGAAAAGTCAAAGGAAACGTTCGATGGACCGCCCATCGTCAGTTGTAAAGCTTGGGCGATCGCTGATGCACAGTCGGGTGAATTGTTGTTCGATCACCAGGGGAATCAGCGGCTTGACAACGCTAGCACCACCAAACTGATGACGGCTTGGCTGGTTGCGAAGTTAGCAGAAACGGACCCGACGATTCTGGACGAGACCATTACGTTTTCAAAGCAAGCGGATGAAACGACCGGTTCGACCGCCGCGATTCGCGCCGGCGAACGCGTTCGGGCTGGCGACCTACTTTACGGCTTGTTGCTTCCTTCTGGCAACGACGCTTCGGTTGCGTTGGCAGAGCATTTCGGCAATCGATTCGTCTCGCAAGCTATTGCTGCTGATGAAACAACTTCTGCTGTGGATTCTTATAACCTGTTTGTGAAAGCGATGAACGACGAAGCCAAAGCTTTGGGACTAGAACAGACCGCTTTTGCGAATCCACACGGATTGACCGCAAAGGGACATGGTGCCAGCGCCGCGGATCTTTGCCGACTTGCCGCAAAAGTACTCCAAAACCCTACGCTTGTCCCGATCGTATCGACTCAACGTTATGATTATAAAATCCAAACACCTGACGGCGGCACTCGTAATGTCGTTTGGCGAAACACGAATCAATTGCTAGATATTGAAGGCTATGATGGGCTTAAGACAGGCACGACAAATGCGGCCGGTGCCTGCTTGGTCGCCAGCGGAAATCACGATGGCAAGCGGTTGATCGTTGTGGTATTGGGATCGAGCGGATCGGATGCTAGGTACGCCGATTCGAGGAACCTGTTCCGATGGGCTTGGCAGGAGATCGGTAAACGATAGGCGATCGGGGCTAAATCTCGCTACTGTGCCGAATCAGAGCCGACCCTCCCAAGGGATAACGTCCTGCCCGCTTAACCGATTCTCTTTTGCCTACCTGTTTAATTGCGAATAAGTTTGCCATAAACCCGCACCGAAAACTGAAGACAGCCACGTACGCCGTGAGGTTGACAAACCACTCGGCTAATCGCTCACCTGTCCCCAGTTTTTTTGTCCGTCGTATGTCGAGGCATAGAATCCTCGCCCCACTGGCGTGACCGCGATGTGAGGCTAAAGGTTTCTTGCTGAGAACGTGTCCCCCTTGGTGACGTCGCCGGTTTCAAGGCCAAGGCGAAACCACTTTAATCTTTGTTCGCTTGAACCATGGGTGAATGATTCAGGGCGGGCAACTCGGCCGCTGCGTCTTTGCAATTCGTCGTCGCCGATACTGGCGGCAGCTTTCAAGGCGTCTTGTACATCGCCGGGTTCGATGATGGCCTTCATTCGGTCTGCGTGATGCAGACAGACGCCAGCCAGAAAGTCGGCCTGCAATTCCAAGCGGACCGATAAATCGTTGTATTCGACTTGGCTGAGCGTCCGGCGTGCCTTCTCCAGCTGGTCGGTGGTCCCGAGAAGGTTTTGTATATGGTGCCCGACCTCGTGGGCGATTACGTACGCACAGGCCAAGTCGCCGGGCGCACCAAGCTGTTTATCAAGCTGGACGAAAAATGTGGTGTCGAGATACAATTTGCTATCCGCAGGGCAGTAAAACGGACCAGTCGCCGAATCGGCCATACCACAAGCCGATTGGACTTTACCGCTGAATAGAACCAATGTCGGTTCACGATACTTTCGACCTTGTTCGGCAAAAATACGATTCCAGACGTCTTCGGTATCAGCCAACACGACGCGGGCGAATTGACCACGCAACTCTTCGGCTTCGCTTAGCTGGACCTCGCCACCGGCACCACCCTCTTGGACACCGACTTGAACGCCGCCTTGATTAGCCTGCTGAAGAAACTGCTGTGGATCGCCACCGAGCAGGGCGATGATGATTGCGATCAGAATGACACCGATACCGCCGCCAACTGCGACCGGTGCAGCGGATCGACGTCGATCTTCAACATTTTCGCTTTCGCGACGACCTTGCCAACGCATAATAAAACTACCCTTGCAATAAAACGAAACCGATGCCTGTGCGATCGTTTTCCCATGCGGTTTAGCAGTTTGCAAGGGTCGAAATAACGAGCCGATCCCGGGGGTGGATGCGGCAGAGCGAAATCACGGGTTTTGCAGGACCTGGGCCACTCGCATCTTTGCACTGCGGCTGCGCGGGTTTTCGGCAATTTCCGCATCCGTTGGTCGCAGCGGTTTTCGCGTCAGTACCTCAAGCCTAACGTCGTCGCGAAACGCTTGTTTGACGATCCGGTCCTCCAACGAGTGAAAACTGATGATCGCGATCCGTCCACCCGGTTTAACGAAATCAGGAATACGCTTGAGCGCATCAGTTAAAATCGCCAGTTCCTGGTTGACCGCGATCCGTAACGCTTGAAACGTTCGAGTCGCAGGATGAATGTCGTGATTCTTTGACCTTGGGACGCAACGACGACAGATATCGACCAGATCGGGCACCGTACGCACGCTGTTGCGTTGCTTGCGCCGTTCGACAATTTGCTTGGCGATCCGCCGGCTGAAGCGTTCTTCACCGAACTGGTAGATCGTGTCTGCGATGTCTTTCTCGGTTGCGCAAGCCAAAAACTCAGCTGCACTTTGCCCCGCAGTCGGATCGAAACGGAGGTCAAGAAAACCATCGCCGGTGAAACTGAATCCGCGATCACGATCGGCCAACTGGTCGCTCGACAACCCGAGATCCAATACCACGCCGTCGACCGCTGCGATGCCGGCATCGGCCACAATGCGATCAATGCGATGATAGCTGTGGCAGAAAACGGTAATCGGCAGTCCGGCGATCGGCGCTTCAGCAGCCTCAACGGCAGCGGGATCGCGGTCAACGGCGACGATTCGTCCGCCATCACGCAATTGCCGCGCCAATGCGACCGAATGGCCACCGGCCCCGAACGTACCATCCATCAAAGTCTGACACGACTGCGGTTGCAGCCACTGAACCACCTCGGATGGCATCACACTGACATGACAGCTCACGCGGTACCCAATGTTACATCAAGTTCGCGGCTGATTTCCTTCAACGCCTCGAAATCGCCGCCCTGCACTTCGGCCGCGACCCAGCCGCGAAAATCAATGTCTTCGAGCGCCTTGCGGACACTGGCCCAATCGATATCGCTGTCCGAAATGCGTGTGAACTTGTCTTGCGCTCGCGAAAAGCCTTTCGTGTCCAGTTTGATGATCCGCTTACCAAGCGTACGAATCCACGCGGCCGGATCGCCGTACTTCCAATGATTTCCGATATCGAACTGAACGCCGACCAGTGGTGAATCAAAGGCATCGATATACCGCGCCAGTTCGTCGGCTGTTTGGTCGTTGCCGCCTTCGTGATCATATAGAAAATGATTCCAAACGTTTTCGATCGCGATCTTTACACCCACCTCTTCGGCGACCGGCAGTGCTTTGCTGATGTTCGCCAGCGAGCGTTCGAAAACTTCCGCCTGCGATCCGTCCTTACCATGGCCTGGGACCAGCAAAAGCGTATCGCCGCCGACCGCAGCGGTCGCACGAAGTCCTTCGACTAACGACTCCAAAGCCGCCGCACGAACTGCGGGGTCAGGGTCGCTGTGGCGAACGTTCCAATGGTTGGCGTTAACGGTGCCATCGACTACCAAGCCCGAAATCTGGATCGCCGCTTTGACTTCCGGAATATTGAACCCCGGCGCATCCAGCTCGATCCCTTCAAAACCTGCCTTGCGAACCGCAGCAAACTTATCGGCCAGCGACCCCGGCACCCGCACCATGCCGATCTTCAAAGTCTTGCGAAGCCGTGGCTTTGTTGCGGCATCGGCAACCGAGTCAGCGGCAATTGCAAATGGGTTCGTCATCGCAAGGGCGGTGGTCGCGACAGCAGCCTGGCATATAAACTGACGACGCGACAATCGGTTACCGCGGCAAATGGGTGCAGGTTGTTGGTACTGATTAAGGCGGGTGGTCATAGCAGGCTCGCGGATGAGGCGGATGGTGGAGGCGGATTTCTAGGCGTGGCGGCGAAAGCAATCAGGCGGGATGTGAGTGGATATCTTAACGAAAACGATGCTGCCCGGTGGACCGATCGCTGCGTTGGCAATCGCTATTGTAACCCATCGCAGCGGATTACCAATGGAGGCGGCGATCTGTGCCGGCACAGCAACGCTGTGTGCGATCTGGTGGATTTTCGAGTGCGCCAATATAGCGGTTGTCGGGCTGGTCCCGCTGGTCATTTTTCCTGCAACGGGCGTTTTGGGCGAGGCCGAAACCGCAAAGGCCTATGGTCACCCCATGATCCTGCTGTTGATGGCAGGATTCTTCCTGTCAGCGGCGATGGAAAACGTCGGAGCTCATCGCCGGGTCGCGCTGACAATGGTCAAGTGGGTCGGCGGCAGCAGCGGCCCCAGACTTGTACTGGCGTTCATGTTGGCAACCGGTGGGCTATCGATGTGGATCAGCAATACGGCAGCGGCGTTAATGATGGTGCCGATCGCGCTGGCGGTGCTGAAACAATCCGATTCAGCAGAATTGCGAGTTCCGTTACTGTTGGGCATCGCGTATTCGGCCAGCATTGGCGGCATGAGCACACCCATCGGCACACCACCGAATGTAATGTTCATGGGACAAATCGAACAGTTGTTCGGCATCCGTTACGGGTTCGGTGCCTGGATGATGGTCGCGCTGCCGATCGTGATTGTCCTGGTTCCGGCCGTCTGGTGGTGGATTACCCGACATTTGCGAGCGTTACCCAGCGAGGCCAACCAGCGCCTATTGGTGCCCGAACCGGGGCCCTGGCGAACCTCTGAGATCCGCGTCTTATTCGTCTTGTTGATCACTGCACTTGCGTGGATCTTTCGCGCTGGCCCCGCCGGCGGTTGGTCAGCCTTGTTGCCGACCACAGCCAGCGGAGGCAATTCCATGATCGGCGACACTACGATCGCAGTCGCTTCAGCGTTATTCTTATTTCTCTGCCCAGCGGGCGATCCAGAGCTTGATGCCTCTGAGGCTAGTGGCTCAGACCAAACCAACGCCGGCGGCCAATCGGCGGCGACCACTCAAACAGGCTTGCGTCGCGAAGTCCCCTCCCTATCACCACGCCTATTGACCTGGGCCGCAGCTTCGAAAATCCATTGGGGAATCTTGCTGATGTTCGGTGGCGGAATCGCGCTGGCGTCCGGTTTCGAAGCAACGGGCCTAAGCGCCGCTATCGGACGACAATTGACGATCTTCAGCGACGCGCCACCCTGGTTGGTCATTTTAGTCGTCTGCCTGCTGATCACCTTTCTGACCGAGATCACCAGCAGTACCGCAACCGCAACATTGATGCTGCCGATCTTGGGCGAACTGGCAACCGCTACAGGCATGAAACCCGAATCTGTGATGATCGCCGGGACAATCAGCGCATCGTGTGCGTTCATGTTGCCGGTCGCAACAGCACCCAATGTGATCGTCTTCGCAGCCGGAGGAATCAAGACGGGAGAAATGGCCCGTAACGGGTTTATGATCAACATATTCGCGGCATTGATGATCACCGCAGTAACCTACCTGATGCTAAGCTAGCTGGACAGCGCCAGGTTGGATTAGCCGGTGTGGCGTTAGCCACGGTTTTCGCGGGGAGAACCGCGGTTGGCGACAAAGCGGCTGATCTGTTGTTTAACACTGCGAAACGCTAAAAGATTAGTCCAACCTGGGGCTTTCCAGCTAGGCTTCGTCCGAAAAGGGGGCTGACCCTCTCCGGTAAGAACCGAAACCCAGGTAAAAATGGCCTGCCTCCCCAGGGTCAGCCACCTTTTCCGCGATTCATCTTTTCCGCGATTGCACCAAGCGAAGCGTCGCTTTAGTTTAAAAACGCCTCCATTCGGCAAACCAAATCTTCAAACCCGACACTCTGTTCATCGATAACACTATCGTAGTCAACCGATGTACTGGAACTAAGCTGTTCAAACTCGTAATCATAGTTGTTTGCCGACTTATTGAACGTGGAAACGTAGACCAGCCTTGTCGGTTGTTTGCGAGATGATATGCCGATGGCACACAAGTCAGCTTCCCAGTAGTCACGTATGAACCAACCACGCGCCTGCAGTCTCAATCGTTCTAGCAAGTCGATGATAGTCGGGTCTTTGTCGCTGGTCATTTCACGAATCTCTCGTCGATAAGCAATTTTCTGACCTTCGTTCTGTGGCTCAATGCGTCCTCGATCATCATATCGAGGACTTCACATGGCAACTCTTTGAGTATCTTTTCCTGCGGATATTTTCCGACGCAGGTTGGCACACTTTCGTCCAAACGATTTAGAACTTGGTGCGTCGTCGGACTATTAACATTCAGCTTAAACTTGCGGGCTAGCTTTTCAGCGTGCGACATCGCGCCTAAGCTTCGCGCATTGGCCCAGCACCTGGCAGGCCTCTCTTTGGGGCAATTTTTCGAAACACATTGGCTGCTCCCGCTGGCGTTCAAAACGTCCCAAGCGACGACCGATCACCGCATAACCTTTGTGCGCCTTGTGACGTTTGGTGGCTAGCCCATCGGATCGCCGACCGTGATGCCAGCATGCCAATAGGTTGCGACTCGGCGAGATTTTTTTGCGAATCAACCGCTCGTCGCCCACTCGGTCGTTCTCGTAAACCCCGGGTTACTCTCCACTCGCGGAGCTCGTCTTCGCTCACCCAGGGCTACAATTTTTCACCGCTTCGCGGTTCCGGAAACATATACCTTACAAAAACGAAGGCCCAGTTGCATGTATTCAATGGATGGCACCAAATGAACGCCGGTGCTTCGTTGCAGGTTTGGTGTGCTAGCGATGAAACATCCAACACCACCGGAGCTTGCCTCGGTGGGTGGATGATCAACACCAGACCAAACGCCTACCGGTGCCACTGTTTCTCCGCCCGCCAAAGGCGGGCGGACGAAGATATAGGGTGACGCGTTTCGGTTCTGGTTATGATCTTTGCTTGACCGAGGCAAGCTCGGGTCGTGGCCCGGCATTGGCTCGCGGACATTCATGCTCTAGCGCGCCAAACCGGTTGCGACTTTGCCGGGACAAGCCCGCATGGCGTGGACTTAAGGGAAACTTGTCGCGGAAGTCGCGTAGACTTCCAGTGATTTGCCAAGAAAACCGAAACTCTTGGCGAGTTCCGCTTCGCTAAGTGATCATGTTATCCCGAAAAAAAATGTGCAGGCCCGCTTATGCACCGACAGGTTGCACCAATCCGTAGGCGGCCATCGTTTCTAGCAAGTTTCGTTCTTCGTGTGGCTCAAGCGGTGTCATCGGCAAACGCAGTTCGCCGGTGTCACGTCCTAAGATTCGCATCGCCGCCTTCAACGGGATCGGATTGGTGGCAAGCGACAGCATGTCGCGGCAAAGCGGGAACAGCTTGTGATGCAGATCCCTCGCCAGCACATAATCGCCTTCTAAAGCGGCTCGTACCATCGCCACGACATCTTCGGGGATGATGTTACCAACGACTGAGATCACTCCTTCGGCCCCAACGGACATCATCGGCAACGTCAACGAATCGTCACCCGATAGGACCGTCAAATCGGTTGACGCCAGCACCGCGCTGCACTGATCCAAAGATCCGGTCGCTTCCTTGACCATCGTAATACCCGCCAACTCAGCTAGTTTCACGATCGTTTCGACTTCGATGTTCTTACCCGTGCGTCCTGGAATGTTGTAAACGCAAACCGGAATGTCGACCGCTTCGGCCACCGCCTTAAAATGTTCGTACATCCCTTTCTGTGTCGGCTTGTTGTAATAAGGTGCGACCTGCAACGTCGCATCGGCACCTTCGCTTTCGGCACGGCGAGTCAATCGCAACGCTTCGGCCGTGCTGTTGCTGCCCGTGCCGGCCATGACCTTGACGCGGCCGGCAACGATCTGGATCACTTCAGCGATCACCTTCTCGTGTTCGTCGTGTGACAGTGTTGGCGATTCACCCGTCGTGCCTACCGGCACCAGACAGGTCACGCCGCCAGCGATTTGAAACTCGATCTGCTCGGCCAGCCGTTTGTAATCGACCTGGTCGTCGCGGAATGGGGTGACAATGGCGACCGACAGACCGGCGAACGACGAACCTTTGCGCTGCGTCATGACTTAAAACGTTTCAAAGCGGCTTGGGGAAGGGAAATACGAATCGGAAGTTTAACGTGCAATCGCGTTGTCGAGAATCTGGCGCATCTGAGCAACCGCTTCTCGCATTCCGACCATCAACGCCCGGCTGATAATCGAATGGCCAATGTTCAACTCGCCCATCGACGGCAATTGAGCGACGGGGACCACGTTGACGTAGTTCAATCCGTGACCGGCATGCAACCGCATACCGGCCTGAACCACATGCTGGCCGCAAGATCGCAGCCGAGCCAATTCGCGAGCCATCGCGGCNNGCGTGCGCGTACGGTCCCGTGTGCAGCTCGACCGCGTCGGCGCCCAACAGCGCAGCGGCGTCGATCTGGGCTTCATCAGGATCAAGAAACAGGCTGACCAAAATCCCGGCATCCTTCAGCCGTTTGACCGCGGTCGCGATTCGTCCGTTGTCGCCACGTACATCCAGCCCCCCTTCGGTAGTCACCTCCTGGCGACTTTCGGGTACCAGCAACGCCAGCGTTGGCTTCACTCGGCAAGCGATCGAGACGACTTCATCAGTAGCGGCGATTTCAAAGTTCGTCTTAACCGTAACCGTTTTGACCAATAGTTCGACATCGCGCTCTTGGATATGGCGCCGATCTTCGCGCAAGTGAAACGTAATGCCCGTCGCGCCGCCCTGTTCAGCCAGGGCGGCCGCGATCACCGGATCGGGTTCATAGGTCCGCCGTGCCTGGCGGACGGTCGCCACGTGGTCGATGTTCACTCCGAGTTCGATCATTGAGCGGCAATTCCCGGGTTGTCTGTGTTTCTAGAAGTTTTGTCAGCAATCAATCGTTCAAACCAAGCCAATTCTTGTGCGATGCCATCAGCGAGCATTTCCGGCGTCAGCGTGCCAGCAGTCACGCGTTCTGGCAAGACCGTCCACGCATAAGTTTCGACTTCATAGTGCCCCGTAAACTCCGGCGCGTCTGGCCCCGAAATCGCCGCCACGCACTGCGCGATGGCGTCTTGTGTCGAACACAAATGCCCAAGTTCGCGGCGAAAAACTGGCACATGAAAGTGAATCCGCAAATGATGGTCGCTGCCCAACTGGCCCGCCGACTCGCGTAACGTGATCGATTCGAGCCACTGCGGCAAATCCTCAACCAACCGGAACGCCCCCGTCGCGTCGATCACTCCGGTTTGGTGCAAGTAACGATCCTCCGCAAAACTCATCAAATCGACAATCGCCGTCCGGCGCTGATCGACGTCCATCGTTGCCAGCGGCACATCAATCGCACTGCTGATCTGCACCTTGCCGATTCCAATGCCAGCCTTCGCATAGGCCGAGATCGCTTCGGCCTGCGATTCGAACATTACCGCCGAATGGCAAACATCGTGACAGACCGTCAAATGTCGGCGGTGGTTCACCTCCGGCAACTCCCGGTCGAAAAAATCGACAATGTCACCGCACCGATCGAGCAAACACCCGGGCTCAGGTTCGATCGCAACCACGATTCGCCGCCCGGACCGAGACTCCAATTGTTCCAGGTGTCCAGCCAATTCCCGCAAAGAAGCCCCCGCGCGAGCCATGTTTTGCCAGTCCGATGTGTCCGAGACATCCTCTGGGTTTGCCAGCCCCAATCGCCCCGGCCACCCCAGCGGTAACGTGCTGATCGAACCGATCGACTTCCCACCCGAGGCGTCGCAAGCCGGCAACCGAGTCATGATCCGGTCGAGCAAGTCGGCAAGCTGAATGGTGTACTCCAGCCGACTTCGCTCCCACCACGCAGGACGATAAACGCGATGCTTCACAACGGGCAAATGGAAATTGTCGTAGGGGAATCCGTTGATTGTCAGCGGTTGCAGGTCCTGTGTCGCCATCCAATCAGCAAATTGTTCCGCCCCGTCTCCCGCAATCATTTCACCCGCCGCCGATGCAGGTATCCAGAGCCCGACCGACAGGGGCTCTCGGCTAATGCCAGAACTACGCCGCTGAGCCGCTATTTTGGCGGCATGATTCCCCAATGTCTCTTGAATCGTTGCGACATCCGTTCCGGCATGGACATTGGTGCAGTATCCGATTCGTGGCTGAGCGGCTGTCATGGAAAAAAATCGTTAAAAGAAAACGCTTACCTTGATCACCTGCAACGCTTGGACCAAGTAGACTCGTGAAAACAAGTTGGCATCTTGCCTGATTTAACCGTCTTTGAACACTCACCCGGATTTAACTCACGTGTTCCCAGTCGCTACCGCTAGTTCGCCCGCCGGCACGTCCGGCTCCGTCCTTTACGTCGCTGCCAGTTGCCTCGTTGCATTACTGCTCGCTTCCCCTGCCTCAGCCCAACCGCTGGTCAATTCGAAGTTTGACGGACGTCCCGACCCGTTTTACCCGATCGATATGTGGTTGACGTCGCCCAATCAGCAACGGCTCGCCTCCGGTGCCCCCGGCCCCGAGTATTGGCAACAGAAGGCCGATTATGACATCGCTATCACGCTGGACGATTCCGATCAATCGATTCGCGGGAACGAAACGGTGAAGTATGAGAACCGCTCACCTCATTCACTTTCGTACATTTGGTTTCAGCTTGACCAAAATACGTTTAAACCCGACGCCGAATCACATACCGCATCACCTGCTCCCAGCTTAGAAGGTCGCGTGCCCTTTTCTCAATTGCGATCGATGCTGGTCCGCCAATCGTTTCCGGGCGGTTATGAGATTTCATCGGTTACCGACGGAAAAGACGCACCACTGCCGCACGTGATCAACGGCACCATGATGCGAATCGACTTGCCCAAGCCGCTGAAGCCCGGCGAAACGACCACGATCAAAATTGCCTTCCAATTCAAGATCGTTGACGCGACGCTGATCCGCGCCCGCAGCGGTTATGAGTTTTTCGAAGCAGACGGAAACTACATCTATGAGATGGCTCAGTGGTTCCCGCGAATGGTCGCCTATACCGACTACGCCGGATGGCAACATGAACAATTCATTGGCAAGGGCGAGTTTACCTTAGAGTTCGGCGATTACAACGTTCGGATCACCGTGCCTGCTGACATGATCGTCGCTTCAACGGGCGAATTGCAAAACCCCAAGGAAGTTTTGACGGCCACGCAAATTGAACGTTTCGAAGCGGCTGCAAAAGCGGACAAGCCGATGTTTATTGTCACGCCCGAGGAGGCCAAGGAGGCCGAAAAACGTGTCGACAAAGCTTTGACCGCAGCGACAAAGACTTGGGTGTTCTCCGCCGAGAATGTGCGAGACTTCGCCTTTGCCGCAAGCCGCAAGTTCATCTGGGATGCGGTCGGACACCCCGTAACCGATCGAACCGTTATGGCGATGTCGTATTATCCTAAC
Organism: Planctomycetaceae bacterium UBA6163; assembly: GCA_002428205.1. Taxonomy (GTDB): domain Bacteria; phylum Planctomycetota; class Planctomycetia; order Pirellulales; family Pirellulaceae; genus UBA6163. The sequence continues at coordinate 86,030 of DIUH01000208.1, forward strand.
GAAGCCGAACCGCTGTGGAGCAAGTATTCGACCGCGGCGATCGTTCATACCTTGGAAGTCTACGGCAAGTTTACATTCGACTATCCCTACCCGATCGCGATCAGCGTCAACGGACCAGTTTATGGGATGGAATATCCGATGATTTGCTTCAACGGACCAAGGCCTGAAAAGGATGGTACCTACAGCGCCGCGACGAAATACGGTTTGATCTCCGTCATCATTCACGAAGTCGGGCACAATTGGTTTCCGATGATCGTCAACAGCGACGAACGGACCTGGAGCTGGATGGACGAAGGGTTGAACACATTCTTGCAATACCTGGCTGAACAGGAATGGGAAGAAGATTATCCAAGCCGCCGCGGTGAACCTGCGGATATCATCGGATTCATGACCAGCCAGTATCAGCGGCCGATCATGACTCAAAGCGAGTCGATTCTGCAATTCGGTAACAACGCGTATGGAAAGCCAGCAACCGCGCTCAATATTCTCCGCGAGACCATCCTGGGACGCGAATTATTCGATTTTGCATTTAAAGAATATTCCAACCGATGGCGATTCCGACGTCCAATGCCCGACGATTTTTTCCGCACCATGGAAGACGCTTCTGGCCAGTCGCTCGACTGGTTCTGGCGCGGTTGGTTCTTTTCAACCGATCATGTCGACATCGCGATCGATCGGTTGCGGCTGTACCAAATCGATAGCGACGATCCGGACGGGAACGCCGAAATCAAACGTAAACAGCGCGAAGAAAAGCAACCTTCAGTCTCCAAGGAACGGAATGCGGAATTGCCCAAGCTGGTCGATCTGCAACCGGGATTGAAAGATTTCTACAACGACTACGACGACCTTGCCGTCTCAGAAGACGATCGCAAAGCCTTCCGCAGGTTTGTCGACGGCCTGGACGAAGAAGAGAAGAAACTGATCAATCGAAAGACAAACTTCTATGTGCTATCGTTCCGCAATGTAGGCGGGTTGGTAATGCCGATCATCTTCCATGTTTACTTCGATGATGGAACCAGCCAACGAATCACGCTTCCCCCATCGATTTGGCGACTCGACCCTCGTGCTGTCGATAAACTGCTGATCACCGAGAAGACCGTCCAGCGAATCGAACTCGACCCGCAACGCCAAATCGCTGACGCCGACGAATCTAATAACCATTGGCCCGTCAAGTTGGTGCCAAGCCGCTTCAAACTGTTCAAGGGTTCTCCAAGCCGCAACCCAATGCAGCGTGCCAAGGCAGCCGGTGGTGAGAGTGAAAAAACAGCGGACGAAGCAAAGAAGGACGAAG
>DIUH01000391.1:0-1090 GCA_002428205.1 Planctomycetaceae bacterium UBA6163
ACCGTGAACAAACAGATCGATGCCCCGCCCAGCATGACAAACAGATTCTTCTGGCCGCTGAGGTCATAAGCTGATAACGGCAGATCATCTCGCATGCGATCGGTCGCATAGAAAACCTGAACCGTTGCATAACCCGCTTCGGTATCTCGAGTGGTTCCCGCAGGCAAACTGGAAAACGGTTCGGCATCGAAGGAACGTGACTCGGCCGAAAAGCTTTGCATCGCCAGCGGTTCAGCCGATTGCGGTTCGAGCCGCTGGGCGTCGGAGGTCGTTGGTGCAGACCTTCGTTGCATCGAGTTCGTGGGGCCGAGCGGTTTGGGTGCCGACATCGAAGCCGGCGGACTTGTCGCCACCGACTCGTCGATAGCGGCGGAATCACCATACATAACGGTGTCGTCTTGCATCGCCAATTCGACCGACTGATCACCAATCGGGTCGCTCGTCTGCGCCACTGGTTGGTCGGCTTCACCAGCCTGTTGTTTTTCCACCGCTCGCGAGCAGCCAACCGCAATTATCAACAGGACGCAAATGCAACCTAAGGTCTTGAGCCAGAAAGCGTTGGCGGGTTTGTCAGCAGCAAACATGATGCATCGGTCCAGAGTGAGCGAGTCGCGGCGGCGTTTGGTGCGCTTTACCACCCCATATCCACCGAAGTCGATAGCGATTCCTTGAGCGATTCCTTGGCGAACACCCATATGAGGTGGCACGCTTTGCCAAAGTTGAGTCAAAATCAGGACAAATTGCGATTGACGTTAAACAACCACGGCCTGGCGTGTTAAATTGGAACCATTCAACGCCCTGGGAGTATTGCTTCGATGAATTTCCCCCCCGCCGGCTTTCCCACCTGCCGTCCCCTGTTTGCCCTTTCGCTCGCCAGTTTGCTGGTAAGTTTCTCCATCACCGCTGCGCCACGATCGTGCGCCGACGATGGAGTTGATTACCAGCGCGAAGTCAAAGCGATCCTGAAAGAACGTTGTTTTGCCTGTCATGGCGCCCTTCAGCAACAAGGTGATTTGCGTCTCGATTCGGGCGACCTGATTCGTCGCGGTGGCGACAGTGGTGCTGCGATCGTCGCTAGCGATTCGGCCTC
>DIUH01000391.1:1185-6170 GCA_002428205.1 Planctomycetaceae bacterium UBA6163
CCATAACGCTTGGGGCCACAACCCGATCGACGCGTTCATCGCATCGCAACATCAACGACTCGGGTTAAAGCCTCAAGTCGCCGCGGATGCACCGCTGCTGGTACGGCGATTGTATGTTGACCTTATTGGTATGCCGCCCAGTCCCAGTGAGTTGGTTGAATTGCTGGGGACAAACGGCGAGATCGAACTTGACGACCAAGCCTATCAAAAACTGGTTGAAAGATTGCTGGATGATCCTCGTCATGGCGAACGCTGGGCGCGGCACTGGATGGACATCTGGCGATACAGCGATTGGTGGGGCCTGGGCAACCAATTGCGAAACAGCCAACAACACATGTGGCATTGGCGAGATTGGATTGTCGAATCGCTCAACAGCGACCTTCCTTATGACCAGATGGTGCGATTGATGCTTGCTGGCGACGAACTGGCACCCAATGATATGAATCAATTGCGAGCAACCGGATTCCTAGCACGCAACTTCTTTTTGTTTAATCGTCACCAATGGATGGACGAAACCGTCGAACATGTCAGCAAAAGTTTCTTAGGGCTGACAATGAATTGTTCGAAGTGTCACGACCATAAGTACGATCCGTTGTCGCATACCGATTACTATCGGATGCGTGCTTTCTTCGAACCTTATCATGTTCGACTCGATCTGTTGCCAGGCGAATCAAACTATGATCGCAACGCTTTGCCAAGAGTTTTTGATGCACTGTTGGATGCGCCGACCTACCTGTTCGTTCGTGGCGAGGAAACGAATCCCGACAAATCACAAGTGATTCCGCCAGGGGTTCCCGAAATCCTTGGCTTTAAAGAAATTGAGATCCGCTCGCTGGCGTTGCCGCCTGAAGCTTGGGAAACCGAGCGTCGGCCTTGGGTTCAAGAGCTTTATATTGACGATGCTAAACAAAAAGTGAGCGCGACTGATACCGCGATCGCCGAAGCCAAAAAGAACTTGCAAGCCGCGGAGTCCCAGCATGCCGAGATGTTGGCCAAATCGCCAGCCAAAACCAATGCGACCGAACAAGGTGGAACGCCTGGTTCGCCATCGAATATCGACGCGAGCATCGACAACGGTGGCATCATCTCGGATGATTTCAAGGATCTTGACCCCAAACGTTGGCAACTGGTCGATGGAAAGTGGGATCATGAACCGGGGAAACTGAAACAGTCGCTCGATGGTCCCCAAAGATCCGCCGCTCGGTTATTGGCTTCACCGCCACGTGACTTTGATGCCACGCTGAAGTTCACCACGATCGGCGGCAGCAAATGGCGCAGCGTCGGCATCGCGTTTGATATCGATGCCGAAAATGAAAACACAAAGTCGTCTTTAGACCAGCACCAACATGTTTATGTCAGCGCGGTTTCGGGAGGCTCGAAAGTCCAGGCCGCGTATCGAAAGTCGGGTTCCGATAACTATCCCGGCGACGCGATGCGCGGCATGCCAATCGAACTGAACAGGCAATACACATTAAGGATCCGCGCGCAAGGCGATTTGATCAACGTCGACTTGGATGGAAAAACCGTCGTCGCTTGGCGGTCGCCACTGCCACGGCGCGATGGCGCGTTGCAACTGACAACCTTTGACGCGCTGGCCATCTTCCACAATTTTTCGTTACAACCGCTTGACCCCACAGCCAAATTGCAAGAGCCCCAAGGCGACGTCAAGAATCCGACAACGCCGGAGCAAACGGAGCAATTGGTGAAGGTCGCGGCAGCCAAGTTGCAGATTGCCGAACTGACAAAGGTGTCCGCTGAGGCAGAATTGGCGAGCCTCGAAAAACGCATCGCCGCGATGAATCAAAAGTGGACGTTAGAAGATTTGACTCGAGAAAATCTTGATACCGCGTCACAGCAGTATCTCGATCAGAAGGATGAGGTTGATTCGTCACATCGCGATGCGATTAAGGCCCAGCGACTGGCGAAGATCGCTCAAGTGCAACTTGCGATCGCAGATCTGGAATTGCAAAAGTTGTCAGCGACCGAAGACAAGGTCGAAGGAATCGAAAAACAGATCGCAGCGGAAAAAAGCAATCTGGAAAAGGCGATTGCCGCAACGCAGGCCGATGTTTCGCCGGATGAGAAATACCAACCGATCGTCGGTGCGAAATGGTCGGCAACGAGGTTCATGTCTTCTGGTGCCGACGACAAGCAGCTCGATTTCCCCGCGACCAGCAGCGGCCGACGGACGGCACTAGCCGATTGGATTACCGATCACAATAACCCGCTGACCGCTCGCGTGGCAGTGAACCACATTTGGACACGCCATTTCGGGACGCCATTGGTTGACAGCGTGTTTGATTTTGGCCGCAACGGCACTCCACCCACTCACCCCGAGCTATTGGATTGGCTAGCGGCGGAATTGATCGAAAGCGGTTGGAGCATGAAGCATATCCATCGCCTGATGGTTACGTCGGATACCTATCAAATGTCATCGTCCAATGCCGGTCGTGATCATGAGATGGCGGTCGACGTCGACAATCGATATTTATGGCGACGCAATCCTTTGCGAGTCGAATCACAAGTGGTTCGCGACACGATTCTTTCGCTTGCCGGCAAATTGGATCTTACGCGTGGCGGGCCGACCGTGCCGCTCGCTGGGCAAACCGATTCGAATCGCCGCAGCCTTTACTTCTTTCATTCAAACAATGAAAGGAACTTGTTCCTGACGATGTTTGACGAAGCGACGGTGACCGAGTGTTATCGTCGTGACGAAAGCATCGTGCCACAGCAAGCGTTGGCATTGACCAACAGTCGCTTGGTGCTCGATGCGATTGCACCGATCGCCGAGCGATTGACGCAAGCGACCGTTTCCGATTCGTCGAGCGAGAAGACTGCCGACATCACAAACGAGCGAGACCGATTCATTCGTTTGGCATTTCTTTCGTTGGCCGGTTTCGCGCCGACCGACCATGAATTGACCGCCAGCCGAGCGGCGTTTGAGGATTGGTTGAAGTTACCCAACACGTCCGAATCGCAAGCCCGATCGTACTTTGTGTGGACATTGCTGAACCATAATGATTTTGTGACGCTTCGATAAACGTTTGACATTCGGGCGAGTCTCGCTAGTGGCTCGTCCGATCCCGCCCTTACCGCCACTGACACTTAGCCCGCCATGATGATCGACAGAACTCCTTTCGCCTCGCGCCGAAGTTTTCTTCACAGCGGTCTCGCTTCGATCGCTCTGGCATCGATGTTGCAACGTGACGGCTATGGTGAAAGCCATGCATGGTCGCCGCCGACGGGCAAACCACACTTCCCGCCTAAAGCAAAAAGTGTGATCTGGCTGTTTATGAACGGCGGGGTCAGCCATATGGAAAGCTTTGACCCTAAGCCGATGCTGAATAAGTATGCGGGCAAGACGATCGCAGAAACACCGTTTGCCGAGACGCAAAACCCTGATCGGCTTGCGATTGAACGTTTAGTGGTTCCCGATGGTAACGGCAATCAACGCAACACGCTTTATCCGCTGCAGGTCGGTTTTTCCAAACATGGTGAGAGCGGTTTGGAAATTAGCGATTGGTTTCCACATATCGCGCGCAATGCCGATCGCTTGGCGGTTGTCAGGTCGATGTGGACCACGGACAGCAATCATGGCGCACAATCGCAATTCCATTCAGGAAGGCACCGCAATGATGGCGATTTTCCCAACCTGGGTGCTTGGGTCCACTACGGACTAGCGTCGTTGAACGACAATCTGCCGCAGTTTATTTCGATGGGTAAACGCGAGTATTGGAACTCCAGCGATGGTCATTATCTTGGGCCCGCGCACGACGCGGTTCCGCTGCGAGTCGATCCCGGCAATCCGCTCGACTTCGCCCGTTCGGAACGTCCGTTTCCTGATGCGGCAAAATCGGTTGGCACGCAATTGATTTCCGAACTCAATGCGATGCGCGACGCCAAGTATCCGCACGATCCGGCGATGCAAGCTCGCATCGCCGCTTATGAACTTGCCTTTCGGATGCAGCAAAGCGTTCCCGAGGCGCTCGATTTCTCGCAGGAGACCGCAGAGACTCGCAACCTTTACGGCATCGACCAAAAAGAGACTTCCGCGTTCGGGTCGCAATTGCTTGCCGCGCGCCGTTTGGTCCAGCGTGGTGTCCGGTTCGTGCAAATACAACATGGCGGCGGTGGCGCTGGTGCATGGGACGCACACGGTGGACTTAAAGCGAATCATGAAAGAAACGCGATGGCCGTTGATCAACCGATCGGCGCGTTGTTAGAAGATTTGGATCGCCAGGGCATGCTGGATGAAACCTTAGTGGTCTTTGGTACCGAGTTTGGTCGCACGCCAGGGTCACAGGGTTCCGACGGTCGTGACCATCATATTTTTGGCTTCAGCGTGTGGATGGCCGGCGGCGGGTTGAAGCGTGGTGTGGTTCACGGCGCGACGGACGAAATCGGTTTTCACGCCGTTGAGGATCGTCACTATGTGACCGACATTCATGCGACCATCATGCACCAGTTGGGACTCGATTCTCGCAAGCTTGAAATTCCCGGTCGCAAACGTTTGGACGTCGACCACGGGCAGGTGATTAAAGATATCATCGCGTAGTCGAGTTACCGATTGGCGACGATCTTTATGCCTTGCTTACGTTCCAGTGACGGCTTCATTTGAAAACCCTAACGCCCAATCGACCGCTGGCAAACAGTCCTGACCAGCCAGATGTTCAGCGGCCTTCGCGAGTTCGCCATCACGTCACCTGGTGGCTGGCAGTCGCTGCGGTGTTGGCTTACTTATGTCGCAATAGTTTGGTGGTTGCGGAAAGCCAATTGCGTGCCGACTTGGGATTATCTGAATCGCAAATGGGCTTCATACTCGGGCCCGCTTTTTTCTGGACCTACGCGTTGGCCCAGATACCGACGGCTTGGTTGGGAGAACGGTATGGCACGCGGCGATGTCTGCCAATCTTTTCAGCCGCGTGGTCGGTGGGAAGCGCCATGATCGCGCTGGCAACCGGTTTTGGTTGGGTTCTCGCCAGTCG
>DIUH01000153.1 GCA_002428205.1 Planctomycetaceae bacterium UBA6163
AGGTAGTCGGGGAAGTTGCCGTCGTTGATCGAATGAGCCACCGGCTTGATACCGATCGAAAGCAATTCGTCGGCCGCAGAAAGCGCACAAATTCGCTTTGGATTGGCCGGCACCCGTGTCGTTCCCGCCGCGTGGCGAATCACTCGATAGTCATGGCATTGTTCGACCACTTCGACGGGGCGACTGCCCGTGCCCGGCGGCCCGATCGCCGGATCATCAATTCGTCCTTCACCGATCGTGCCAGTCGAAACGTGGGCACGGGTGGATGAATCGACTGCCAGAATTACCCCGACGATCGAAATCAGCAACACGCCAAGTCGGCAAACATTCGTAACAATTGTTTTGCGAAAGCGTGATTGCGTTGGCAAGGGGATTTTCATGAATCACCACACGACATCAGAAAGATTACTCGATCTTGAAGGGCGGCAATTCGGTTGACGGGGCTTTGATCTCAACACGCAGAGAAGTATTGGCGGGATTGCTAAAGCGAAGCCCGAGTTTGTCTCGTGGCAGTTCCAGCCCCTCATCCTCCGCATCATTCCTTATTCCGGTTGGTTTGGCTGGCCAATAAATCGTTACGGCATAATCGCCTTGGGGAGCTCCGTCATCGGTGTTGTAGGTCGTCAGCTTAAAGCTACCGTTTTCTGTAACCGTGCCGCGAGAACGAACAGCGACATACTGGCCAGATTCCAGTGGCAACGGATGAAACGTCACCATGGCACCTTCAGCGGGACTGCCCTTAAAGTAGACAGCCCCTTGGACCGGGAACACCGGTTTCAAATTCGGATCGACATCCGAACATCCCAAAGTGACCAGCATTAAAACGACCAACCAGGGTTGGAATCGGACCTTATAGAATCGATGGCGAATAGGCATCATTAGTCTCCGATGGAAACCACTTCGCCACCGGCCCGAGTCGTCAGGGCGATCAGCGTATAGATATCGAGTGATTCATTCAGCCCACGCACCGAACCGTCACCCAGTGCCACCATCGCGACACCGGGATGAAACGCGTAGATCCCGCGCCAGTTCGAACAATTGATCGCACAGGGCCCTGGAAAAGCCATACCATCCATCGTATGCCCATGGATCGGAGTCTTATTGTCTCGACCGGCCCAAACGCCATAAGCCGAGTGATTCTGAATGCTCGGCGGCGTGAGGCCAATCGTGCCGATCCGTCTTCCATGCACCCAGAACTCAGGTTGGCCCGCGTCTTCAACAAGCAGCAGAGTATTGGTCAGCCCGTCTAAACAATCGGCCAAACGAACCGATGCATCATTATTGAAAAGCCCTCGTCGATTGAGCGTTGGTGACACCCCCAAACCCAACACCGCCGAACTGTCAACGCCATCGGATGATGTGTAGTCTGAACACGCAGCGTTTGCCCAAGACTGGCCATTGAGTGTCGATCCGGTGGAAAACCGGGGATTCGGGGCAGAGGGACACTGGAACGTAGCGACCGGTTGACTGTAAACATCTTGGTTATCCGCGTCGAACCACTCCCCATTAATATCATATTGTTCGAACAGGGCATTTTGCTCGATGAACGGCAAGATTCGATAATTCCAACCGTGCCGCCATCCGGCGCGGCTGTTTCCGTTTGGCGGAAGGCGCCCGTAAGTGTTTTCGTAGTTGTGTAGGGCAAGCGCCAATTGCTTAAGATTATTGCCGCACTGCATACGTCGAGCGGCCTCCCTCGCTTGCTGCACTGCGGGCAACAGCAGCCCGACGAGCGTACCGATAATTGCAATAACGACCAACAGTTCCACAAGAGTAAATCCCAACCGTTTATGCATGGCACACTATCCTTGACTATTAAGACTTACAAGCTTCTGGAAATGTAAGAACACCCCGAAAACAAGCCCGATCTAAGTCGGAGCGTGACCGGGTGAAGGCCGAACCGTTAAGCAAATGGAATGCCAACTTTCATTGCCAGAAAAACGCGTACTTTCGAAGTTCCCCGCTTCGATTGTCGATCAAAAAACAGCCGCCGATGGACAATTTTTGACTATCCGTCAATCTTAAAAAGTTTGCATAGTTGGCAGTGAAAATCAAAAACTGAGAACGAAGTTGCCTTCAGCCTGCTGTACGGCATGATGTTAAATAAAGAATGCCAAAGTCAAAGCGATCAGCAAGACGTCAAGTAAGGGCAAGTTCCAGTCGGCGACTTGTTTGCATTTCTGCACAGTTGAGTCAGGTCGGTTCGGATTATTGCGACCGGAAAGAGGGCACGCGACTTTTTCAACTCGACGCAACACTAGCTCTTTCCACCAGTTTCATCGGCGTCGCATTGTTCAAAGAAACGACCAGGATCGTTGATCCTAGACGACTTTGGTGGGAAAAGGTCGACAACGATTGCCCACAATCGTGAATCGAGGTTGCTGGAATTTTGAACGGCTTGCTTGGTATTTAAATTGTTTCCCAAATTGCTACGACCGCATGGGGGGTGTGGCACAGTCGCGTTTCGATTCCGTTACGATAAAAGAAAATCACATTCCTACCGTTTCGTTTCAGGCCGGCGAAACAGACATCACTTCCTGCTTTGACAAACAGCCTCCACTCGACGGAGATTTCTGATGGCGCGTTCATTCTTTTTTCCACTCTTCTTGCTGGTTATCACCATTGGCCAATCACTCGCGGAAGAATTAACGATTTACGGCTCTGCTTCCGCGACAGCACAGCGAATCTCCAGCGGATCATTATCCGTACCACTCGATGCCGGTCAGTGGGAAAAATCGGTCGAATCCAGGCGACAACAATGGCTTGAAATGATCGGCTTGTCGCCGATGCCTGAGCGCACGCCGCTGAACGCAAACGTCACCGGCCAGCTAGATCGTGGCGACTACGTTGTCGAGAAGGTTTACTTTGAATCGATCCCCGGCGCGTATGTGATCGGAAATTTATACCGCCCAGCGATCATCAAAGAAAAACTGCCTGCGGTCCTGTATCTCTGTGGCCATACCAAAGGGAAGGTCAGTCCAACGTATCAATCACATCCCCGCTGGTTCGCACAACACGGTTATGTCGCACTGGTTTTGGACCCGATCCAATTGGGTGAATCACAAGGCTTTCACCATGGGACCCATCGCGACGGACGTTGGGATTGGCACAGTCGTGGATACACACCGGCGGGTACGGAAGTGTGGAACGCGATTCGTGCCCTCGATTATCTTCAAACCCGCGCGGATGTCGATGCGGGCCGAATGGGCGTAACGGGACTCAGTGGCGGTGGCGTGATTTCATGGTGCTTAGGCGCGGCCGACGAACGCGTGAAAGTCGTTGTACCGGTTTGCCAATCTGGCAGCATCCAACAAGTCGTTGTAGACCGTAGCACCGACGGACACTGCGATTGTGCATTTTGGATCAATTACCACCAATGGTGCTGGCCTGACATCGGTTCCTTGATCGCACCGCGCGCATTCTTAATCGCTTCAGGGTCCGAGGACGTCCTTTGGCGGCCCAGTGGTTATCGCGACGTGGCTCATCGCATCCGTAAACAGTATGCCGCATTGAACAAAAGCGATCACTTCGATCTGGTAGAAGATTTATCGCCGCACGGCTACACGCCCAAGTTGCGAAAATCGATCTTCACTTGGTTTAACACGCATCTGAAAAATGACCCAACTCCAGTGACAGACGACGTGACCGAATATGTCGAGCCTGAAGCAAACCTGCTGGTATTCGAAGGCAAATTGCCCGAGGGTGACCAGATGCGACAGGTCGATCAATTGTTGGTCCAACGTCCATCGATTCCAACCATAACGGATGCTTCCACATGGGCCAAGTTTCAACACAACGCCTTTACACAACTAAAGTCGACCACGTTTCGCAACACCCTTTCCGGAAGCATGCCGAATTTGCGACAGTTTCGCGACGATGGCAGCGACGCCAGCGGAACCGCTTCGACCTATGAGTTTTTGACGTCCGATGGCATCGCCGCTCGAATCCGCACAAAACAACCAACGGACGCAGGCCAGCCAATCTCTTGGCTGGTTGCCGCAGCGAACCCCGATAGCCGCAGCACATTCAACGGCGGTGGTGGATCGCGACCGGCGATCTCCCGCGAGTTTGCAACAGCGGTTGTCGAAGTGCGAAACACAGGATCGTCGTCAATCGGCCCAGGTTATCTCTGGACAATCAAACGCACCTACCC
>DIUH01000219.1:0-427 GCA_002428205.1 Planctomycetaceae bacterium UBA6163
GCACCGAACTTAGAATTGAATGAAATCGGGAAGGTGCGAGTCAGCTTGAACGCGCCGATCCATTTCGACCCTTATCGCAACAATCGCACGACTGGCGCGTTTGTGGTCATCGACCGCATCACCAACGCAACTGTCGCGGCCGGGATGATCCTCGATCGCGAAGCGAGCCCCGCACGCCGGGCCGTTTGGGACGATGAGCCNNCGTTCGCGGTTTGGCCAAAAATCGGTCACCGTGTTGTTGACCGGTTTGACCGGCAGCGGCAAAACGGCGATCGCTGTGGCGACCGAACGGAAGCTGTTTGACGCCGGTCGAGCGGTCACTCGGATCGATGGCGAACAATTGCGACGAGGCTTGTCGAGCGAGCTCGGTTATTCGGCGGAAGATCGCAGCGAGAACCTGCGCCGCGGCGCCCACTTGGCCAGCGCC
>DIUH01000219.1:569-8401 GCA_002428205.1 Planctomycetaceae bacterium UBA6163
GAAAAGTGTGCCGATGCGATCATCGCGATGTTGAAAGAAAAGCAGTACATCCGCTGATCGCCTGTCGTGGTTGTGCATCTCATGCAACTAAGCAGTTTGGTAGAAGTAAATCGATTAAACGAGCGAGACACTCTCCCGTGGGAGAGTCGGCCTTTCGGGGCCGGAGAGGGCCTTCCCCGATCTCGAAATGCCGACGCTGCCGCGCGACGCGGACGGGTTTTTCCGCTGGGCTTATACCGACTTAATCGCGCAGGCCTGCTTAACGTTTCCTGCAGCAGCAGGAAAATGACTTGTCTGTAATGTTTCAGATTGCTTTTCAAACAGATCCTATTGGTTCTCGGATGATCTCTCAACCAATTGAATCGATTTCGTCTTGTTAAAAAATGATTGCAAGGCGAAATGCGTTGGGGCATAGACCAACAGCGGCAGTCCGATAGCCATGCCGCTTAACCAGACCCAGGGATGGACCCATGATTGAGGTGCCTGGTCGCTGGGGCCCCATACATAATTCACGTTGACGGGCGTGTTGGGGTCTTCGACTTGTGTGACGGACGATGGGAGCAGAAAAAATGCGACCGCCATCAACACCCAAGCTGTTAGGGTCCATGCAGGCAGCGCGCGGCGGTCGTAGCCGACACGGAGTAGTAAGAACAACAAAAAGAACGGCAACCAGAAGTGGAAAAAAGATAGGCCGCGGACGAACAGGGAAATAGCGTTGTCGAACATATAAGCGGTCATTCCGACTAATGGAAATCCCGCCAACGTCGACAGAAAATCAGTGACCCATAACGCCTGTGGGATCAAGATTCCCACCGCCGCCATGGAAGCTGGCAGCGGGTGGCCGGTCCAGACGGTGACCAGCCCCAAGAAGAGGGCCACATCGCAGTAGTACAGAAAGTTTGTGGGACCGTAAGCGTGCCAGTAATAAGGCACCAGTACTGCCATAAAAGCGGTGTACATCAGTTTCACCGGAAGCGAAAGGTGAACCGTCGATGTCGTGGGCGATGCCTGAGCGGCGGGTATTGATTCCATCGGATTTTGCAGCCGGAGAGGGGGCAGGAAACTTGTGTTGTTGCGAATGCTTTTACAGGGAGCGGGTCGCGTTTGTTTCGATGACGCTTTTTTTTCACGGATTGTTAAAACGTCGATTGTCACCGACTACCCGCGATAAAATCTGCCAAACCTCTTACGCGGCGAATCATCGAGATTAGGCAGAGGGCTAACACGGCCAGTCCGGAAATGTAGATGACACAGAACTCCGGTTGCTGGGTCAATGAATCATTGACGGTCGCAAGCAGGACCATGAACCCGGTAATGCACATCGCCGTGACAAACACAACAAACCGAACGCGATACAGTAATCCGCTGGTAGCGATCATCATGGGATAGCCAATCAACAGCAGCCCGCGAGGCGGTTCGGCGATATAAATCAGCGTCGTGTAAACGATCACATCAAACGCAGCCCATCCCCAGTAGGCGGCCGATTGATACCGATCATTGACAGATAGATATTGGAACAGGTAACTGCCCGCCGACCACATTAGTAAAAGCGTGATTACCCACGGAGCATTCTCGTGGGCTTGCTCGCGTAATTGTTGCGACATTAAGACAACCACCAACACGGCGACGATCCCGCAAAGGTGGCTGACCAAGACCGGTTCGCGACGCCACCAAAGATTCGCACGCTCGACCCAACTGGGCTGCGGCTGTAGTATCGGCTCGTCAAGAATGTAGTGCCGCAAATCATCTTCTAACGCGCGTGCCGATGCATAACGACGAGGCGGATCTTTGTCCATCGCCCGTGAAATGATGCTTGTCAAAGCACGCGGGACTTGAGAATTCACTTTGCGAGGTGAGGGCGGGTCGCGATTGAGTACCTGAAGCAGAATGTCGACCGGTGTCGGTCCTGAAAAGGGGGCTTGGCCCGCTGCTAATTCGTACAGCACGGCTCCTAGTGAATAGATGTCTGTCGCAGGTGTCAATGCTTCGCAGCGTGCCTGTTCCGGCGCCATGTAGGCGGGCGTTCCTAAGATTTGTCCGGTCGTGGTAAGTTCCTGATTCGTTCGTGTTGCTTTGGCCAATCCAAAGTCGATCAAATAGGGCTCACCGGTGCGATCAACCAGGATGTTTGATGGTTTCAGATCGCGATGGATGATGCCGATCCGATGCGACGCCTCTACAGCATTGGCGATCCGTGCAACCACTCGCGCGGAGTCCTTGAAGCCTAACGATTGACGCCGGATCAGAGTGCTTAGATTCTCGCCATCGACAAATGCCATCGTGAAATAGGTCAGCCCATGCGCTTCCCCAACCTCATAGATCGATACGACGTTTGGGTGTTCAATAGCAGCCGACGCCTCAACTTCGACGCGAAAACGTGCCAGTTCTTCTGCGTTGGATAATTCACCTGAACGCATGACCTTGAGCGCGACGATACGATTCAGCCTGCGGTGTTCCGCTTTGAAAACGATCCCCATTCCGCCGCGATCGATCTCGCAAAGCAGGGAATAGTCGCCGAAGCGCACCGGGAATTTGGCGTCGCGAAGGCTTGTCAGTGACCACTGTGAATCGTCTCGCAGCGCGTTCCGCGGATTCCACTGCACCGTCGCGGCGTTCGACAGGTGCGGAGTATCATCCCGAATGGTCCCCAAAACTTCTCGGCAGTGAGCCTGGGCAAGGAGAAAGTCATGGATTGAATCGGAGTATTCCGGGTTTTCCTGACGCATCCGTTCCAGTTCATTCGACTCACCACGCTCCCATGCCTCCAACAGACGAACAAGCAAGTCGCTCCATGGCGATGACTCGTCATCATGATCTGGCTCGGAAGGCGTCTGGAGGTTCATGGAAACAACCCGAAGGGGGTGTTAATTAAAGAAGCTTCTGTCCGTTGTACAAGTGCTGAGTTCCCCAATTGACTTAGAGCCTATCCGAAAACCTGACCGCCAAATCAGCCGATGTGCGTTAGCCCCGGTTTTTGTCCGCATGAACTGCGGCTAGCGGGCTGTTGATTTCATGTCTTATTGCGAAATTAGCGGCGGCATCACAACCCGACGCGTGAGTTTTGAAGTTGTACTTTTCGTGGTTTTGGATAGAGATCGCGTGTAATTTACCGTGTTTATCATAACCCGACGCGTGAGCGAGGGACTGGACACGCACGTCACCAAAGTGACGTAAGTCATTTCCTGGCTTACGCTTCGGGTTGGGATGAGAACAAAAGGTGTAACTTCAATACGCGTGAGCGAGGGGCAAGGTGAGGTCCCTCGCTCACGCGTCGGGTTACTAAAACAACGGCCTGCTAACGCCGTGCGGCTTATGGTTTTCGGATAGGCTGTCGAATCATAAGCGTAATTCCGATCGATTGATGACGCGCCGTTTTTAGGATTATTAGTCCCGTAAAGATCCGTTCAACCGCAGAGACTGCATCCCGCGATAAATCAGTGCCGCGATGGCTCCCTTGGGGCGTTCCATTTGACATGATATTTCCTCTAGCGATAGCGCTTGCAAATGGTGCAATTGAATGGCCTGACGCTGTGCTGCCGGCAATTCCGCGATCGCTTGCAACAGCAAATCCGCATTTTCGTTTTTCATCGCCTTGACGCTCGGTGTCGATTCATCGCAGGCTAGCCAAGCCTGCATTCGTATTGTCGAATTGCCGATTGACCGATCCAGAGGAACCTCAGCGCCGATGTTACGCTTCTGGGTGCGGAGTTTGCGAAGTGAATCGAGAAGGTTGTTCAGAAATAGCCGTCGCAACCAAAGCCGCTGTTCCCGTTCGTCTGTCGGAACACAAGCGTCATTCTGAAACGCCTCCAGCATGGTTGTCTGGACGATGCCCGAAAGATCGACTTTGTCGATCAAGTCCCTGTCCAGCTGGGCCATTCCTAACAAATGCAGATAATCTCGATAGGATTCGGCCCAATACTCAAGCTGTGACATAACAAGTCTCGCAAAAATGCGGCTGGCGCCGCTGCAAAGATTCCGAGCGGAAGTTCACGTTTGGGCGGCCCCCAACAGCGGATATTCTATGGTATAACGCAAATCTTAATCCATGCCGACGATGTTCAACATGCGAACGTCGTTCTCAACGTATTACCGAGAAAAATTGACATCGGGCTCGGGGCAGTTTTTTGCCCCGTTTAGGGATGTTCGTGGTGACGACCGGGGGTTCTATTTGTCGAGGCGTGGAAACCGGATCGCATCTGGGGGGGGTCGCAATGAAAGGTTGCTGTCCAGACCCTGTTTCGCAAACCAATTCCAAAGCTGTTTCATAATCGCAGAGTCAGCCCCTTTTTCGGATTGGTGTTAAGAATTTTCGCCAACGAATCGTCATCAAAGAAATCGTACCACGCTTGTACGAGAGCAGAATCGTGTAATGAAGTCCACCGCATCCATCTTCGCCAAGTCAATCAACAAGTTGCCAGCGTCGGCTGGCGGATAAAACCAACATGAAACATCACACCGTCGTACTCTGTTGGGAAATTCGATGACACCCGAGATCCAACAGCGTCTGTTTGGTATCACCCATTGGATGGATCATCCGATGACGGTTTGGCTGTGCGGCGCAATTCTTGTCAGCTTCGTTGGCACGGGAGCGATGATCGCCGGGCTGGTAAAAAGTCGACGAATCGGCGAAGACGGCTATGCGGATGCGCTCGCGCGTTGGAAATCCTGGGCGATGCTGGCCGGGTGTATCGTGTTGCCGGTCTTGTTGGGAGCGGGTTTTACCATTGCTGCCGTTACGTTGCTTAGCCTCGGCTGCTATCGGGATTTTGCCAGGTCAACCGGCGTATTCCGGCATTACCTCATTTCGATTGCTGTCGTTGTCGGAATCTTCTTAGCCAACTTCGCCGCGCTGGACCATTTCGATCGCTTGTTTTTTGCATCCGCCCCGCTTGTCGTAGCGCTGATCGCCATTATTACGATCCCGCAAGATCAGCCTCAAGGCTACATCCAGCGTGTGGCGCTGGGGTGCTTCGGCTTTCTGTTGTTTGGGTTCTCGTTGGCCTACATCGGAAACATTGCCAACTCCGCAGCCTACCGCCCTATCTTGTTGCTGATGTTTTTAAGCGTGTCGCTGAATGATTTTTTTGCGTATTTTATCAACGGCGTCTGCGGCAACCGAAAACTGCTGGTGGCGACGAACTCCGGAATGACCGTTAAAGGTTTTTTGGGCGCAATTGTGTTCACAACGCTGATCGTTGCTGGCTTCGGCCATTATGTGTTCCACCAAACCCCGATCGATAATTGGGTCTCTCTTGGGTTGCTCGGATTTTTGATCAGCGTCTTGGGTCAAATGGGTGGTCTTGTCATTGCGTCGATCAAAAATGACGTCGGACTTAAGGGTATCGCGACCAATGTCTCTGGCCATGCGGGTTTGCTGGATCGATTCGATAGCCTCGTGCTCGTGTCGCCAGCGGTTTATCACTTTTTGTCACTTCACCTAGGGCCGCTCGGAGCGTCCGAGCCAGCGCGGATTTTGACGGGGGGCGGATGAAAATGGAGGACTGGGAGTTCAAAACTGCTCGAGATATCGGCATGACCGCCCACGAGCGACATCGTAGTTATCAGCGAGAAGGCGGGCTGGTCGAGTCGACGCTAAGACTGATTTGGTGGAGCGGTGTGCGGCTATCGTTAGCCTGCTGTCATCGTATCGCTTACCGCGGATTAGAGCACCTTCCTCAGAACGCTCCCTTCGTAGTCGTTGCGAATCACCAAAGCCACCTGGATGCTTTGATCGTCGGTTCGGCACTGCCACTGCGAATGCGCGATCAACTTTGTCCGCTCGCCGCTGGAGATGTGTTCTTTGAAGTCCCCGCCCTGGCTGCGTTCTCCGCGATGGCACTCAATGCACTTCCGGTTTGGCGAAAGAATTGCGGCCAACAGGGATTGAAAAACCTTCGCCAACGACTCGTTGAAGAACAAAGTCTGTATATTCTATTCCCTGAAGGGACGCGGACTCGAACCGGCGAAATGGGCCCTTTCCTGCCAGGTGTCGGGATGATGGTCGCTGGCACACCGGTCCCAGTGGTCCCCTGCTACATTCGTGGCGCGTTTCAAGCTTTTCCGCCCGGCAGTCGGTTGCCAAGACTCACTAAGATCGACCTAACCTTTGGAATGCCGTTTGATTTCTCGTCGCTTCCCAATCGCCGCGCCGGTTGGAACCAGATAGCCGAGGATACCGAGCAAGCCATTCGTCGGCTGATGATTTCAAGTAATGGCAAGGAGGCAAAAGATGAATGCGGTCGTCGCAATGAAGAAACTTAAGCCAACTGATTTAACGGTACCCGATGAACGACACAACTTCGGCATTACAAGAATTGAAACAACGGATGCGGCAATTTGCGGATGACCGCGATTGGCAGCAGTTTCATGACTTGAAGAACTTGTCGATGGCGCTGGCGATCGAGGCGGCGGAATTGATGGAGCATTTTCGTTGGGTCGCTAACACCGATGCTAACGCGGTAATGAATNNGTGCAATTCGCCAATATCGCCGGGATCGATCTGATGGCCGCCGCGGAAGCAAAGATTGACTTCAATGAGGTTCGGTATCCGGTCGAGAAGTGCAAGGGCGTGGCGACGAAGTATGACAAGTTGTAAGCGGGATAAGTAGGCTTACCGGGAAAGAAGCACGGCAACTCAAGTAATTCGTTATAACCAGCAAACATGATCCGTTCGAGTTTAGCTCATAGGTGCATCCGTTTTAAATAGAGAGCTGCATTGATGAATCCCGCTGGCTTGCCCAGCGGAAGCTTCGGTTTTTCGCTAGTGAACCGGGGCTCGCCCCAACCACGTGCCCGGCTGATTTGCCTACGGCAAATCAGCCGGGCACGTGCGCGCTTGGCGCGTTCTTTCGCTCCTTAGCACAAAACCGAACAAACCGCAGGACAAGCCTGTGCGATTGATGTCATTCCGTAGTTGCACGCTCGGGATCATTGTGTAAATACCAATGGATAAGCCCGGGGGATTCACGCAGCTTCCGCTGCGTGAACTTCTGTCAATATTCCCGAAGTCAAGCAGGAAGACACCTGTGCCGGTGCTTAAGTGTCCGGCGCCTGCTCTCTTGCTGCCGTGCATCGTCATTCGGCAGGTGGATGTCGTGTGAATCGGTCGTTTGAAATCGCTTCGTTCAGGTTTGCCGACCGACAGGTGCCCGCATCTAATCAGACTTCAATACGGTCTGAAAATTGCTGCGTTGTGTCTTGGCGAAGCCTCACAGCGGCGTGCCTAGGCGGCGATTGCGTGAGCGTTTCGTTTCCATGAGCGAATGCATCGAACACTCCGCTTCGCTAGGACCGACTGCCTGATGACAACAATGCGAAGGTGCAATGTACATGATAACGATTTGTCTGAGGTCAAGTATTCTGGCTGTTGTTCGAGTTGGTTGCTTGGCGCTTGCTCTGGTCGGTGCAGTTGCGGTTGCACAAGAACGATCTGCGGAGACAAGAAGTGATTTACCAGCGTCGAGTAGCGCCACGGGAGGCGACCAATTGTCGACTGCTGCAGCGAAGGTGGATGTGCGCCCGGGTGTTCGAGATGACGAAATCTTGGCTCGTCTGCGGAGCGTACTCAAAGCAACGGGGCGGTTTCGAGACACGGATGTTCGCGTCACCGATGGCGTTGTATTTCTGGAGGGCACGGTTGAAACCGAAGAACTAAAGAATTGGGCGACGGATCTGGCTCAAAATACACAAGATGTGGTCGCGGTGTTAAATCGAATGGAAGTCATGGAGCCATCGATTTGGGATTTCAGTCCGGCGTGGACCGGTTTGGTAACGCTTTGGCGAGATGTCGTCCGTTCGATCCCATTCATCGCGTTTGGGGTGATGGTGTT
>DIUH01000219.1:8460-10377 GCA_002428205.1 Planctomycetaceae bacterium UBA6163
TGGGCGTTTATATCGTCCTTCGCGTGTCGGGTCTGACGCAGTTGGCGTTGACGGTTGTCGGGGGCACGGGCTTGATTGGCTTGGCGGTCGGTATCGCGTTTCGTGATATTACGGAGAACTTTCTTGCGAGTATCTTTCTAAGCATGCAATCGCCGTTTGCGACGGGCGACTTGGTCGAAGTGGATGGCATTTTGGGTTATGTGCAACAGTTGAACGTTCGCACCACGATATTGATGACGCTTAACGGAAATATTGTCCAGATTCCAAACGCCAGTGTGTATAAAACCAATATCAGTAATTTCTCAACCAATGTGAATCGCCGCGAAATCTTTGATATCGGCATTGGATACGACGATTCGATCGCCAAGGCCCAAGAGATCGCTTTACGAGTGATGCAAGAACATCCCGCTGTCTTGAACAATCCTGAACCGTCGGTGCTTGTGGAAAGCCTACAGGATTCGACGGNNAAATCTGCGAGTCTATTTTTGGATCGATGGCAGTGAGCATAGTTGGTTGAAGGTTCGTTCGGCTGTGATCAGGCTGGTCAAGATTGCTTACCAGAACAATGAGATTTCAATGCCTGATGGTGCTCGCGAGGTTGTTTTCCCTAAAGGTTTGCCCGTCACATTACGAAGAGCGGACGGGGAAGTGGAAAAGCCGCAGCGCCAGTCAACCGGGTCGGATCAAGCATCGGATCGTGAACAGGATGATGTGTCAACGAAGGCTGAAGGCGGACTGTCGAGCGAAGCCGGAATCATCAAGGCTCAAGCCCGCCACGCACAGCCCTTGAACGATGATGAAAATTTGCTGTCGCAACCTAGTCGTGGTATCGGTTGAGGGTGATGACGTTCTGGGGAATTAGTCCTACATTCGCTGCCCCCTGCTGGCTTGTCCAGCAGGAGCCGACGTTTGTTTATTAGATAAGCTGACACCGACGAGGCACGTCCCCGGTTGGCTTGCCCAACCGGAACGAAAGTTTTTGCGTTCGAAAACTTGCCTATCCCAGGCAAACATTCTCAAATAGATAAAGCCCGCGCAGAATTGACGAGTATTTTCCAAGCCCGTAAGTCGTGCCCGCTTCGATGCCAACGCCCATCTATTGCATTGAAAATGTGAAACCGTCATTCCATTTACGCTACACGTGGACCGGATGGCCAACTGATGGCGTGAACTTTCCGCCACAACCGAACTCGCTCTTCTTCGAAAGGCTAGATGAAGCGTGGAAATCGGATGATCTGAAACGGATCTCAATGCGCTGGGAACCGGACCAGATTCAACTCGGTTTTTCGACGATCCCGATTGTTTCGCCGACACTTTTTGTTGCCCGGGCCAAAGGTCGGTTGCAACACGCCTTTCGACAGGCCGGAACCGCTGTCAAGTTCAGTAGAAAGGTTGGGTTTCGTGCGGTGGGAAAGAATCGGACGTCCGACGTTCAAGCCTATATTCTCGGCCAGGTCGATAAAGAAAGCTTTGTCGATCGACGTTTTTCAGAGATGTTAAAGCGGTTTACTGTTAATGATCCATCCGTGTCGTTGGATCAACCGAGTGAGTCGAATAGCGGCAGGTATTGGTACAACTTGCATGTTGTATTGGTGATTGATGGGCGCGGACGGCTTCGCAATGAATGTGACTATGAAAGGCTTGATCGGGCGCTGATTGCAACGGCAAGAAAGCATGGTTATGGATTAGCGGTGCGTGCGTGGATGCCGGATCATCTGCACATTGCGGTGCGAGGAAATATTGCCGAGAGTCCTGGTGAGATCGCCTTGTCGTTCATGAACAATACGGCGTTTGCGATGGGACAAAGTGCGATTTGGCGGTATGGATTTTATGTCGGGACATTCAGCGAATATGATTTGCGGGTTTTGGGCGGGAGGGGGTGAGACTTTGCTTCCCGTCGGACAAGCCGACGGGGGA
>DIUH01000332.1 GCA_002428205.1 Planctomycetaceae bacterium UBA6163
CCTGAAACGGTGGTCGAAGTGACGCCCGAGACGCGAACCGTTTACTCGCCGGTGGTCAGCTACAGTTGGGAACCGCGAGTCCGCGGACGCTGGAACCCGTTTGTCCAGCCGACTTTACAGTACGAACACGTGCCGAGGACCCACTGGGAGGCACGCAGCGAAACGGTCGAGCGTCGCCAAACTCGTACCAATTGGGTGACCGAACGACGGCGGGTCGATGTGCCACAGCAAGTCGTGAAGATCCAGCGAGAAGAAAAAGTCGACTACGAAGCGGTCGGACGCATGCCGCCCCAGCAGGCCGTGCCGCCCAATTCGGCTCTGTCGGCCGAAGCGGCGCTCGCTGCACGCCTGAGACCGATCGATTCCGCGACGCCGATCGCGCCGTTTTCGGCGACCGGTTCGACCAACTATCCGATGGTCGCTTCGCAAACCTTGCCGCCCTATTCCGGTTCGTCGCGGTCGAGCGACCAAACAGCAATGCGTGCGACTGAATTAAGCCCAGGTGGCTATGGCGGTTACTCCACGCCACTGCCGCCTGTGGGAATCGCCACCAATCCGCTGCAAACCTTGTGGCGTTAGGTGTCAATGTTGCGACCACTTGCTGTGCGGTGTTTGAAAAAATCGTGCTGCCTGAATTACGGAAACAACTCCCGCGAAGCATTACTGAGGCAAACAATATCGTTACCCGCTGCCAGCAGCGGGTGGTCGAAAATCAGTTGGTCGCAGGTGCGAAAGCGTTCGAATCGATCGCCGGGTCGTTTATGGTCGCTCGGCCGCCCGGCGAATCGGCTTTCGCCGAACTTTCGTTTTCGCTAGACACGACCGGTTGGCTCAGTTCGCTGATAGCGGCATTGCCCAGCATCGCCTCGTACTCGCTAACCTCGCGGCGCAATCTGAGCAATTCGCCACGAATATGGTTGTAGTGAGTCAGCACTTCGGGCCACGCTTCGCCAGGACGAACTTCGATTGGCCGTTCGCTTTTGCGATCGATCAACAATTTCATTTCGTTTCGCAAGCGGACGACGGGCCGCGATACTCGCCCACAACTTTTAATAAAATCGTGTACCGCTAGCGGTGCGAGGAAGAAAAGACCTGGCAACCAATAGGTCGCATCTTCGAGTGCTCGCAGGAAAAAATCCTGAATCGGTGCGTCAGGCATCTGCACACGCTGGTTGCAAACCAGCATGAAACTGAAGTAGGTGACGCATGCCAATCCGAAGATTGCATATCGGATAACTAACGACAGTTCCACGTCAGCATCGGCAAAGATGCGGAATCGTTTGGCGTCGTTGGCATCGACTGTCGAGTTGTTCATCAATTTCCGAAGGCGTTTGCGACTGTATTGGCCGAGGTGGTAAAACTTTGGTCGATCGACGTTGCCAACAGCGACACCGATCCGACGCAAACCGCGGTGATCAGGGCAAGCATGATCGCGTATTCTACGGCGGTTGGACCCGAGTCATCTTTCAAGAACGCTCGAGCTTTACGAGTAAAGCTTTGAAACACAGTGGTAAGTCCGGTGGATGGGAGATGGCGGCAAGTAACTGATCAGCCGTGGCTTGCCCAATGACGACCTCTACCGTTAACGGTAGGTTAAATTGGGTCTTGTGCGAGGACTTTCTGCAAGAATTGGCATTCCGCCAAATATTCATTGCGACGATTACAGCGTCCGCGGCAGTGGTAGCGTCTGAAACGCACGGATCGATTATGATGGCTGGAGTGTTCGCCCTAGCCCGATTCCAAAATTGACGTCGTTATGCTCGGACCGGTTTTCAACCGTGAGGCCATTGTCGCCCCCAAACGCACCAAAACGTACCTCGCAAGAGGCGTTTACGTCGTATCGCTGTTTGTGTTGCTAAGTACTGGATATTTAGTGCTTGCGGGAACCCGTTCGTTAACCTCGGCCGGCGATTTATCGCGTTTCGGCAGCAGTATGTTTGCGCTTTTGGCTCCGCTTCAATTGATTGTCTTGGCCAGCCTCGCGGCCGTGGGATCGGCCAGCAATGTGGCGCAGGAAAAAGATCGCCGCACGTTGCTGTTGTTGCTGATGACCCGCCTTGGTGGCGGCGAAATTGTGTTTGGCAAGTGTGCGGCGAGTCTGCTGGGGCCGCTGTCGATGATGTTTGCGGCATTACCACTCTTTTTGGCAATATCGTTGCTCGGCGGCGTGTCGATCGGCCAAGTCGCTACCGCTTACGGCATCACTTTGGTGACGGTTTTGTTGGCCGCGGCTGTGGGTACAGTGGTCGGGTTATGGCGTGAGAAGACGTTTCAGGCGATTGCAACGACCGTTTTGGTCTTGGTCTTGTATGGTGCTTTTGCCGAAATCGCGGCCAGCGGCTTGATCGGCCCAAAGCTTGTTGACCTGGCCAATTGGATCAACCCGGTTGCGGCGATCGGCGCAGCGACGACACCCTTTGCGACACAAACTCAGTGGGGCGTGCCCGTCGCGACGGCCTATACGTTTGCGACTGCCCTGCTTTCGCTGGCCGTTTTGTTGTTCGGTGTCTACAAGGTGCGTGACTGGAATCCGTCAAAGGAAGTCCGCTTTAAGGCTCCGGAACCAGAAACCGGCACCGACCTGCGCGAACTGATTTCTTCTCAGGCTAGCGACCCGAACGCCGAATCGGTTGATCCGGCGACCGCCACGATCAACTGGAAAGCGCGTTCGCCACGACGCGTTTGGGATAATCCCGTCTTGTGGCGTGAGATCTGCACTTGGGCTTACGGCCGCAAGGTGATTGTCGTTCGAGTCGCGTTCCTTGCCCTGTTCGCCATCGTCGGTGCGATCGTTGTGGCGAGCGTACGTAGCGGTGAAGCCTTGAAACGATTCGACCCCACGGAAAACGCGTTGCCAATCGCCACACTGCCGGTCGCTGCGATCGGTGTCATCAGCCTCGTCTTGGTCAATGCTTTGGCTGTCAATTCATTGACCGGCGAACGCGACGGGCTGGCGCTGGACCTGTTGCTGGTGACCGACATTCGCCCGTCGGAGTTCATTTTCGGAAAGATGCTTGGCGTGTTGTATGTCGCCAAGGAGATGATCCTGTTGCCGCTGGCGTTGATCATCTACTTGGGCTTCAGCGGTGCGATGACGATTGAGAATACCGTGTTCGCGATCCTGGGCGCGATCCAGCTTTATGCCTTCGTTTCGATGCTAGGGATCCACAGCGGATTGAATTACATTGCCGGACGTACCGCAACGCTGGTCAGCCTCGGTACGGTCTTTTTCCTTTGCGTCGGCGTGGCGATCCTGATGGTGATCATGGTCAGTTTTCGAGGAGCCTTTCAACTACAACTGGCACCATTTCTAGCAATGATTTTGGGCGGTGGGGCAGCGTTGTTTGCGGCCCTGGGATGGCGAAACCCTTCCTCGGCAATCTTTGTCGCATCGTTTCTGTTGCCGCTGATCACGTTTTACGCAATCACCCAATTTTTACTGCAACGTGACCAATTGTTCGTCGTATTGACGGTCTTGGCCGGTTACGGTTTCACCACAGCCGCGATGTTGGTGCCCGCGCTGAGCGAGTTTGATGTTTCGCTCGATCGCGATCGTGGCGGTGCAGGAGACGGATCGTGACCACGTGGCAAATCATCTTGCCTTGGCTCGTTCCGATGACTCTGTTGCTGATCACCAGCGGATTAATGAGCGGTAGCGAGGCGGCTCTGTTTTCGCTGCGAAGTCGCGACCTGAAACAGATGGAAAAGGGCAGCACGGCGGCGCGCCTGGCCGCTCGGCTGCTGTACGAGCCCGAAGAACTGTTGTCAGGCATCTTGTTTTGGAATCTGCTGGTCAATTTGACCTACTTCACTTTGGTCGGCATCGTCGGCGCAAAGTTAGAAGCGTCGCCGCAAGCTGGCGGCGGGGTCGCGATCACATTCACTGTGGCAAACCTGCTGATCGTGATTTTCTGCAGCGAGATGTTGCCGAAAAGTCTCGCCGTGCTCGCGCCCAAACGGATCGCTACGCTGTGCGGCTTTCCCGTGACAATCGCGCTGCGGATCGTGCGCCCCGCACTGCCAGCCGTGCGAGTCGCCAATTTGGTTGCACGCCGGCTGATCTGGCCCGGCTTTGAACCCGAACCAGAAATCGATTTGGAGGCGATCGGCCGGGCCATCGACTTGGGCACCGGCGATACGGCGCTGGCCAAACGGGAACAGACCGCTTTGAAAAACTTGGTTCAACTAGCCGATATTCGTGCCGATGAGTGCATGCGACCACGCAGCACGCTGCCGGTCTGTGCCCCGCCGATTACTCCTGAGGACCTGTCCGAAGCATTCGCGATGTCGGCCGAAGGTTTCGCCGGACCGGGTTATCTTTTGGTTGTCGAACCCGGTGGTGACCACATCGTCGGGTCTCTGAATATCGATCAATTGAGGCCCAGCCAGGTCGACCAGCCAACCGCCGCGATCGAACCGGTTTGTTATGTGCCGTGGTCAAGCAGCGTTTCCAAAGCCCTCGACCTGCTGCAGCAGCAAAAATTAAGCGTCGCGATTGTGGTCAATGAGTTTGGCGACACGATCGGCATGCTATCCACCGAAGACATCGTGCATCAAATCCTGACCGGCCGTTTCGAGCACCAGAACGCCGTGGAGACGACATGATCATCGTCCCCATCGTGCTGTTCATCGTCGGATTGCTGCTAAGCGCGTTCTTCAGCGGCACCGAAACCGGGATGTATCGCGTATCACGTATCCGATTGGTGTTGGACGGATTGAGCGGTTCGTGGATGTCGCGAGCGATCGTTCTGTTGCTCAATTACCCGACGATTTTTGTCGCCACGGCACTGATCGGAAACAACCTAGCGAACTACTTGGTCAGCTTGGCAATCGTGATGCTGGTCTCATCGCTCTACAGCAGCGACGGCACCGGCGCCGAACTGCTCGGAACCGCGATGACAACACCGGTCGTGTTCGTGTTGGGCGAACTGTTGCCCAAGTACCTGTTTTATCATGCCCCTTATCAACTTTTGCGGGCCGCTCGACCGCTGTTGATCTTCTTTACCATCCTGTTCGCTCCGGTGTCATTGTTGCTGGGGTTGTT
The DNA here is from genome assembly GCA_002428205.1 of Planctomycetaceae bacterium UBA6163. Lineage (GTDB taxonomy): Bacteria > Planctomycetota > Planctomycetia > Pirellulales > Pirellulaceae > UBA6163. The sequence continues at coordinate 5,045 of DIUH01000332.1, forward strand.
GGGCAATCTGTTACGTTTGCTGACCGGCGAAACGCCCATCCAGTTGCGTCTGTCGATGCAGCGATCGGAACTCGAACAAGTGCTGCGCCAGGGACATGAGGCGGGCGTCCTGGCCGCGGGGCAACGCCGACTGGCCAAAAACGTTTTTGAGATGGGCAACGAACCGGCGATCCGTTTCGGTGTGCCCCAAACACGCTTGGCGATGGTCCAGGAACCGATCAAGATCGACATCGCTAAGAAAGAAGCGCATCGCAAAGGCCAGCCGATTGTTTTGGTCGAACGACGAAAAAAAATCGTCGGCTTCATCCGTTTTGCCGAGCTGGAAATCGATGGCCATGTGATCATTCATCCGATCATCCGCTGCCAACAAGACGAATCTCACTTAGCCGTCCTCTATAAACTATACGACTCAAAAAATCACGTTGCCGTGTTGGTCGACAACGCCGGACGAACGCATGCCGTTGTCACCCGCCGACAACTTCAACGATCCTTCTTGGCCGCTCAAAGCAACGGCCTATAAAGCTGACGCTATTCATACAAATGGCGAGTAAGAACTTCGGGCAATAGTCAACTGTTCATTTGCATTGGCGGAACCTCATCGCGTTTTAAAAACGCGGCTCACGCGTGCTGAAGACCTACTCGTCAACCGTGTTTAAATAGGGATCCATGCCCGCTTCCGATAAGCTCTTTTGACGATCCTTTTCTCGCCTAGCCAACATCAGCCGATCGGTCATGCACCTTCGTTCGGATTTGGCCTGTGCGGCCAGAAAGTATTTGAACCGTCTGCTGTTGGCCGGAAAGGTCGTATGCTGGAACTTCACTCTTAAACGATCGGCCTTACGGTCCCCAAAACCGAGCTTAAGAATTTCGTCATCAAACGATACGTAGATCCTAAAACTGCCTGGATCGCCTTGGCGTGATCCCCGTCCGATTAATTGCCAATCGATTCGCGAACTTTCATGCAATTCCGTCACGATCACATGCAAGCCGCCCGCTTCACGCACCGACGGATGAAGTTTGATATCGGTGCCCCGGCCGGCCATATTGGTCGCCACGGTGACTCGACCGGGCTGGCCGGCTTGTTCAATAATCTCCGCCTCCTTTTCCAAATACCGAGCATTGAGCAGTGAGTGTGCGACGTTCTTGTCATGAAGCACAGCGGACAGCATTTCCGAAGCATTGACGGTTCGCGTTCCGATCAGAACCGATCGGCCTTGCTGAACAGAAGTTTGGATCTCTTGAACAATCGCCGCGAACTTGTCAGCATTGGTAGCGAAAACCTTGGTCGGATACTGCTGCCGAATCACGGGTCGATGCGTCGCAATGCGAACGACGCGTTTGGAGTAGATTTTGCGAATCTCCTTTCGTGACGAATAGATCGTTCCCGTCATCCCGCAAATGTGTTCATACTTTCCGAACAGCGTTTGAATCGTAATCGTCGCCGCTTGATGGTTTACGGGGCTGACCGACAAGCCCTCTTTGGCTTCGATCGCTTGATGGATCCCCTTCTGCCATTGACGATCGGGTGCGGGGCGCCCGGTCAACTCATCAATGATAACGACCCTTCCGTCTTCAATCGCGTACTGCTTGTCCAAGTGATAATCTCGCCTTGCGACAATCGCACTGGTCATGTAATCGAATATCTCGCGATACGACAATTTGCCAATTGCCGGTATCTCTGGCAAGGTTCGAATGAATCGCTGGCCATCGCTGAGGATCTTAACCGATCGATCCTTTGGGTCGTAATGAAAATGCGTTCCTTCAATCAGCGAAGCGGCATGATAGGCGGCCCACAAGCAACATTCTTGATTAGCCTTTTGCTTGGCGGGCTCTTGTATCCCGATCACTAGCGGTGTGCGAGCTTCGTCGATCAGGATGCTGTCTGCTTCGTCGACCAAGGCGAAGAAGGTCTCTCGCATCACCCCGCTGCGATTAACGCCTGAATCACGCAGCGTTATTCGGTCGCGCAGGAAATCGAATCCAAACTCCTTGGCCGCCCCATAGGTAATATCACACTGATACGCCTTCTTTCGTTCGCCGGGCGGCAATCCTTCATAAATCACGCCTGAGGTCAGCCCCAGTCCGGCGTAGACCGGGGCTAGGATGTCACGATCCCGCATGGCCAAATAATCGTTAAACGTAACGACATGCATTCCGCGGCCAAACAGCGATCCGACATAAGCGACCAACCCGGCGGTCAGCGTTTTTCCTTCGCCCGTTTTCATTTCCGCAATTCGACCGCGCGACATCTCCATACCACACAACAATTGGACGTCGTGATGTATAATGCCCAAATGGCGTCGACTCGATTCGGCAACCAACGCGAATGCATCGACGACCAACCGACGGATCGCACGACCGCTCATCGCTTCGTACTTCAGGTCCAGGCCCCGCGACTTCAGTTCGGTATCGGAGACACCATTTAATCGTTTTATCTGGTCCCGGATCTTCTTAATCGATGTGGTTTGGTGCATGCCCCGGATTCATGATAATCGTTACTCAATTCGAACCTAAGATTAGGGTTGCCACATCCCCTTACAGTTTTGCACCCTCGAACCGGTGAAACTCGTGATTTCATCTGCCAATCCGCAAAATCCGGCCGAGTCACTCGGACGCGTCCCAACAATCGCGCCAGGTGATAAAACCAGATCATTCACCCCAAATGATTGGCTGACGAAGGTTGCGTCGTTATTCGGTGCACAAGCGGGAATCTTGTGGGACGCGACGATCGGATTTCGTGTCGTCGCCACATTGTCTCAAGATGATTCGCCACCAGCGGTTAAAATGCGGCAAGAAGATCATGAACGGATGTTGGCCGATGTCTTGCAAAACGGTAAACCGATTCTATTACAAACCCGATACACGGACTCCGATCGAGCCGACCTGTTGCTGGTCGGTATGTTTGACGTCGGGACCGTAGGATTGGTTGAACTGATCATCGAAAACCATACGTTCGATCAAGGCGGTCTTAGTAGCCTCGAAAGAAGGTTTCGCGATGCGTTGCAATTGATCACCGTTTCCCACCCCGGACCGCTGGGCGGAACGCAATCGGTCGCCGGCCAGCAATCGCCAAATGGTACGCCTTTTGATGCACAGGAACTCAGCACGTTCCTCAAGCTGGTCCACAGCAGTATCGACTTGTCGCTAGCCACTGCGAACTTTGCCAACGAATCTCGCCGCATGCTGGGCTATGACCGCGTTACGGTGTTGGTCCAACGCGGCGGAAAACAGCAAATATTCGCGATCAGCGGACAAGCGTCGGTGAATCGCCGCAGCAACACCACAAAGCGGCTCGAAAAATTCGCCGCTAGCGTCTTGAAAACCGGACAGGCGTTTTGGTTCCCCAACACCGATGACTTGCCAACCGCGATCCGCAAGTCGCTGGATGATTATGTCCAAGTATCACAAACCCGTAGTTTGGCAATTCTGCCGATCCGAAAAACCAGCGACGCGACCGACGATCCTTCAGCCACACCCCTATTGCAACCGCTGATCGGCGGGATCGTCTTTGAGGTATTTGAGAAAACCTGGAATCGTAGTAACGAAGAACCGAAGGCACAGTTTCTCGCATCACACGCCGAGCATGCGATCGGCAACGCCTTGCAGCATCAACAGATTTTTCTATATCCGCTTTGGAAACTCCTAGGCCGCACAAAAGCCCTGACTCAGCCCAAATACCTCAACAAGACGCTGATCGGCTTAGGGTTGGTCGTTGCGGTTGTACTTGCGATTTGCTTCTGGCCAGTCAACTTTTATGTGACAGCCGATGGCATGCTGGTGCCATCGACTTACAAACCTGTTTTCAGCAACCTTAAAGCCGAAGTCCAGCAAGTCCTCGTTCATCATGGTGACCCGGTCAAAAAAGGCCAAGCGCTGGTGCAGATGGCCAGCCCCGAGCATGAGTTCCGCGTCGAGGAATTGCAAAGCCAATTAAAAACGGCGAGACAAAGGTTGACAATCGTCGAAGACCAACGATACAGCCCCACACGCGACAAGTCGGCCACAGATATCGAAGAAAACATCGTGTCGTTGAGAACTCAGATCGAAAGTCTTGAGGCGCAGTTGGCGATCTTAAACAAGATTACCGATCTGCTGACGGTTTACAGTCCGATCGATGGCCAGGTCATTACCTGGGACTTAAAATATCAGTTGAAAAACCGCGTCGTCGGCGAAGGTGTGCGCCTGATGGAAGTGGCCGACATTGGCGGCCAGTGGATGATCGAAATCAATTTGCCGATCCGCCGGCAAGGTCATCTGGCACGAGCGATTCAAAACGGCGATCTAAGTAATTTGAAGGTTTCATTCTTGCTAGCCGCCGATACGTCCAAGCGTTATTCCGGGCGGGTTGTCGAAATTTCCGACGTGGTTTCGATCAGCAGTGACAATCGACAAGTCATCAAAATCCGGGCAACTATCGACGACAGCGATATCACAATCGACCAAGTTCGGTCGGCGGTATCGGCAAAAATCTACTGCGGCAAGTCAAGCCTCGGTTATTTGTGGTTTAGCGATATTGGCGAATTTTTTCAAAAGCATGTGTTCTTTCCCCTGTTTTAATTGATCCAAAAAGACGGAAACGCACGCACCGGATTTGAAATAACTAATTGGTGACCATAGCGAACCATGACAACCAACTTGGCATCATCAAACACCAGCGTCGATCTATGGATCGGGATGCGGACGCGTTCCGACCTGATCGTCCAAAAAGTCGTTCTTCAAGGTCAACAAAGCTGGGTCGTAAAGGACCCGTTATCAATGAAGTTTTATCGACTGCAAGAGGCCGAATATGTCATTTTCGAAGCACTGCGAGAAAAAACCAACTATCGGACGCTGAAACAAATCCTTGACCGCCGGTTTCCCGAATCCACGACACGACTGGGGATGATCCAGCAATTGGTCATCCAGATGCAACGGATGGGGTTGTTGATTTCGGATTCAACGGGCCAAGCGATTTCGCTGCGGCGAGAGCGTCATCGCGAGCAGCAGCGCAAGTGGGTCGGCATGCTGGCCAGCATGACTTCGATGCGATTTCCCGGTGTCGATCCGGAACGCTTGCTGGCTTTTCTTTACAACAAACTCGGATGGATGTTTTCGAAATGGTTCACTTGCCTAGCCCTGCTGACTTGCGCAAACGCTTTGATTCTGGTCGCCTCGAACTTGGAGGAGTTTTTCGCAAGGCTTCCTGATTTCCAGAGTTTTTTTGGCTTGGACAATCTGGCATTAATGTTTGTGTTGCTGATATTTACGAAAAGCGTGCACGAGCTCGGGCACGGTTTAATGTGCAAGCATTTTGGCGGCGAATGTCACCAAATCGGTTTTATGTTACTAGTGTTCACGCCGGCCATGTACTGCGACACCTCGGATTCGTGGATCCTGCCGAATCGGTGGCATCGGATCGTGATCGGGGCCGCCGGGATGTATGTGGAAATCGTGATGGCTGCGATCTGCACATTCGTTTGGTGGCACACCAATCCCGGCTGGATTCATTACCTGTCGTTGAACATCATGTTCCTCAGTTCGGTCAGCACTTTGATGTTCAACGCTAACCCGCTGATGCGATACGACGGTTATTTCATGCTGTCGGATTATTTAGAAATCCCCAACCTTAGCCAGAAGGCTCGACTGGCAATGATTTCAAAGCTTCGCGAATGGGCTTTGGGGTTGCCACCCATTAACGATCGTCAATTGCCGACCCGAAACCGACTCGGTTTTGCGGCCTACAGTGTCGCATCATTTGCCTACAAATGGTTCATCATGATCGCCGTCTTTTGGTTCGTCAGGTCAATGCTCGAACCATACGGCCTGGCCGTCCTGGGGAACGTCATGATTGCCATGTCGCTGGTCGGTATGGCTTTCGTTCCATTATTCAAAGCGATTCAGTATATGTCCTGCCCTGGCAGATTTCGTGAAGTGAGTAAGTTTCGTTTGACCAGAACGATCGGGCTAGGCACCGCAGTCGTGTTGGCGATCAGTTTCTTGCCACTGCCGCAATACGTTTCGGGATACGCGCGGATTCGGCCTCAGGATGCACAAATCTTGTCGGTTACCGTCGCCGGGAAAATAGATCAGATCCGAGTTCGCCCAGGCGATAGCGTTCGCAAAGGTGATGTGATCGCGGTTTTGAAGAATCTTGATTTGGAACTCGATTTATTGCGATTTGAGGGCGATCTGGCAACGGCCCGCAGCGATCTCGTCGGCTTCGAATTGAATCGAAATAGGTTGATCGATTCAGAACGTCACATCGCGGAACTGAAGGTAAAGGTTCGTAACCTGAGTGCGGTTATTGAACTAAAGAAGCAAGAACTGGAAAGATTGACGTTACGTGCCGATCGCGATGGAGTGGTCATTCTTGCGGAAAATGTTCCCAGAAAACCGGATGATTCCACGGAACTGCAGCACTGGAACGGAACACCGCTGGATCTTGAGAATGTGGGGGCCTTATTAGAACCCAACACGATTGTCTGTCTGGTTGGCCGACCCGGACGATACGAAGCGACGGTTGTGGTTGACCAAGCCGATGTGCAATTGGTTGCGACCGACCAATCGGTTTCGTTGATGCTGGAGCAATCCGCCGGCCAGCGTTTCACCGCTAAGGTGGTCGATGTCAGCCAAGACGAAATGACCCAGATCCCTCGCGAACTTTCGCAAACCAAGGGAGGTCCGATTGCCGTCAAAGCGTCGCCCGATGGTGGTGAACGTCCGCTGTTAAAGTCGTACGAGGTGTTTACCGTCTTAGCAGATTCCGATGCAACTGCGGACCGATGTCTTGGTGCGGGGTTTCATGGCAAGGCCAAGATACACGCCGGATATTCCACGGTGGCCAGCATGTCGGCACGCTATTTGCGCAATTTGATCAATTTCCGCTAAGCACGTCGGTAGAAATAAATCGGTTTAACGAGCACGAAACTCTCCGTTGGGAGAGTCGGCCTCTCAGGGCCAGAGAGAGCCCTTCCCGGCCCCGCAAGGCCAGACCTCAATGTTTTTCAGTTTGAACCGATTGTGCTTGCTGTTACCCAGGAGCGTTATTGGCCACACGATCAGACCGTTCGTGACATCCTGCCAACGACAACAAAAAGTACCCTCATTTTGTAACGAATTATTTTCTTTACCACCGACGCGAAATACGCTGTGCATCAGATCGGACGCCTCGACCCCTTCCGAACGCCCATTCCGAAACAGTCGTGGCGATACGGTGGCCGAACGAATTCTTGGGGCAACCACTGCGGCCAGACTTTCTGACCACAGCGGCACACTGATTCGGAGTTGGATTGAAATGAAAACCGTGCTTGTCGTCGCTCTCGCTCTATTGACGCTCGTCGCCAACCGAGGCAAAACCTGGGGGCAAGAAATCGAAATCCGAAATTTGCCCTTACAACTGATCGCTGATGTCGAGGTAGCCTCGCTAGATACCGGTGTAGTCACCAAGTTGCACGTTCAGACCGGGGACTATGTCGCCGAAGGGGCAGTGCTGATGGAACTTGATCGCGCGCTTCATGAAGGTGAGTCAGCGGTCAAAAAGATGTCATGCCTAATCGCGGACGCAGAGGCTGGCAACGATGTTAATCTTCGATTTTCTGAAAAGACTTTGATGCTCAATGAAAAAATTCTTGAGAAAAGCCTTAACGCCATCGCGGCTTATCCCAAAAGCATTTCGGAAACCGAAATCGATAGACTTCGCCTAGAACGAGACCAATCCGAATTGTCGATCCAGCAGGCACAACTTGGACAAGAGGTGGCGCGGCTGACTGCCCAGCTTCGCCGCGAAGAAAAGACACTTGCCGATATCCAGCTGGCTCGTCGTACATTGCGTTCACCTTTAGCCGGAATCGTAGTCGGTATCGATGCTCATCCCGGCGAAGCTGTGGTGAGCGGCAAGCCCACGATGCGGATCGTATCGCTTAAACGACTGCGATTGATCGCCAGCGTCGATCGCAAGTTTGCCTTCAAAATCAATAAGGGTGATTCTGCGGCGTTGCACATTCAGGTTGGCCAGGAAGAGGCAGTGGTTCCTGCGACAATCGTTTTTGTTAGTCCTGAAATTCGATTCACTGAACAAACATTCGACGTCTGGGCCGAAGTCGAAAATCATGCTGGCCTTTTGTTGCCAGGCATGAAGGGAACGTTGAAAATGGACGTTCGGGAATCGGTAAAGGAAGATCCGCCACAACCATAAGCTGGCAAAGTACTTGACTTCCTATGTTCCCGCTCGATCAACGCGGAAACAGATTGCATGCGACTGGTTGGGCGGCGACTCGACATCCGTAGGAATCTTCAAACCAGATCCATAAATCAATCGCCGTTTTTGCGCGACCGATCCTAAAGAGCGTTCTGGATAATCCAGTAAACCTTCGCGATTTCCTCATTTCGAACATCCGAGCCTGAGGATGCGGGGCCGAGCAAAGATTGCACCCATTCGATTTGACGCTCGCTAACGTTGTGATAACCAACCGCATAGAAAGCATGCCGAACCTGTTGGTCGCGATCTGTGATCGATTCCATCCATCCGCCTCGGAGGCCTTCGCGATCTGATAACCACTGAGTCCACCAATAATCTTGAAGGCCAATCGGTTTTGCCGACGATTTGCCGCCATTGGATCCCGACGAAGGCTTAGCGGCCGGCGAACCAGGCGTCGTGGTAATTGGCTGAGCCAACATGGAATCTTGCGGTCCGATCTTCGATGGCTGCTTGCCACTGCGAGACTCCATCATTGCCAACAATTGCGGACGCGAGGCAGTCGGCCATGGCGACCGTGCCGCTGCAAACGACCGCTGGGCAAGCGAAGCCGAAACCAGTTGTGACTCACCCGCCAACCGCCAGGCATCACCCTGCAGTTCAACAGGTGTTCCACGCTTCATCGGTTCGGACTGAACGATCCAGCGGGCCGCGACGCGTAAATCAAAGTTGGCTGCGATCAATTTTTCGCTCAGCATCTCCAGCGCCACTTCGATCGAATCGTCTCGCGGAGGAGCGATCGGAGAACTGGCGGCGGAAACCATCGGCGTACCAAAACCGATCGACCACAGGTGGTTGACCAAACTGCGGGCGAGTTGGCGGTTGCCGATCAAGGAGCGTGCAAACTCTTCTCGCGACGAGATACGCACGGCATCCTCGGCATCGGGCTGGGCCAGTTGCTGGGGCAAGCCAAGCCAGCGTTTTGGGGCTCCCGGTGAAGCGACTCTTTGACGACCGTCGGGCATTTCATAGAAAACCGAATCGGTCTTTGACGGTGCGAACAATGCCGCCACCGCCCAGTAATCGTGTTGGTTGAACCGGCTGTCGATCGGCGAATCGTGACATCGGGCACAACCGACGTCCGCACCCACAACTCGTCCCGCAACCCATTCGCCCATCGCTGCGGCCTTTGTGGTCGGTGCACCCGCCGAATCACTTGGGAACGGTTCGGCCGCGACCCAATCGCTGACCCATTGATCGAATCGACCGCCTGAGCGGATTACCTGTGCCGCGCTGGCGACCAATTCGCCTTGTCGTTCGGCGGTTAAGCCTAAACCTTTGGACAACTGCTGCACCACACGCTCAGCAAGCAGTTGGCTTTGCGATTCTGTGGAAAACAATTGATCCGAAGCGAGTTCTTGAATCACCTGGCCAGTGGCGTTTGCCGTGCCGGCAGAACTGCTTGATCGCTGGACATCGGCGGCGGCCAGGCGAAAACCGAATCGGTCCGCAATCCGACTAGCCAAAGTCGCTTCGTCTACCGCTGGGGCTGGCGTCACGCCAATCGATTCCCAGTAGGTCAAGAACTGGCGATCGAAATCTTGTAAGCTGGACTTTCGCAAAGCAGCAATTCTGTCATTTGAAGGTGACACCTGGCCACCACTATCACCGCTAACGGTTACTGTTTCCGTCTTGTCCAATGGCTTGTTGGGGCCAGCAACCGAATTGTCCAAACTTAGTACAATCGGTTCGCGGCGAGGCTTGCTCGCCGAATGCGGCTTGGACGATTCAGGGGTGACGGCCGCGACATTATTCGACGGCGCAGCGGCGCCAGAGCCTAAGCGATTCGTATTCTGGTCTAGTGAGGCGTCGGTTCCCGATGCGACCAAATCGCTGTTATTTTGCGATGGGTTGACGACAACCGCCGTTTGCATGCCGTTGTTTTTCCACGCGCGTACAGCGAGTAATGCCAACACAGATGCGGCCAACACCGCCAACAAACGAACCGCCGCGGCGACCTGGATTCCCTTTTGCGGGGCGACCGGTTTGTAAATGCGGTTCGCACCACTTCCGTTGGCAATTTGTCGGGACTGGTCCAGCTTTGCCAGGACATCGCGGGTAAAGTCACGCGGACCGGCGGTGGACCGCTGTTGCGAATCGAGAGTGCCGCCGACCAGGGGGCCGTCCTGCTGGCGAAAAAATTCCTGCAAGAGCGCATCCATCGCCCGGTCATCCGCGTCGGACCACTGGCCCGGCGGTTGCGATTGAGGGTCAGGATTGTTACTCATCAAAACTCAGTTCCACTTATCTTGCTCAGGACACATTCCCTGAGTTGCATTTTGGCCCGTTGCATTAAGTTTCGGGCGCCGTGTTCAGTAATATCAAGTGCCGCAGCGATTTCGGCCCGACTGGCCTCATCGCCGAATCTCATTTTAAGGGCTAATCGTGCCCGATCGCTGAGCGATTCCATGCAAACTTTCAGTCGGTCTAAAGTTTCATCCCCGCTAAGGTCACGTCCTGCCCAGCGGTTCCAAATCTCATCGAGTGGGTCTGATGTAACCACCGTTTTGGTTCTGCCACCTTTACGGTGGTAGGAAACCAATAAGTTATGCGCGGTTCGCCGCAGGTAAGACGCTGTCGCAGGATCGCTGTGCTGTGTGAACTCGTCTCGACAGAGAACTTTCAGCAAGGTTTCCTGGGTCAAATCATCCGCTAACGATTCGTCGCAACCGAGCATCCGCAAATACCGCCATACACCAACCTGGTGGCGGCGGATTAATTCTTCCGCTGAGCGGTGCGGCTCGGCTTCTTCATCACTCACAGAGGGTGCTCATGCCGCACGAGACGCGATGACCATTGTAAAAGGCCAATCGCAGCTCTACGCCAGCAACTCCTGAATCAGCTTGCCACCACCAGCAATCTTCATCGGACGGCCATTCTTTGAAGTGTAGGTGGTTTCTAACGAAATACCCAGCCCCTTACAAACGGTCGACATCAAATCTTCAGCGCTGTACGGTTCTGACTCGACTTCGGTCCCATCGCTGCTGGTTGCCCCGACGGCCAAGCCGCCTTTCAACCCTGCACCACCAGCAACTACCGACCACGATCGCGCCCAGTGGTCACGTCCGGCCCCTTGGTTGATGCGTGGAGTGCGTCCGAACTCGCCCATCCAAATGATTGCAGTGTCTTGCAGCAGTTCGCGCTGCGCCAAGTCTTCGACCAAGGCGCTCATCGCCTTGTCCAATTCGGGCAATTTACGATCCGCCAGCGTCGTGAAGATGCCGTCGTGATTATCCCAACCGCCCAAGTCGACTTCGACGAACGGAACGCCTGCTTCGACCAATCGTCGAGCCAACAAGCAACCTTGGCCGAAACCGGTTGTGCCGTATCGTTGCTTGACCTCTTCGGGCTCCTGTTCAACCTTAAACGCTTTCATCTGGTCACTTGTCATCAAATCAAGCGTCTTGCGAAGCACCTTTTGGTGTTCACCAGCCGGGCTGCCAGCACCAGCGGCACCAGGACGAGTTTGCTTGACAAAGCCGCTCTCGATCAAGTCGAGTGCCGCGACTCGCTGCATCAATCGCTTGTCGTCAATCTTCATGTCCAGGTTGCGGATCCGACCATTGCTGGTCACCGAAAACGGTGCCCAGGCCATACCCAGGAAACCCGGCCCAGCCCCGGCACCGCCGACCGCCACAAACGGCGGAATCTGCAGGTCAGGCCGCTGGCTGATCAGTTCGTGTGCGATCACCGAACCATAGCTGGGGTGTTCAATATTCGGATTTGGCACATACCCGGTGTGCATGTAATAGCGTCCGCGATTGTGATCCGCTTCGCGAGTCGACATCGAACGAACGATCGACATGTGCTTCATCTGCTGGGCCATCAACGGCAGGTGTTCGCTGATTTGCATATCACCCGTCGTGCTGATCGGCCGGAACGGACCTCCTGTGGTCGCCCCGGGCTTGAGGTCCCACAGGTCGATTGTCGACGGGCCACCACCCATCCACAACAGAATCGCCGATTTGCGATTCTTGCGCAGTTGGTCCGCATTGGCCGCGATCGCATTACCGAAGGTAAACGCGGTCGAAGCTATCGCGGCCGAACCGGCCATATGCTTGGCAAAATGTCGGCGGGTCATCCCGGCCGGAGTCGAAAAAGCAGAGTAGTTCATCAGAAGATCCTTGCCGGTTAGTGTTGCATGATAAATTCGTTGCTGTTGATAATCGCCCACCACATGTCCTGCAGCATCGCGACCTCGTCCCCACCGCGGGCAACGAGCAATTTCGAAGCAATCGTTCCCTCGTCCCGTGTGGGACGGCGAGCAAGACCCGCCAGGAACAGGTGATTCACCCGATCCCTTGGCGACTTGTTTTCTGCCATGACTCGTTTGATAAACCCACCATCACGATCGCTGATCGCCTGGTTGGTCAGTTCACCGTTGAACAGCATTAATGCTTGCGGAATCGAGCCGTTGAAAGTCGTCGCTTCGTCACCTTCATCGGTTCCAAAGGCGACCACAAACTGCTGCAACCACTGGCGACGCTGCTGTTCCTGGCGTTCATAACTGCCTGATGCGGTCGCACCACTGGCCGTTACCATCGATTGATAAAGTTGTTCCGCCGACATCTGACGCAGATAGAAGTGCGAGAACTTTGGTGTTTCACCAACCGACGGATCGTCCACTTCATTGGCGGTCGTGTGCCGAGCACTCAATTGGTAGGGCCGACTGAGCGTGATCCAGCGAATCAACTCCTTCACATTGTGGCTGTTCTTACGCACTTCAGTGCCCAAGTAGTCCAACAAATCCGGATGCGTCGGAACATTATGAGGCCCCAAATCATCAACAGGCTTGGTGAACGCGTGGCCTAAGAAATGCGACCAGAACCGATTCACCATCATCTTGTCTAAGTAGGGGCTTTCCATCATCAAGCGGCCCAACTCTTGCCGGCGATTTACCTCGCTGACATAACCGCTGGTACCGATCGCTGTGTCATCGATGAAAACCGGATAGGCAGCCTTCACCAAGCCATTTCGCAACTCATAGAAAATCAAAGCGTCGCTGGGGTCATTGGCCTGCCCGGCATAATCCTCATTCACCAACTCAGCGTGATCGACATCATTGGTGCCGGAAACGAATCGCCGGAGTGCACGCGTTTGACGGAAAAACGCATTGAAGTCCCAAAACCGCTGCTGCTTCCACTGATTGAACGGGTGGTTGTGACACTGAGTGCATTGAACCTGCAAGCCCAAGAAAATCCGCGATGTGCTGCTGGTTGCCAGCACCGCATCTTCCGCGTTCACCTTATCCGCTAAAAAGTTCGTCGCTCCGTTAAACCCCTCGGTCCCTGGCTTCGTCGAACCCTCAGCCGTAACCAACTCATGAACCATTTGGTTATATGGCTTATTCGCGGCAAAGGTATCTCGCAAGTACTTCATCATTCCGTCGCGACTGGTCAACGAATCACGCTCCTGACCACCACTGCGACCGATCAAGATGTTCGCCCACACGGTCGCCCAATGCCCGGCGTACTCTTCGGCATAGCGATCGTCTTCCAGCAATCTCTCGACTAATTTGGCGCGCTTGTCCTTCGAACGATCCTGAACGAACTCTTCCAGTTCCTTCAAGTTCGGAATGCGGCCAATGACGTCCAAATAGACACGACGACACCACGTCGCATCATCAGCATCGGGCGCTGGCTTGATCTCATAATCTCGCCATTGCTGTTCAATCGCCGCGTTGATTTCAGCCACTTGGGG
>DIUH01000334.1:0-3035 GCA_002428205.1 Planctomycetaceae bacterium UBA6163
CCGCGTTGATTTCAGCCACTTGGGGCGGCAACGTCGGTTCAGCGGCACGAATCGATCGGCCAGCGAAAGTCGAGGCCAAGATCAGAGTCATACCGACCAAAATAGTCGTCTTGTGAAAGATTCGCATCGGAGTAGCTGTTGGAGTAGTCGCTTTGGTTGACGCCCCCGGCGGCGTGATCAACCTATAAACGCGGGGTGGAAGCCGTGGGTACCCAAAAATCGACATTTTCGCCGACTTCTTCACTCACCCTCAGCCAGATACCCACCCGCTCTACCAGTTTAACCGGCAGAGCCGCTCCAAGCGACCATTTCACTCGCTAATTCGCCCCAGACCCAGCAAAATCGGACCGTCAGGGCGATTGGTCGCAATTTCCGCCAGCCATTGCGGTTGGCTGGCCACGAAACCAGGCCTAGCGGTTGCGATTGATCAAATCCATGACTTCCGCTCGGCTTTTCAGGTCCTCGCGGAATACACCTCGGACCGCTGATGTCAAGCAAAGTGCCCCGGGTTTGCGAATTCCTCGCACGGTCATGCAGGAATGCGACGCTTCCAAGACGACCGCCACTCCGCGAGCCTGTAGGCGATCTTCCATCAAGTCGGCAATCATCTGCGTCATTCGCTCCTGAACCTGCGGGCGCCGAGCGACTTCGTCGACTAGACGAGCCAATTTGCTGAGTCCTACAACCGATCCGCTGGGCAGGTAGGCGATGTGGGCTGTCCCCGTGAACGGCAACAGGTGGTGCTCACACATGCTGCAGAACGTGATGTCGCGAACGAGCACGATTTCGTCGTATTCTTCAGCAAAAACCTTTGCCAAGTGCCGGCCAGCGTCGTAACGCAACCCGGCAAACATTTCGGCGTACATCCGCGATACGCGGGCCGGTGTTTCTAAGAGTCCGTCGCGATCGGGGTTTTCACCGACGGCGATCAGAATCTCTCGGACCGCCGCTTCGATTCGCTTCAAATCGACGCCTTCAGGCCGCGGTTCGTTTTTGTCGACGTAGGCTGGCGGCAGTGGACCGCAGGACTTCGTTGCATGGTGAGAATCAAGCTTGCCTATCGGAGCGGTGGCTTCCATTTCTCAGGAACCTCGTGGTCTGGAACAAATTGCTTTAAAAACGCTAAACGCGTATTTCGAAAGAACGCAAAGTGAACGCCTGTCGCTCATTCACCATCGAGGAACCGCCGGAATACTCGCATGACATGGTATCCGCCAGCCAAGCGGCGACAACCGGCTTTTGCCGCCGATGCCCCAGCTTTTGCGGTAAATCAAAGTCAGGTTGTAACGCTTAGGGAACCGTGATCGGCCATCGGGCGATAACGGTCAATTCAGACTGAACGGCGGCGGAAACCCCTGATTGCCGTCGCCACCAAGCTGCGCGGCCCACTGAGCGAGCTGTGTCTTTTCGCTTTCCGTGATGCCGGCTTGCGAACCGGGTTTGTCGCCAGCATCGCCGTGTTTCTCAATGAAACGCTCTCTCAGCATTCGAGTCAACAGCCGCGCCCGCTCGCAAACGTCCGATTCGGCCAACAACAACAACTTGGCTTCTGTGCTGAGCGGCAGCGTGAACGAAATGATGTCGGTAATCGGGCCCAGCCCCATTTGTCCTGCCATTAATTCGTGCAGGTTTTGCTGGACCGTCGCACTGACCGGAATGATCGCCGAAAACGCTTCCAAAACTTCTCGCTTTAACGCAAAGTATTCCGTCATATCGCCCGGCGGATGGAAATCGCTGGCCACATCGACATCGGCAATTCGAAACGACCGATTGGTTAACAGTTCACGCCGCACCGATGCCCGCTTGGCACCGATCAACAGGATGTTGTGGCGACCATCTTCAGTCTCCACATGCGAAACGATCTTGCCGATGCAAACCGTCGCATGAATCGTCGGTTGCTGGATATGCAGCGACTGGACACCACCGGTAAGGGTCGCCATGGCAATCAACCGATCGCTGGCCAATGCATCCTCAAGCATCTCGCAATAACGCGGCTCGAAAATATGCAACGGTTGCATCGCGTGGGGAAAGACGACCAATTCCGGCAGCGGAAATAAACGCACCTGGCCGCTGAAGTCCTCCGGTAGTTCGATCACATCGTCCATACTTGCCATTTTTTCGCCTCTGTCTCGGATTTCTGCGCTTCTGCCGGACACCTGTCTCGCGATCCTAACTCGTTCTATCGGTCTAGTTTATCCACTAATCGCAGGCATGTCGTTGACATCACCCCGGCGTGACGTCGACAATCGGTCACGACCGTGTTGACCGACCTCGCCACATGACTATCCAGCTGTTGGCAATGCAGTCGGCAAAATCCATCGCTGTTTGTCTGCTTATCGCCCCCATTGAACCCTAGTGGTCGGAAAAGATGATCCTTTCGGGAGAAGAGATTCGCCGCCGACTTGGCGCCGAGATCGTGATCGATCCGTTCGACCCGGCGCGAGTCAATCCGAACAGCTACAACCTGTCGCTGTACGACGAATTGCTGGTGTATGAGGAAGTGGTCCTCGATGCCGCGGCTCCCAATCGTTACACACGATTCAAAATCCCCGTTGAAGGCCTCACACTTCACCCCGGTCAACTTTATCTCGGTCGGACCGCCGAACAAACCCAAACCCGCAACTTGGTGCCACGGATCCAAGGCCGCAGCTCACTGGCACGCCTGGGCTTGTTCATCTGTCCCGGCGGCAGCCTCGGTTCCGTAGGCTATTGCGGCACCTGGACGTTGGAAATGTTTGTGATCCAACCAGTTAAGATCTATCCGGCGATGCAGGTCTGCCAGATCTATTTTCACGAACTGGCTGGCGAAGTCGGCCAGCACGCGCAAGGCAAGTATCATAACAGTTCGGATATCCAGCCCAGCCAGATGTATTTGGAGTTCGGGAACGATTGCCGCGACCAGCAACTCGAACTTTCCTTCGACGACCTGTTGCGCTAATCTCAAACGCCGGTCTTAACATTATGAAAACTGCGATCGAGTATCCCTTATCTGAACTGGCGACAATCTTTGGCGATCGCTTATTGACCACCGCTGG
>DIUH01000334.1:3088-3393 GCA_002428205.1 Planctomycetaceae bacterium UBA6163
GTCGCCGACGGATTGGTGATCGCGCTGAACCGGATGAATCGTTGCCTGCGGATCGATGCCGCCAACCGCATTGCCGTTGTTCAACCCGGCATGATCACGGCCAAACTGGTCCGCGCCGCCGCCCAGCACGGCTTGCATTACGCTCCAGACCCCAGCAGCATGCAGGTCTGTTCGATCGGGGGAAATCTGGCCTTCAATTCCGGCGGTGCTCACTGCTTGAAATATGGCATGACGACCAATCACATCCTCGGCTGCCGGGTCGTACTGGCTGATGGCGAAGTCGTCACGCTGGGCAGCGAAAGCCT
>DIUH01000334.1:3411-5151 GCA_002428205.1 Planctomycetaceae bacterium UBA6163
CGATGTCGAACAGGCGGGTGAAGCAGTCGCTTCGATCATCGCCGCAGGGTTGCTGCCCGGTGCAATGGAGATCATGGACGAGATGTCGATGCGGGCCGCCCGTGAAGGTGTCGGGGCCACTTATCCCGAAGGCTGCCAAGCGGTGTTGATCGTCGAACTAGACGGTTCCGCCGAATCGGTCGCCGCCGGACGAGACACTTTGGGGGAACTGCTGCGCAAAAGTGGCGCCAGCGCAATCGAAGTGGCTCAGTCGCCTCAGCATCGGCTGGCGATCTGGACCGGTCGCAAAAGTGTTTTTTCGGCGGTCGGAAGGCTCAGTCCCGATTTCATCGTCCAAGACGGAGTCGTTCCACGCCGGTTGCTCGGATATGCCCTGCGGCGGATCGGCGAAATTAGTGCCGCCAGCGGTATTCCGGTGGCGAACGTCTTTCACGCCGGCGACGGCAATCTGCACCCGCTGATCATGTACGACGGTCGGATCGATGGCGCGCTGCACCGCGCCGAACTGGTCGCAGCCGACATTGTCAGATTGTGCATCGAACTCGGCGGATCGATCACCGGCGAACACGGCGTGGGGCTAGAGAAACGCGATTTTATCTCCAGCATGTTTGATCCTCCCAGCCTCGACGCGATGGGGCGACTTCGCGAGTCGATGGACCCCAAAACGCTCGCCAATCGCGGCAAAATGTTCCCCAGCGGAGAAGGCGAACCGCAAGGCCTTTATGGCCTGCACCCGCTCGAAAAAGCGGGTGTGATTTCCAGGTTCTAAATCGTCGCCCCAGTTGTGTCGGCAATCTTAATAACAATATGACCCTCAGAAAGCATTTGCGTTTGACCTGAAACCTATCAATGCTTCAGCGGTTACAACTGGCGATGCTTCTCGATCGCTTGCCGCAGCCCTTCGATCAGCGTTGCGATTTCGTCAATCTGCAACTGTTCGACGCGTATTTCTCCGCTCAATTGCAACTGCTCCAATGCTTCGTCGACTTGCGGTTTAGTCAGCTTTTCTTTCGTCGCGCTGACCACAACGCTGCGCAAGTATTTCCGCCGGTGAAAGAAAAGTGCTCGCAACATTTCATGGAAGAATGTCAGATCGGGAATCGCGTCACGCAGTCCCAAGTCGGTATCGATCCTTACAATCGCGGATGTCACCTTCGGACGTGGCCAAAAGACTTGGGGTGGCAATTCACGCACAATCTCAACCTTGCCCAGCGTCTGAATCCAAACGCTCAGCGCTCCATAATCTTTTGTTCCTGGCCCAGCGATCATTCGATCCGCTAACTCCTTTTGAATCGTAACGACCATCACTTCGGGCATCGGCGTTTCGTGCAACAAGTTGCTGATGATCGGCGTAGCGACGTTATAAGGTAGGTTGGCGACTAATAAGAATCTCGCCGCCGGACCCATCTCCGCCATCCGCTCGCGAACCGCTTCCATCAACTCCGGACGAAAGTTGTGCTTATTGCGCAGCGCGTCGCCTTGAATCAGCTTCACATTGCCACAAGTCTTCAACTCCTCCGAAGCGAGTTTGAACAGGTGGTGGTCGATTTCTGCCGAAACGACTCTGCCGGCTTGATCGCTCAGTCGCGTCGTCAACGATCCGACGCCCGTGCCGATCTCCAGCACGACATCGGTTTTGCACAACCCGGCCGAGCGTGCGATCAGGTCGACCAGATTCAGATCGATCAAAAAGTTTTGGCCAAAATGGCTCTGTGGCGTCAGTCCGGCGGCGGTCAGCCG
>DIUH01000334.1:5238-6146 GCA_002428205.1 Planctomycetaceae bacterium UBA6163
CCCTTGGATGCGATCTGCGTATGAAACGGCTTGGGAACGCGGAACCAAAGCTTGGCCCACGGCGGATCGGGTTCGACGCGGATCAGTTCGGCTAGCGCGTCGACATGGCCGCTGACGTAATGGCCGCCAAGCCGGTCGCCGACGGCCAGCGATCGTTCGAGGTTGATCAAGCCACCGGTTTGCAGGCGGCCGAGGTTGGTGCGAGAGAGCGTTTCCTCGCCCGCTTCGAAGTCCAGCACGTTGCCATCGCAAGCGACAACGGTCAAGCAACATCCGCCGCAACAGATGCTGTCGCCGATCGCGACACCGTCGGCCACGACTGGCCCCGCATCGATCCGCAATTTTTTTCCCGGGCGTTGGTCGACCAATTCGACCACCTTACCCATCGCTTCAACCAAACCGGTGAACATCGATCTTTGAACTTTCCACAATTTTGAATCCGGTCTTGGGCGACTGTCGCCTGGTCATCCGGGCCGGTATTGGACAGAATGCCGAGCGATCCTCCAACGGGGCGGCGACGTTCGACCTCGGGACTTACGAAAAAACATCCACCAATCCCCCTCCATTTGGACTGAAAAACGATGACTCTGATCGAATCGATTCACGCTCGGCAAATTTTAGACAGCCGCGGCAACCCCACTGTGGAATGCGAAGTCCAGCTCGTCGACGGCAGCTCGGGACGCGCCTGTGTCCCCAGCGGCGCCAGCACCGGCATCCACGAAGCGTGGGAACTTCGCGACGGCGACAAGTCGTTTTTCCTGGGCAAAGGCGTCACCAAAGCGGTCGCGAACATCAACGGCCCGCTCGCCGATGCCCTGGTCGGGATGAACGCCTTGGATCAGTACGCGATCGACAAGGCGATGATCGACATGGACGGCACGCCGAACAAGAAGAACCTCGGCGCCAAC
>DIUH01000087.1 GCA_002428205.1 Planctomycetaceae bacterium UBA6163
TCGATCCTGATGCACGGTGGCGAGACGATCCCGGTGGAAGGCGTCGCGGTTAACGCGATTGACACCACGGGTGCCGGGGACATGTATGCCGGGGCGTTGCTGTACGGGATCACGTCGGGAATGACGTGGCACCAGGCCGGGCATTTAGCGTCGCACGCTGCGGCGCGAGTTGTGGCCCAGTTGGGTGCGCGGTTGGAAGACAAGTTCACGCCAGACGAGGTTCGCGAGTTGGTCGCGGGTATTCGCTAGGCCAGTGAACCGTTAATCAGCGGCGCGTAGGATCACGGCATTAGCAACGCCGTGCGACGTGTGGGTCAAAACGGCGACCGCTTGCTTGTTCAGCGGGCGGCAAGAATCGGCAAAGCGATGTTGCCAGTTGGCAAACGGTTGGCCGTTCAAGAATGAAGGCGGTATCAG
Source organism: Planctomycetaceae bacterium UBA6163 (assembly GCA_002428205.1). Classification (GTDB taxonomy): domain Bacteria; phylum Planctomycetota; class Planctomycetia; order Pirellulales; family Pirellulaceae; genus UBA6163. The sequence goes on from DIUH01000087.1 coordinate 418, forward strand.
GTTGTGTTGAATCGCCAGCACCGCGATCACCAGGTAAATCGCGCCGTTGGCCGCGCCGACATGCCCCATGGATCCGACCGGCATGACCACCGAGGCCGAAGGCAGCGTCCGGTCTAGCGCATCTCTTTCCGCGGCATCGCGAATCGGATCGCCGGTGGCATTGGAGATCACTAGGCCAATGTCATCGGCCGACAATTTTGCTTGAGCCAAAGCGCCTTCAATCGCCAACTGGATCGACCTGCTGGAGCCTCTTTGCCCCGGTGCAACGGCGGCGAATCGCGACGCCGCACCAGCGATGGCCGCCAACGGTGACGCGCCACGCAGGCGAGCCTTGTCGGCCGTTTCCAAAACGACCGCTGCAGCGGCCTCGCCACCAACAACGCCGCAACTGTCGACTGAGTGCGGCCGACTGGAGTATTCGATCGGGTCAGCGACTGAGGGGAATGGATGATCGCCGCGATAGACCATCCGGGTCGCGTCAATCAGCGTCCCGGATCCGCCGCAAATCACGATATCGGCAATCCCGCGGGCCAGCACGCCCAGCGATTCGATCAGTGCAGATGTCGAAGATACATCACCGCTGACAATGGTATTGTTGGCTCCGGTCGCACCGACCGATATCCCGACATGGCAAGCGGGCATGTTGGGCAAATACTTCAGCATCCACAGCGGGATGATCTCTCGCATTGCCGCGTCGCCGAACAGCGAAACTTGATAATTCCCCTCGGGATCACGTGACCGCTGGACCGCGTCTCGCAATTCTTCGATCGGGCCATAAAACATTTGGGACCCGAACACGGTTGCGATTCGATCGACCTGGACCGCTCCGCCGGAAATGGCGTTTTCCATTTCCGCTTGTTCCATGGCTAGAAAGGCAGCGGCGAATGCGGTTTGCAGTTCGCGCCCCATCACTTTCATCGCTTTGCGGGGGCGGACGAATTGTGCCCCATCAAAACCGACGATGGGGGCACCAATCCAAGCACCCGCCAGCGGCTGGTTCTGCCAATCTGCAGGCGGTTTGGGGCCGCCGTCGTCCCGTCTGTCGAGAGTGCCAACGGATCGGCGACCGGCGATTAAAGACGCCCAAAAGTCGTCAATGCCTATCCCGATCGCGGCTACCGGCCCGACACCGGTTACGACCACATCGGAAAAATGGGACATGACGAAAACGGGGTACCGAGAAAATGGGTTCGCGACACATCACGGCTCACAGTATGGTCAACACCGTGGCCGATGGAACCCCTGGGGTCAGCCAATTTTGTCGGTTTGAGAACAAAATTGGCAATTTCAGCAGTCACAACGGAATCGATCTAGCGCGGTGCGCTCTCGTTCTTGGTGCCGTCATCGGGCGTTTCATCGTGCAAGGCTTGTGGAATCGAAGATGTGTCCTTCGTTCCCAGCAGGCTGTGGAAGACGGCAAACTCTTCGTCAGCCGAATTATCACGCGCAACAGGTTCCTCGGTTACCTGGGCCTGAGCGACAATCGCCTCGATGACCTTGCGTTCGACAATTTGATTGCGAAGCGCATCCATTTGGCCCGTCTTTTCCAAACGAGCACGAACGCGTCGTACCGGTTCGTCGCTCTGTTGGGCGATCAATGCAACTTCGGCATCATAATCGGCATCATCGGCTTCGATGCTTAACTCTTCGGCAATCTGCTCAAGAATGAAGTGCTCTCGGAGGGCTAGCTCGGTCGACGCCTGTGCGTTTTGACGGCTCAGATTGACGATTCGGCGAATGTCATCTTCGGAGAAGCCGTTGCGTCGCAATTCCAGGACCTTGCGTTGCAATTCACGACTGGTCTGTCGGCGGACAAGGTCGGCGGGCAATTCGAACGACGCGCTGCCGGTCAAAAGGCTAACGACCGCCTGTCGAACCGCTTGCTGCTGGCGGTATTGAGCCTGGCGTTCGAGACTGGAGCGTACAAAGGTTCGGAACTCTTCAACCGACTCAAAGTCACCCAATTCCTGCAGCACAGCCGGAGTCAATTCAGCAACCGTACGTCGCATCACTTCGATGACGTGGAACTCGGCATCCAGCGACACACCGCGTCGCGTTTCGTCTTCGCAAGTTTCGCTGACCTTTACCGTACCGCGTCGGACGTCGCCTTCGACGGCACCGGCCAACAATTCGCCAAAGTTTTCGCAAACGCCGTCGGAAAAACTCAACCGCGGACGTAGCGTGATTCTTTCCTCGTCAAGTTCCGAAAGGACTTTGCCGTCATCCTTGAAGACGGCATTGATCAGCAAGCGGTCGCCAAGCACAGCGGCTTCGTCGGTTGCTTCGATCGTGGAGTTTCGCGACAAGACCCGTTCGATCGCCTGGTCGATGTCCGTTTCGGCGATCTCCTCGACCGGTTTGGTAACCGGCAGGCCCTGCCACTGTGGCGTGGGGAACTCGGGGCGAACTTCGACCGAGAATTGGAAAACGAATTGTCCCGATTCGGGCAAGACAACCGCGTCGAAATCGAAGTTCGGCTCGCTGATCGCCGAGAATGGTTGTGATTCGGTTACTTGAGCGAGGCTGTCCATCACCAGACTGCCTTTGACCTGCTCGTGAACACGGTCCTTGAACTGCTTTTCGACCAATTTGCGAGGTGCACGGCCGGCACGGAAACCAGGAACCTGGGCCTCAGGGACCAAATCGTCGTAGGCCTTCTTCAGGTAACGCTGGACTTCGTCTTCAGCGACCGTAACCACCACTTCTCGCAAACAAGCTTGTGGGCTTTGAACCGAGACGTCAATTTTCAGTGTCGGCTGCTCTTGAGCCGGTGTATCGGTAATTTCGGACGTCGACATCCTGGGAGCAACCTTGCATGGAGGGGCTTGATAAAGAGCGGCTGATGGGATTCGAACCCACGACAACAACGTTGGCAACGTTGTGCTCTACCAACTGAGCTACAGCCGCGTAAGCGTTAGACAGGAAAATATTCGGTGACTCGGATTGGCACAATCGCCTATCAACCGGCCTACCAGGTTCCCGAGAGCGGCAAAGTTTATCGTCGCCCTGGGTGACATTGCAAGGGCACCTAGCCGTGAGTTTTCAGTAAAAAATCGGTTTCGGCGAAAAATCGTGGTTGGAAGTCTAAATTTGGCTCTCCGCCGGCCCAATGTGCGGGGCTGGGGGCTACTGCGGCGTTCTGGTCCGCGCACACCAAGCCACGTTTGCCGCCGCTTCGGCCCGGCAACAAGGCGTGGTTCCGCAGCGGGCGAGTAGGCATCGGTGTCAAAGAACCGGTTTGTAGCGATCAAAGAGGGAACTTTTATGCTAACCCGACACTCCAACCGGTGGCGGTAATCGCGCCCATAGCCCGGTTAAGTGGCGGATCGGTGGCAGAATAGGTTGACTCAATGTGGCCCTGAGGGCGTCTTGTTGGGCACTGTTGCCTCAGATTCCAATTCGATCGGTCTGGTCGCGACTCGTCGGTGATCGAATTTTGTTTCGCTGGGCTTTGTCCAGCAGAACAGGCGATCACGGTCGGTCAGTTCGGCATTTGCAGGATTGAAAACACCATGGCTAGGTCTTCAGTCCGCCCTTTTGGGTGTATTGGGGCGAATAAACGGACTCGGGATCAAATTACCCAAATTGCCTATCCCCTAAAGATTTGCGGGTTTGGCGTCGGTAACTATACTCGACTCCACGCGTGGGAATCGTTCTCGAAAGAGCGATTCTCCTTGGTTTTCTCGTCTTGCTTGCCTTTCGGCTGTGCCTTTGCTCAGCAGCATTGGCGGTTGGCCTCTATCGTTCCACCTTTTGTCGCCTTGGCGGGTCGTTACACGATTCGCCGGGCAATCGCATCTCCGGGTAGTCTTCATGACCTTGCGTAAGCGAATGCGTCAGCAACCCTCCGAATCCGCCAAACGAACGCAAAAGCGGCGTCATTTACTCGAAACACTCGAGTCGCGCCAGTTACTTGCCGGGCCGCAATTAATCGGAGTTCAACCAAACGAAGGTGCGTTGATTGACGACGGCGCTGTCCGTTCAGTCGCGCCGCGGGCCTTAACCTTTCGGTTTGACGAGACGCAGCAGATCGATCCTGCGACGTTCGAAGGGATTCAGATCCGGCGTGCCGGCCCCGATGGGCGGCTCGGCACCGACGACGACGTGCGCATCGAACCGGGATTGGTCACTCTGGGCGACATTCGTCAGAACGAAGTGGTGGTGCGGTTTGCCGAAAACCTGCCAGATGATCACTATCGGATTGACGTTTTTGCTTTCGATGACCCTGTTTCGGGCGTAATGGCGCTGCGGAATATCGGTGGCGAGTTGTTTGTTCCGTCGACCCCGGGTGCACGGACAGAAACGATCAACTTCAAGCTCAGTCTTGGCGCGTTGGTCGAATCCGTGGTGCCGCAACCGGTTGTCCGTTTGGCCAATGGATCGCTTGAGCAGCGACGCAACGAGGTGATGGTTTATTTCAACGAAGACGAGTTGTTTGTTGAAAACGACCCGGCGACCGGTGAGCCAACGCTGCGTTCGGCGGAGCATCCACGTTTCTATCAATTGTTGTTAACCCAAGACACCGTTCGCACGACCGACGATATTTTCTACACGCCCGAGCGAGTCATTTATGACTCCTCGACCCATACGGCGCGGCTAATTTTCGCCAATGACATTAATGAACTGCCCGGCGTTCCGTTGGGCGGCGGTACGTTCCGTTTGCGAATTGGAACGGCGATCGACTCGCGTAGCGACTTAATTTTGACCCCGTCAACATTGACCGCTCCGGCTTCCGTGGGCGACACGATCACTACCGGGTTCGATTTGAACCTCGGCAGTGGCGGCGTCCGATTCGTCACCGATGGTTCGCAAACCTCCAGCGTGATTGTTCCCGGATCGATCGACCCATCGCCATTTGCGGTGCAGTTGCCCGGCGGTTCGAGTGACCCGGGGCGTCTGTCACTGCCGGAGATCGCTGGTGGCGGTCTGCTGCAAACGATCAACGAGCAATTTGGTCCCGATTCGACTTTGGGGATCACGGAGATCGCCTACAACTTCCAAAGCTCGTACGCCGCGTCGCCCGGCGGCGGCGCGTTTTTGAATCAGATTACCGATCGCCAAAGGACACGTGTTCGCGAAGCGTTGTCGTTGTGGAGCGAGTATATCGGTGTGCAGTTCCGAGAAACGGCTAGCGAAGGGATTACCTTCGCCGTCGGCGACCCTTCGGCGTTGCCGTCCCTTGGTCTGCAGACCTCGACGGCTGCGGTTCGCAATGCGATCAATGCGTCGTTTCGCATCGATCCGACCTATACCGATTCGGCGATCGTATTCAGCAACGAGACGCAGTTTAACACTGCCTTTGGCGAAGATTTTTTCCGCAAGGCGATGGCGGGGATCGGGTTTTTGATCGGTCTGGAGCAGTCGACCGAGTTCACCGCGCAGTCGTTGATGTCGTTGAACGCAACCTTCTTAAACCAGACGATCAATCCGACCAATGCGGATGGTTCGGTAAACCTCGGTCAATTGCGAAACCTGGAACCGTCGTTCCCCAGCAATCTCGACATCCTTCACGGCCGACATGTTCATCGTCCTGACGGGATCGACGTCGACTTGTACCGATTTGTCGTTGATTTAGGCCCGGGCCAGCGGACCGGGACGTTCACCGCCGAAGTATTTGCAGAGCGGTTGGCGGATAGCAGTCTATTGGACACTTCGCTGCGATTGTTCCAAGAGTCGCGGGCTTCGGTAACGACGGACTTTGGGTTGGGGACAACGCTTTCGGTTGAACTGACGGCTGTCCAGCCGGGTGCGTTGGGCAACAACGCGCGAGTCGATTTCATTCGCACTCAGAGTGGCGGGATTGTCGTCCAGCAGAAGTTTGATGCGCTGGGCAATGCGGTTCCCAACGCGATCGAGATTCAGGTTCCGCGAACCGGAATTGTCGCTGTTGGCGATTTGATCGCAGCGATCAACTCGCACCCGTTTGCCAGCACGCTTTTCAGTGCCCAGTTGGTGGTCGGTTCTGCGGCGACAAACATTGCCGTGGCATCGCTTGACCGGCCGCTATTGTTGGCCGGTGGTGGCTTGACCGAACTGGCACGAAACGATGATTACTTCAGTAAGGACTCGTTCCTGACCGCGTCATTGGCCAACGGAATCTATTACATCGGTGTCGCCGCCAGCGGCAATGATCGCTACGACCCACAATTGACCGGCAGCGGTTTTGGCGGCAGGTCGCAGGGTGCGTATGAACTTGCGCTTAAGTTTGAGCCACAAGTTGGGCAAATTGATACGATTCGCGACCGAGACAACGACCGCATCGGTGTGCCGGGGACGGCGTTGGATGGCGATGGCGATGGCGTGCCCGGCGGAGTCAAGAACTTCTGGTTCCAGACTCGGCCGCTTGAGCGCTTGTTGGAAGTGAATGTCACGGGCGAAGCGATTCAGCCTGGCCAAACCTTTACGATCGTCGGATCGAGCAATTCATCGCGTCGATTCGAGTTCGTACCGACCGGTGGAGCGCCGGTTCCGGGCAACGTAGCCGTCGCTTACAACCCCGGCGATGTTGGCGTGGCGACCCAGCCATCGGGCATTGCGATTGCGATACGCAGCGCGATCGCGTCGGTGGCCGGCGCGCTTGGGGTAACGGTTTCGATTCCTGACGCGACACGTCCTGTTGTGGAACTGCGAGGCGAGCGTTCGATTCGGTTCAGCGAAGGGTTCCGCGGTGTTCAGGCCTATGGTCGAACCTTGTTTGTCGACAAGATCGCGGGCGTTAACGCGGATGGCAGCCTCGCCCGGCCGTTTAACAACATTGGCAATCCGGCGGTCCCGAACGCGTTGGGATCGGTTTCGGCTCATGACATTGTTCGTATCGTCGGCAACGGCGGCCAGGATGCCAACCCGACCACGCCCGCGGACAATTTCTCTTACAAGATCGGCACTGCGGAAACCGGCGGCGGCACGTTGGAAGACGGTCGCAATTTGTTGGTCCCCAAGAACGTTACTGTGATGATCGATGCCGGCGCGGCAATCAAGCTGCGCAATTCGGCGATCGTCGTCGGCAGTACCGGGTTGTTGGCTGACCGAAGCGGCGGGGCATTGCAAGTGCTCGGTACGCCGCGACTGGTGAACTTGACCGATCCGGTGTTCAATGGCGTGACGGTAACCGACACGGGTGTCGATTTGATCGGCACCCCCGGTTCGAACTCGGGCAAAGTGATTTTGACCAGCACTCGAGACCGCGGTGTCGACGCGGCGGCGTCGGGCAACAGTCCGGTTGCGTCTGAGGGTAACTGGGGCGGGATCATTTTCCGTCGTGATTTGGATCAATCGCAGGGCCGATTCGATTTGGAAGACGAAGGAATTTTCCTGCAAACCGTCAACCATGCGGATATCCGGTTCGGTGGCGGCAGCAACATTTTGATCGAGTCGGTCCAACAGACTGTCAATCCGATCCAGATGGTCAACTTGCGTCCGAACGTCACCTTCAACACGTTGACTCGGAATGCCGGTGCGGCGATGAGCGCCTCGCCAGACAGCTTTGAAGAGACCAGTTACCAGTCGCCCGCTTTCCAGCAGGCCGGTCCATTCACGGCTGATTACGGACGAGTTGGTCCGGACATCAAGAACAACATTCTGCGCGGCAACAGCATCAACGGTTTGTTCGTGCGCGCCGAAACCGGCCCGACGACGCCGCTGCGCCAGTTGACCGTTGCCGGACGTTTTGACGATACCGATATCGTTCACTACATCGCCGAAAACATCGTGATCGCCGGCAACCCGGGCGGATCGATTCAAGACGGTGTGCGGCCCGATTTGGAAGATGTTGCTGGGTTGGCAATCGCCGGCGGTGGGATTTTAGCCGCTGGCAACTATCAATACCAAATGACGCTAGTCGATCGGTTCGGATTCGAGTCGTTGGCTGCGATCGCTCCGGCAGCGCCAGTAACGGTCGGCAATGATAGCGCGATCGAGTTGTTCAATTTGCCATCGGTTCCGGCTAGTGGCGAGTTTGTTTCGCGTCGGCTGTATCGGCTGGCCCCGGGCGCGACCGATTTCGTTTTGGTCAGTGAGTTGGATGCTTCGAGCACTCAATTCACCGACACCGGTCGACGATCAGGAGTCGCACTCGACCTGGCCCGGCAAGGTGTCCGTGGTCGGTTGAACGCGTCTTTGGTGATCGATCCAGGAACGATTGTCAAGTTGAGCGGTGCCCGGATCGAATTGGGTCATGGGACTCAGCTTTTGGCCGAAGGTTTGCCCGGCTTGCCAGTCGTGTTTACGAGCGTGGCGGATGATCGTTTCGGCGCCGGCGGTTCGTTCGACACCAACAACGATGCGGCGTCGCCGGGCGGCGGGTTGTTGCCAGCGCGAGGAAACTGGGCAGGCATCTATGCCGGCCCGACGGCCAACATCAGCCTCAGCAACGCGGTCGTCGCTTACGGTGGCGGCGTCAGTTTGTTAGAAGGTGGACAAAGCAAAGCGTTCTCGGCCTTGGAACTGCACCAAGCGTCAGCCCGTGTGGTCGATTCGCGATTCGAATACAACGCCAACGGTCAAGGCGGCGCGGGACCGGTTGGTCGTAACGGCCGGCTTGGCAATACGCCGTCGACGATTTTCGCGAGATTCACGCAACCCGTGTTTGTCGGTAATGAGTTCGTCGAGAACCGTGGACCGATCATCGACATCGACAGCGACTCGTTCGTCGATGATTATGTGATCGACCTCGGGCGTCAGACCGGCGATTTGTCTCGCATCAGCGACTTGGACGACAATCAAGGTCCGCTCATTCGCCGCAACACGACCATGAGCACTCCGACCGATGCGCCGGCGCTGCGGCAATTGAACGGGATGTATGTCCGTGGCGGCATCATTTCGACTTCCAGCGTTTGGGACGACACCGACATCGTTCACATGGTGTTCGATTCGATCACCGTCGGCAATCAAGTTTCCGGTGGTGAACTGCGGCTGCAGAGCCGTCCGGACGAAAGCTTGGTGATCAAACTTGCCGGTTCGGGTAACCCCAACAGTCCGACCGCTGGTACCGGATTTAACGTCACGGGATCACAGTCATCGCTGGGCGATCGGATCGGTGGCACTTTGCATGTTGTCGGTCTACCGGGAGCCCCGGTGGTGATGACCAGTTTGCTGGACGACACCGTCGGTGCGGGGCGTCAATTGGATGGGTCGCAGCAGACCGATACCAATGGAGACGGCTTCGGCAGCCGACCATTCCCGAATGATTGGCGCGGGATCTATATGGACGAGTTCACCAACGACCGCAACGTAGCGGTGGTCGTTGAACAAGAACTGGCCACCGAGGTCGCGCCCGGATTGAACTCGACCGTCGGCAACGCCCAGTTCCTTGGTGAATTAGCGGAGAACTTCACTGCCAGCGATGAGCGTTTGCGTTTGGGTTTCGAGGTCCATGGATTTCTGACCGGCGCTAATGATATCGATACTTATAGTTTCAGCGGTGCCGCTGGAACGCCGGTTTGGATCGACATTGACAAAACCAGTATCGGTTTGAACAGTGTGGTTGAGGTCCTCGATTCCGAAGGCAACGTACTGGCACGGTCGGTTAACAGTTTGGACGAGGCCGACGATCCCTCGTTGATCGATGTCGTTGGCGGCACACTTGCCGGCAGGGTTGGTCCACTCGAACGGTTCGACGGATCATTTACCGAGCGTGGCGCTTTCGGTGCTTATCAGGACTACCGATCGACCAATCCTTACGACGCGGGCTTGAGTCTGCTGTTGCCCGGTCCGGCTGGCACTCGCAGCGTGTATTACGTTCGGGTCCGCAGTGCGTCGGTCAATCCGGCCGATGAAGCTGGCGGTTTGACCCGTGGCGGATACATGTTCCAGGTGAGGTTGCAGGAACAGCAAGAGTTCCCTGGCAGCACGATCCAGTTCGCTGACATTCGATACGCGAACCAGGGGATTCATCTGCAGGGACTGCCGGGATCGTCGCCACTGATGGGCGAAGTGGGCGAAGACGAAGCGGTCAGCGCGATCGCCAGCAACGATGTGTTGTTTGGCGGCGGGATCCTTGCGGCTCGCCCTCAATATGTCGGTAACTTGGCTGCGACCAAAAACGGCGCGATCAGCATCGCCGGCGAACTGGCCAGTCTCAACGATGTCGACTTCTATCGGGTCGACGTTCAATTCGGCAGCACCGCGCTGAGCGATCTGCGCAAGTCGTTGGTCTTTGATATCGACTATGCCGACGGGTTCAGCCGTCCGGATACCAACATCAGCATCTTCTATTCGCCGACGGGAAGCCCCGGCAATGCCCGCTTGGTCTTATTCGGATCGGGCAGCAACATTGCCGAAGATCAATCCAGTCCATTGGGAGCTGAAGCTGGTGAATTGTTGTCACGCGGTTCGGTTGCTGGGGGAGACCCGTTTGTCGGTCCGGTCGCGTTGCCACAAGGTTCCTACTTCGTTGCGGTGACTCACAACGGCCGCTTGCCGCTGGAGTTTACATCCAACCCGCTGGTCCGACGCGAGCCGATCGAATCGCTGCGACGCATTTTCGATGACGGCATCGAAGCGATCGGTGGACGCACCGCCGACGCACCCGTGGAAAGGTCGTTCGTGGATACGTTCACTTCGGGCTGGGAAATCACCACCGACCGCGCCAGCGATGCCGGGCACCAACGTAACTTGAGCACGTTTACTCAAACTGCGTCTAGCTCCCCATCGACCGCCGCCGGTGGTCAACAGCCGGGCGCTGGTCAGTTTCAAAATTCTGGTGGCGAGCGATTGGTCGCCGGGGTTGATTATGTCGACGGCCGATTGTTGATGGCATTCGACGAAGGCGTCAGCGAAGCACGCAAACAAGAACTGCTGAGCCAACTCGGATTGACCGTGTTGAAGGAGTTCCGGTTCGCCGGCTCGATTCTCGTCGGTACACAGCCTGATGACGAGCTGTCGGTCAAGGTTAATGACATTTCAAACATCCCAGAAATCCTCTTTGCCGAACCAGACCGGATCGGCCAGTGGGCTGCGGTTCCGAACGATCCGCAATTCGTCAACATGTGGGCGATGGAAAATACTGGTCAAACCGGCGGAACTCCCGGCGCGGATATCAGTGCCCCAGACGCGTGGGATGTCGTCACCGGTTCGCCGCAAACAGTTATCGCGATTTTGGATTCCGGAGTCGATTTCAACCACCCCGATCTGATTGCCAACATGTGGGTCAACACGGGCGAGATTCCGGGTAACGGGATCGACGACGATGGCAATGGCTACATCGACGACATTTTCGGTATCAATCCCGGTAACGGTACATCGGTTCCGATGGACACCAATGGCCACGGCACTCACGTCGCTGGCACTGTGGCGGCCGTGGGAGACAACGGCGTTGGCGTAACGGGCGTCAACTGGAACTCCCGAATCATGGCGATGGCTATTGGTGACGCATTTCCGATTGCGTCCGCTGCGATCGAAGCGCTCGATTACCTCGTCAACATGAAGACGAACTTCGGCGTCAACATCGTCGCCAGCAACAACAGCTATGGTGTCGGATTTAGCATCGCGTTCCGAAATGCGATTCAAGCTTCCAACAATGCGGGAATCGTGTTCGTGGCTGCTGCGGGTAATTCCGCTTCAAACAATGACCTGTTCCCGGCTTATCCAGCCTCTTATCCGTTGGAAGGGATCATTTCGGTTGCGTCTTCGGACCACAACGACTTGTTGTCGGGATTCTCGAACTTTGGGGCGACTTCGGTCGACATCGCGGCACCGGGCAGCAGCATCCTCAGCACGACGCTGGGCGGTGGATACGGAACGCTGAGCGGCACTTCGATGGCATCACCGCACGTCGCTGGCGCTGTCGGTTTGCTTGCCAGTTTGCAACCCTCGGCGACGGTTGCCGAGATCAAGAACGCGATCTTAACGGGAGCGGACCCGTTGGCCAGCATGTCGGGCACTACGGTTACCGGCGCACGATTGAATCTGTCTCAGGCGTTAGCGAACTTGGCCAGTTCAATACCGTTCAACCAGTCGATTCGTTTTAACCGCAGCGTCGCTCAAGGCGTGCTGACATCCAGCTCGTTTGACTTGACTGGGTATTCGGCTTCGGACTTGCCGCGGCTGTACTTCGACTATTACCTCGATGCGGCTCCCGATGACGTGATCACGGTTCGCGCGACCAGCGATCAACAACCGACGCCGGTTAATTTGGCGGTCAACTTGAACCGCAATCCGTTGTTCGGCATTTGGCGTCAAAGCGTTTCTTCGCTCGGTGCGTTTGCCGGGCACACCGGAATCGTGATCGAGTTCGCTTATAGTGTCGATCAAACGGCCTCCGGATTCGAAGGTTTGTACCTCGACAACTTTGTTGTCGGTTTCGCCGAACG
>DIUH01000281.1:0-139 GCA_002428205.1 Planctomycetaceae bacterium UBA6163
TGTGGAACCGGAATTGAGCTGGATCGGCGATTTGGTTGCGGCCGCCGGAATGCCGCAACTGGACGTGCGCTATTGGGACACCGATATGAAGTCGGCCAATGCGGTGGTTGTGGGATTCTTCCCAGGATTGCGATCGCTG
>DIUH01000281.1:236-529 GCA_002428205.1 Planctomycetaceae bacterium UBA6163
GTCGCGGCGATCGCTGCGACGCTGGGACTGCTGCGATTTTCGGCACATGCGACGGAGTTTGACGCCGATCGTGTGGCTTGTGAACTGTCGATGCGATGGCCGATGGGCGACCGACAGACCGGTGCACAGGCCCAAGCGCGGCTGCTGTGTCGCACCTTGATCAATGTCACTGGCGGGGTTGAAGAAGCGAAACGTTCGTCGTGGCTGCACCCCAGCGTTGCCGCTCGGTGCGAACGCTTGCTCGATTGGGCCGACGCGGTCGATGGCGCCAGCGGCGACGATTCGATCGCCGA
>DIUH01000281.1:609-1990 GCA_002428205.1 Planctomycetaceae bacterium UBA6163
CATTCGAGCTGCATTATGCCGATGCGGGTATCAAGACTTTGACGCTGGAAGACCTCAAGGGCAAGCCAACGATTCTGAGCGTTGTGCCAAGCCTCGACACACCGACCTGTGCAACGCAGACCAAAAAGTTCAATCAAGAATTGGGCGCGATGGCCGGTTCAATCAATGCGGTCACGGTCAGCCGCGATTTGCCGTTTGCACAAGCACGGTTCTGTGGAGCCGAAGACATCAAATCGATTCGCACGGCTAGCGATTATCAGACCCATAAGTTCGGTGAAGATTATGGTTTGACGATCGAAGAGCTGAAGTTGTTGACCCGAGCGGTGTTCGTGCTCGATTCGACGGGTACTGTCCTTTATAAGGAAGTTGTCAGCGAAGTAACCCAGGAGCCTGATTACGCTAAGGCTTTGGAAGCGCTCAAGTCGGCTTCTTAATCCACACTGAACCAAAGGCGGGCCGCGGTGCGATTCAAAAACCACGGTATCTTTCTGCTGCTGATCGCGATCGTGGTTGTGACCAGCTTTATTGAAGGCAGCTTTGCCGCGCCCGCCAATTTGCGTTTTATCGTTCGCGACACAGGTCTTTTTGGTTTGATTTCGATCGGTGTGGCGCTCGTGATCATCACCGGCGGTATCGATCTTTCGATCGGATCGCTGGTCGCGTTGTCCGGTGTTTTGCTGGTCCAAATTGTAAATGTACGCTTGGAGCCGACCGATTTTGAAAGCAAGATCGTCGAAGTCCGGGCGACGGCAGTTGCACCGCTGGAAGCACCGTCGTTGCGCCTGGCGGAACCGTTGCCCGATATTCGCGCCGGCGACCAACTGACTTTTGCGAGCACCTCCGGACGCTCTGCTGTTGCGATTCGCCGCGTCGTCAAACTGCCTGCCGATCCGACACGCACCACGCCCGGCGAAATGCTGGCGTTCATCGAACTGCAAGATCGTTTGCAACTGCTGCGCCCTGGGATCACAGTCCGGCTTGATCGGCTAACACATACCAACCCGTACTTGGCCTGCATGATCGTGTTGGCGATTTCGGCGACAATCGGCTTGATTCACGGGTTGCTAGTGACACTTGGAAGGTTGCAACCGTTCGTTGTGACGCTGTGCGGACTGATGATTTATCGTGGCATCGCGCGAGTGATGACGGGTGACAACCAGATCGGATTCTTGGGCGCCTTGGCCGATTTCAAGGCATTGTTCACCGGATCGGTGTTTCAAATTCCGATGCCGTTGGTGTCGCGAATCAGCGGCGAATCAGACTCGTGGCGAACCATCGCTTGGGTCGATTTCCCGGTCAGCGGCGTCATTCTGGTCATTGTTGCCGCGCTGGGCTGGATCTTTCTGAATCGAACCATTTGGGGACGCCACCTATTGGCAAC
>DIUH01000281.1:2053-4925 GCA_002428205.1 Planctomycetaceae bacterium UBA6163
GTGCTCGGTGGGTGCAGCCTGCGGGGCGGCCGTGGTGCGATCTTGAGTGTGATTGCTGGCGCTGCCGTGATGCGATGTATCTTCAAAGCCATCTTGGCATTGAAAATTTCACAGGAGTGGGAATACGTCATCATCGGTGCTGCCTTGTTGGTGGCGGTTTCTGTTGACGAAGTGATCGCGCGTTGGCCAAGCGGTTGGACCCTGAAGGCGATAAGACGGTCTGCTAAACAGGTTGGCAACGATTAAGACACAGTGCAGTTACCTGATGACAAAATTAGCCCGGTAAATACCCGTTGACACCGATTCAAAAAACGCTCCGCATCGCGTAAACTATCACTAAATAAAATATCTGATGCACCACGGCGGTCCAAGAACGGACGGCCTCAAAATGGATTCGCCGTTGTTAATGGAAACCCCCATCGTCCCCACCCCCACGCTCTTTTCCGATCTCGACCTATCGCCCATCACGCTGCGGGCACTCGAGCGAGCCGGTTTTGCAAACTCCACTCCGATCCAAGCTGGCCTGATTCCGTTAGCGCTGGAAGGCTATGACGTGATCGGCCAAGCACGCACGGGGACCGGTAAAACAGCCGCTTTTTCGATTCCGATTCTCGAACAGCTTGACTCTTTGGAAGTCACACGCGACCCGCAAGCGATCATCATCGTGCCGACTCGTGAACTGGCCGACCAGGTCGGACGCGAAGCCGAACGATTGGCCTACGGCGTGCCGACCGAAATTGCGGTGCTGGCCGGTGGTAAAAACATGACCGGCCAATTGCGCCAGTTGCAAAACGGTGTGCAGATCGTTGTCGGCACCCCGGGTCGAATCCACGACCACCTGCAGCGTGGAACCCTGCGCACCGGATCGGTTTGGTGCGTCGTGCTGGATGAAGCCGACCGGATGCTGGACATCGGCTTCCGCCCGCAAATCGAACGTATTTTACGCAAATGCCCCAAAGATCGGCAAACGTTGCTGCTGTCGGCGACATTGCCGCCGACGGTCCGGCGCTTAGCCGAATCATATATGTACCAGCCGTTGGTCGTCGATTGCAGCACAACGGCAATGGCAGTCGACACGATCGAGCAGCGGTACTTTACAGTCGACGTCGATCGTAAAGTCGAACTGCTGGTGAAGTTGCTGCAGCGGGAACAGCCCGAGCAAGCGATCGTGTTCTGTCGCACCCGGCGGGGCACCGACAAACTGCAGCGTCGATTGGCGCATGATTTTCCGAACACCGGTTGCATGCACGGTGACATGGCCCAGCGTGAACGCGATCGCGTGTTGCAACAGTTGCGTGATCGCAAGCTAAAGATTTTGGTCGCCACGGACGTCGTCGGACGCGGAATCGACATCAGCACCATTTCGCACATCGTTAACTTCGATGTGCCACAAGATTGCGACGATTACGTACACCGGGTCGGTCGAACCGGCCGCATGGGGCGCGACGGCATCGCGTTCACCTTTGTCGTTCCCGGCGAAGGCGATATCTTGACCGCGATCGAACAGCGGATCAATCGCGAACTGATCCGCGACAAGATCGAAGGGTTCGAAACGACAATGGGTGTTGCAGTTCGCAACGTCAACGAAGCGGTCGAGTTTGCTCCGCCAACCGAAGCCGAACTGGCCGATACCCCTCGCCGACTCAATCCGATGAACCGCCGCGTTGCCCGTCGCAGGCGATAGGATCTCAGAGAAACTGGCCAGAAAAGCTCCCCTTAGCATTGGTAGGGAAATAAGTATCTGGTCTTCCAACCTATCCTGGGAAAATTGGCCCTCTACCTGTCCCGCAGGCGAAGTCGTTTCTAACCGACACTTATTTTCCGCGCGATGCTTTGTCGGTTTTTTCTGCAACGTCGATGATTAACGCAAATGCTTTGTCAGCCTTCGTTTGGCACCTAGCAGAGCATCCCTAGCGAATCTTTTTGGTTGGGTTATTGTTAATTTCTGGCGATATGAATGTTAAGAATTCATCACGAAGCGTTGCTTGTTTCGACCGCATCGATAAGTTGTTCTGGTACTTAGATTAATTGTTGCCGATTAAGTTTTGGCGACGCTTTTCTCATTTCAGCGGAACAAACATATCATGCGACGAACAATTTTTTGTGGTTCGATAAAGCGAACTGCGGCTTATAAGCCTTCGGGATTTACACTCGTCGAACTCCTCGTCGTGATTGCGATCATCGGTGTGATGGTGGGACTGTTATTGCCAGCAGTTCAGGCGGCACGTGAAGCGGCTCGAAGAATGAGCTGTTCGAACAATATGAAGCAGTTCGGTATTGCATTGCACAATTACCACGACTCATTCAGCAAGTTTCCGTCACGCCAGGGTGGTACCGGATGGCAAAATGCAACGACCAACGGAAATAACGGCGGGGCCAACATGCAAATCCTCGCATTTATGGAACAGACCGCTTTATACGAGCAAATGAAAAGCCCATTGACGGTTGGCTCGGTCACATTTCAACCGTGGGGACCGATTCCAAGCGATGGGTCTTATCCTCCTTATACGGTTCAAGTACCAACGTTTCAGTGCCCTTCATCGCTTCCGTCGCGAGTGCCCGGTTGGAATTGCTACACGAATTATGGTTACTCGGCGGGCGACAGTAGTTTTGCCGCCTCGCAACATACCAGCCCCGATAACGTGAACATCAACACTCACGCCAACTCGCTGAATGCTAGAAATAATGTGCGAGGCTTGTTCGGGTTTTATACCGACCGTCGGTTCTCCGACATTCTAGATGGAACTAGCAACACGATCGCGATGGGCGAAATCGCAACCAGCGACGATGGTTTTTCGGTTTTTGGTGGTATCGCCCGTGTGCAACCGGCCGCCGTCGTCAACAGCCCGATCACCTGTTTCAATGTACTTGA
>DIUH01000281.1:5001-5386 GCA_002428205.1 Planctomycetaceae bacterium UBA6163
TAACAGCAATCGACGCGGACAGTTTTCGGTCACCAGTTATCACCCTGGCGGCGCACATGTGTTGATGGCTGACGCCAGCGTCCGATTCATCACCGAAACGATCGACGCCGGTAATCTAGCCGCCCAAGACGTGCGAACAAGTGGCGGCCCGAGTCCCTACGGCATTTGGGGGGCTTTAGGTTCGATCAGAGGTGGCGAAGTGAACAGGGAACCTTAAGAACATTTATAGTGAACTCCCAGCCTCCATTACATTCTCGCGATTCTTCAGTTGGACAGACATGATACGAAACCAATTTTTTCTCACACCCGCCTTTTTAGCAGCGACTTGTACTTTTCCGGTTATGGTCGGATGCTTCGGTGGTTCGAATGATTCCAATCGCCCTGC
>DIUH01000281.1:5425-6629 GCA_002428205.1 Planctomycetaceae bacterium UBA6163
ACCTTTGAACCAAGCGACGGGGCCGTTCCTGGTAAGTACACTGTCGCAATCTCTAAGTACGACATGAGTACTGCGAACCCAGAACTCGAAGATGATTTGGCTAGCGAGTTGCGACCTGATAACGACGAACCGATTGGTCCTACTCCGCTGCTGCCTGCTCGTTACGCAGAGGCTGAGACGAGTGGAATCACTCAGGAGGTTTCTGCCAGTGGTGCTAACGATTTCAGCTTTGACTTAACCGATTGATACGCCACTGGCCGATGTTACGGCTTTGCGATCCAGCGGCTGACGGCGACCGCGTCGGCGATGCTCCAAACCGCGACTTCGCCGCTGTACGCACCGGCGACGACTTGCCCGGTTTCGCGATGCCAATCCGATGCCATCGCCCAGTCGGTCAACCCAACAAACGCCTTATCAACCGAGTTTTTGGTCAGGTCGATTTGCAACAGACGGCTGTCACTCGATGGAATAAACAGAGTCGACTCGTTACCGGTAATGTGAAACCCCTCGCCGCCAAGTGCGACCACCGCGACACGCTTGCCACCGGTCGCTTCCCAGCGATGCAATTGTTTGTCAGCGCCAGATGAAAACCCATGCTTTCCATCGGCAGACATCATCACACCCCGGACCGCAGCGCCATGGCCAGAATAGGTGGTCAGCAGTTCGCCCGTTTCAGCTTCGAATAACTTGGCCGACTTATCCCGACTGCCCGAGACCAACCGCTTGCCATCACCGCTCCAAGCGATCGCGGTCACCCAATCGGCATGACCGGCGAGTGTCCGAACCGTTTGCATGGTCGACAGATCGACAACTTGGATCAGCGAATCGGCACCCGCAACAGCGAGCTGGGCTCCATCGGGCCGAAACGCAACATCCAATGCGACATCGGTCGATCGAGCGACCACAGCGGTCACTTCCCCGGTGACAAAATCGATCAGCCGCACTTCGCCACTGCGTCCCGGTTCACCACAAGCGACGGCGATCAATTTTCCGTCGGCACTCGGCCGGATCGCGAACGTACGCTGACCCACATTCTCAATGCGACGAACGAGTGTCCCTTCACTAGCATCCCATACCGTAATCTCATGGTAGCCACCCACCAAAACTTCACCGCCATCGGGCGAAAAAGCAACCGCGGTAACCGGAACCGTCACGTTATAAGATTTCGGCGGCTGGGGATGACGCGGTGGCGGTGCGACAAACG
>DIUH01000281.1:6709-7934 GCA_002428205.1 Planctomycetaceae bacterium UBA6163
GGCGATCGGCAATTCGCCCGAATCGCCCGGCTTTAGTAATTCGGCGAACGTGTCGATCCGATAACTTCCTTCGGCCTTCTTCGCGTTGTGACACGACGTGCAATTCTCGATCAAAATCGGTGCGACATCGCGACTGAAAAGTACCGATTCATCTGCACGGGTCAAGCTTACAAAACCAGATCTATCGGAAATCACCAGCGCGATACCGATAGTCAGGAACAACAAACTGCGAAGCGTCTTCATGATGGATAACTGCTCAGTGTTGGAATAAAAATTCGTCGGTATTGAGCAGAGCCCAGCATACGTCTTCAAGTCCCGCTGCAACGTCTTCGCGTTTTTCACAGTGCTGCGTCGCAGCCTTTAACTCTTCATCGGTCGGATAACGACACATGGCCGCCAAGTAAATCTCTTGAATCACTTCGGGCAACGGCTTTCCGGACGCCAGCGCCGTGCGGAATCGCGTCTTGGGGTCTCGCAACTTCTCATGAATCGTCGTCCCATTGAACAACTCGATCGCCATACCCAGATTCGAATCATCAACCCGTTCGCAAGCACACACAGTGGTCCGCTCGGGTTGACCAAAGACACGCAAGAAATCGATCTTCACCACATCAGGTGCCGGCAGATGCGTCGCCCGGGTTCCTGGCGGCAGATTGCCAAACTTCTGGTCCAAACCGGTCGTGTGATTGATCGCGTCAAGCAACTGCTCAGCGCCCAACAACCGCGGACGCTGGTGTGAAAAGTATTGTGAATCGTCTTGGTTCAGCGGCGTTGTTTGATAACTCGCTTGATAAGTGCGGCTATTCATGATGACACGCAAAATATGCTTGCGATCAAAACCGGCTTGCACAAAATCGGCCGCCAATGCATCCAGCAATGCTTCGTTGGACGGCGGGTTGGAATCACGAAAATCATCGATCGGGTCGACGATCCCGCGGGCAAACAGTTGAGCCCAAATGCGATTGACTTCCATTTTTGCGAAATAAGGATTCGTCGGTTCGACCAACCATTTGGCGAACGTGTCACGGCGATCCTCGGAATCGGCAACATCAACGCTGCCCTGAACTGGTAACCAGGGCTTCATCTTTTCGCCGGTTCGCGGTTGGACCACATCGCCTGATGTCGATGTCCAAACAAACATCTCACCCGGACGCTGGGTCTTGCGTCGTTCCACACGATTAAAGAACGCCCCCAGGCCATAATAATTATCCTGTGTCCAGCGTTC
>DIUH01000028.1 GCA_002428205.1 Planctomycetaceae bacterium UBA6163
GCGGACGCAAGGCCAACATTCAGAAATCGTCGTCGGTGCATGGCAACCCCGGGTTCCAGTCGTTGCGATCAGACTTTGGATCGTAAGCACGCGGGCATTTTCCGCGTTACGTGATGCACCGTAGCATAACATCCGTAGCCGGCGTTTGTCGCTTTTAAGACGGCAATCGCTTTCGCCACGCTACCAAGCGACAGGCCTGAGCCTCGTGCCTGAGTCACGGTTCAATCGTTGATCAGGCAATGACGGTTTGCCATGCTGATGCCGCTGACAATCGCTCCGACGATGCCGACAAAGCCTTGGTCGGTGCCACAGAGAAAGAGATTGTCGAGATGGGTGGTTCCGTCGAGTTGTTTGTCCGGCGCTCCGTATACCGCGCCGTTGTCGTGCCAGGTGAAACGGCGGATCGTCTTGGGTGTGAAGACGTCGGTGTCGATGATGTGGCGACGAAAATCAGGCATGAACTGCACAGACGCGTGTACTGCGGCTTCGTATTGTTCAATTTTTTGGGCGTTGTATTTCGGCTCGGGCAACGCACACCAGCGGTCATGATCGGCCAGCGTCGTGATACGGATCACACCGTCTGGTAACATCCCGTCGGCTGAATCGTAACGATAATTGTTGGGTGAACAGATCACGCCGGTGCGAGTATCACAAAGCGAATCTTGTGGTTTTCGCCAATGAAACTTTTCGCTGTCGTTATAGAAGACGATCGTGCGATCGAATCCGATATCTTTGGGTTGGGTGTCGAGTATCGATATCGATTCGATGAAGCTTAATTGCCCCGCTTTGGCGACGTCGACTTCGGTAATGTCGTCGCACATCCGCAGCGTCTCGACCGTGCCGGCGGATGATAAGATTCGCTTGCCTTGAATCTCGGTGCCATCGTCGAGCACGACTCCGACGGCGTGTCCGTTTTCGACGTGAATGCGAGAAACGCCGCTGCGTAGTTTCAACTCACCGCCGAGTCCGCGAAACTTGCGCACTAGGTTTTTTAAGATCACTCGCACGCCTTTAAACGGACGAGCAAAACCTTCGAGATAGCAGGCACGGAACATGATGCAGAATTGACCGAAGTCCATATCGTCTTCGCGGGCGTTGCCGTACCACATCAGCGGACAGAGCAACATCTCGCGCAACAGCGGTTGGGGGATCATTTCACTCAAGACCGCTCGGGCGCTGCGGGTGAAATTGGGATCGTCGCCAGCCAAGTCGTCATAATCCATTAACGAACCGCACAGCTTTTGGAAGCCATCGACGCAGTCGGGAAACTCCCGAGCGATTTCGCTTTCCAGTAGTTCGATGTCGTTGCCAAAGTCGAGATTGACGCCGGGAAAGCGGATCGAAGAACCGATCTGTTCGGCCAGAGAAAAATCTTCCCAACTGAACCGCAACTGGCGAATCAATTTAGCCAGCGGCCCGCGTTTAGTGCCTTTGCGGGCAAAGTTGGTCATCGCATGCAGGCCGACGTCATAGTCGCGGCCGTTCATGCGGTAGAAGGAATTGAGCCCGCCGATCGTGTAATGGCGTTCGAGCACACAGACACGTTGGTCAAAGTGCGCCAGGCGAATGCCCGCGGCCAGGCCGCTCATTCCGGCGCCGATGATGATCGTGTCGTACATGCCGCTGGTTTACGCCTTAACGATGTCGCGCATTTTGGGTTCGAGGTACGTTACGGTCGAATGCATGCTGGCCAGGTTGCCGTAATCTTCTTCAGGAATCTGCACACGGTGACGCTTGCGAAGTTCCATGACAATGTCAAGAAAGTCCATGCTGTCGAGTTCCAACTGCTCGCGAAAACTGGTCTCATCGACTAAGTCGTCAAGGTTTTCGTCAGGTGCAATGTCGCTGAGAATATCGATGATTTCTTCGCGAATTTCGGCGGGACTCATGTCGAAAGCTACTCCGTGTTGCGGATTGGGTTTTGAAACTTAAAGTCCGATCCGCTGGGGTAGCGAATCGTTGATCGCATGCCGGTAGGTCACACTCTGCGAATGATGACCACCGAATTGATACCCAGCATGCCAAAGGAATTGTTGAGGATGTAATCCACACCGCTGACTTCCTGCGGTTCGCTGGTCACCAAACCAGGCAACTCGCAGGTCGGGTCGAGGTTGTCGACATTGATGGTCGGATGCACAACGGCATCATTGAACGAAGGCAAGTTACCAGCCAATTCCAACGCACCGGCCGCACCCATCGCATGGCCGATGAAGCTTTTGGTGTTGTTGATCTTCACCGATTTGCACTCGCCAAAAACGCGTCGCAACGCGTCGCATTCTTGCGTATCACCGCTGGCGGTGCCAGTCGCGTGCGTGCTGACAATGTCGATGTCTTCGGGTTCCAATCCCGCTCGCTTGAGC
The DNA here is from genome assembly GCA_002428205.1 of Planctomycetaceae bacterium UBA6163. Taxonomy (GTDB): domain Bacteria; phylum Planctomycetota; class Planctomycetia; order Pirellulales; family Pirellulaceae; genus UBA6163. The sequence goes on from DIUH01000028.1 coordinate 2,361, forward strand.
GCTAACTGGACACATTGGGCTTGGCGTTCAGGGTTGGGCAAAACGAAGTCGGTGGCGTCAGTGTTGATCGCGTATCCGGCGAGTTCGCCGAAAATCTCGGCGCCACGCTTTTTGGCATCGCTTAACCGCTCCAGCACATAGATGCAGCTCCCTTCGGCGACGACGATTCCATTTCGGTCGCGATCAAAGGGACGACTGGCCTGAGCCGGATCGGCATGCGTCGCCAACGCGTTCTGGCTGTTGAAACTTGCGAAGATGCCAAACGTGTGAATGCTTTCGCTGGTCCCACCGGCAAGTGCGACGTCGCATTCGTCCAACCGCAGCATCTGGGCACCTTGGATCAGGCCCGCGTTGCCGGCGGCACAAGCGGCACCGATCGTGTAGTGCGGCCCGGTGATCCCCATGTTCAGCGCGATCTCGCCGGCCGGATTGTTAGCAACCGTGCGGGGATTGTGGTGGTGAGACCAAACCGATGTGTCGTAATCAAAACCCTTGATCAGGTAGATTTCATTTTCGGTTTCGACATTTCCGTGTTCGGTCACGCCAATGTAGATGCCGACTCGCGACCGATCGACGTTTTCCCAATCCAACCCGCTGTGCTTAACCGCTTCGTTGGCCGCGTAAATCCCAATGCTGCCCGCTCGTGTGCCACGGCGGAGATCCTTTTTGGTCTGGTATCTCAGGGTGTCATAATCGCAAACACCGGCCAAAGTTGGACCGAAGTAGCGAACTTCGTACGGCTTTACACCGCTGCGTTTTTCCAGCAACGCCTGGCGATACGATTGCCAATCGTTGCCATTGGGCGATGTCAGGCCGATACCGGTAATGACAATCCGCTGGGAATCGGGCAGCGAATCGACGCGAGAAGGGGCGATCACGACGAATACAAATCCACGGACTGAATGGGAATCGAAATGTGCATTGTCAGGCCAGCGGCCAACGGACCCGTTATTACTGAAAAGCTACCCGTTGAACCGACTTTTTACAATGAGCAACCACAGCAGATCTGGGGCCATTGGCGACAAAGCTGCGAAAGACACCAGCATGCTTGGGGAGTTTAACGCAACAAAAGTGGCGGTTTGTCGCAGGGTCAACTTTGAGCGAGAACCAATCCGATGCAAATGATCACCAGAATGGCAATGATCGCGAGAATGCGGCTCCAGGAAACATCGCCGCGCGAGTGGCCGCCAAGCCTCGCTTGGATCTGTTTCTGCAGCATTCGCCTGCCGACATCGTTGACCTGTCCCGCCGAAACGTCTTTGCTGGTCGACTCGTTCTGTGGGTGCAACTCTTGATCGCGCAGACCATACTTTTCCATGATCTGCAGCATTTTTCCTTGCACTTCGCGAGCATTAAACGGTCGATGGTCGGGGCTTTTCGCCAACAATTGAACAATCACGTCATCCAACTCTTGTGGACACTGCGGAATAATGCGACTGACACGTGGCGGTTCAGCCCTTAAATGCTGTTCAAACAGTTGCGGAAACGTATCGGCAATGTACGGCTTTTGGCCTGCCAGCATTTCGTACAAGCAACAACCCAGTGCATAAAGGTCCGCCTTGCCCGATATCGAAGCATCGCCGGTAATCTGCTCCGGCGCCATATAGGCGTGCGTGCCGACGGTCAGCCCTTCGGCAGTCAGGTCCGACGCGCTGACATCGCGAGCGATTCCGAAGTCGCCTAGCTTGATGGTGCCGTTGCGAGTCAGAAACAGATTGCCAGGCTTCAGGTCGCGGTGAATGATGCCGTGATTGTGCGCGCACTGCAGCGCCGAACAGATCTGGCTGGCCGCACTGACAACGACCTGCCACGAAAGCGCCCCGTTGCTGGCCAACAGGTCGCGAAACGACCCGCCTTCGACCAGTTCCATGATGTAGAACAGGTTGCCATCGGAGTCTTCGCCACCGCCGTAATACCCGATCACGTTGGGGTGGCGCAGCCGCTGAAGGATCATCATTTCGCGGCGGAAACGGGCACCGATCAACGGATCACGGCTGACCGATGGGTGCAGACGCTTGATCGCTACAGGGTTGCCGGTCGCCTTTTCGGTCGCGGCGTAAATCGTGCCTACGGTCCCCACCCCAAGCACCGCGCCGATTTGGTAATCATCCAGATTCAGCCTGGACATAATCGGCTCTCAGAAGACTTCAGAAAGGAAAAGTCGGGGGGGAAGGAGCAGCGTGAAGTTACGTCCTTAGCGATTCCGCTTGGAAGAAAACCGTATAAATCTTGACCAAACAATAGCGGGCAAGCCTGCAGCGGTTCGCTTTCGCTTGCCCAATCTGAAAAACAGAATGCGATCAAACAGCGCCGATCGACTCGATCCTGACGCGTGTATACAGCGCACGGTGACCGGTTCGCTTCTTGGAGTGCTTGCGACGAGTGAACTTTTGGATGTAAACCTTCTCACCCTGCTTGGGACCCAAAACCGATGCGGTGACCGTGGTGCCGTCTAGGGTTGGTGTGCCCAATCGCAGCCCGTCTTCTCCACCGACGCAAAGGACTTTGCCCAGCGTAATGCTTTCGCCGGTCGCGATTTCACGGTAATCCAAGTCGAGTTCCATACCTGGTTCAACGCGGTACTGGCGACCGCCGTCGACGATGATGGCGTACATAAAGAATCTGCTTCGATGCTTACTGGGGACGAATAAACCGCAACGGCGGCAACGTAGAAGCCGAAAGTCTAGCGACATTGCCAGCCGATCGGAAGCCCTTTGTGTCACCTGAGCGACCAGTTTTCACCGGATCACCCCAGTTTCCACCGAATCACACCGGCCGCGACCATCACATGCCGAACCACCGGTACCCACGACGCCCAGCCGACCCTTTACCGCTGGACAGCTTCTGGCGTCGGCGCGTACCAGCTCGGCCCCAACGAAGCGTCATCAATGTTGACACCTGCGGCAATCGAACCGCGATGATTTGTGTACGGATGATCATAAATGTCAATGCTCCGCGGACGCACATGACGTACGCTGCCATCTTCGTACAATATGTTGGCGCCTTCGCCGTGGTGCCACTTCAGAGTCGTGACATCAACGCCATCAGTCGACTGCCGACCGGCGATCGGCATGTCGCCCAACACCGCAAACGATGATCGACCCTCGTAGCGTGGCGTCTGGTATTTGCCGTTTTCAATCACCCCAAGGTTGTACGCATAATGCCCACCGGCGACGCGCTGAATAAACCTCAACAACTTAATGTCACCGCGAAACGCAGCGTCGATCAAGTGCTGGCTATTGATCAGGTCGTGCGAACCGACGCGAGAAAACAAGGTGCCGCCACGGGCCGTTGACGATCTTGGTCCGTTGGCACGACCACCCAAGAGCACCAATTGCGATTCTTCACAGTTTCGCGGGCATTCCTCGTCGGGGATCTCGCCATCCGCACACCAACGCAAACTCGGGTCAGTCAGCAGCCCTCGATCCGTTAAGTGCAACTCCCACATCCCGGAGAAGGCTTCGTGACCACTTTCGGCGACTTGCGGCAGCCGCGAATCGGTCCGACCGAGCACATAATCGCCAATCGCGACACCAAGTTGTCGCAGATTATTTTGGCAAGCTATCTTCCGGGCCTCGCCGCGATACCTCGCCACGACCGGAAAAGCCAACGCAAGAATCGCAGCCGCCGCCAGGGCACTGACTAACATGTCGGACCAAGTCTGACGATTTTTGCCGGGCAAAAGACGTTCCGGACGCATCCCTAGCATCGCGGTGTCAGACGAGAACAGTGATTGCGATCCGCTCGCCGGCACGGTTTCTTCCGCCGCAGCGTCGACTGCGGCATTTGCAAACTCAGGAATGTCATGTTCCGCTGCATCAATGCTGGCCAGCGTTCGCGAAATCAGGTCTGGCGGCAATTCGACCAAGTCGTTTTCGCCGACCGATTGGTCAAAATCGTTCAACATACGCTGAACTTCGGCCAACTCTTCTCGCAACAGCGGATCTTCTTGCAACCGTTGATCGATCCGCCGCATTTCGTGCGGTTCAAGCGCTGACAGCAGATATCCGAGCAGGTCTTCTCGCATAATCAATTGGAGCGTAACGACGGAGTCTATTCTTCTTCTTCACAATTATCTTACGTTACGCCGGGTTCGTCGACAGGGTTCACCTGGCCATGTCCCCTGCAGAAAACGTTTGCCAACGCCCGATCCCTGTGGTGACTGTCCTGACGATCCTACCGCAGATGCCGGTTGTGGGTTCTGCCACCGAGCAGAAAACCTGTCGGATCGATCCGCCAGTGGGTGGTGGGTGCAAAGAATGTCGCTGACGCATAAAATCATCGCTTCGCCACGGGCCTGATTCATCGCTTGCCCCACCCTTTCTCCACTGGGCTGACCAGCAACAAAGATTTTCCATGGATGAGTTGCCCCCCAAAGACGTGTTCCTTCAAAGCGTGAAACGATGCACCGCTTCGGCCGACTTCATCCCCGCGTTTTATGAACGCTTTCTCAACTCCACCGAAGAAATCCGCAAAAAGTTTCGATTCACCGACTTTGACAAACTGCACCAAATGCTCTCCAGGTCGCTGGAACTGTGCGTCGGTGCCACTTCGGGCGACCCCGAGTCGCTTGCCGAAATGCGCCGCCGAGCAACAACGCACGACCGCGACCACTTGAACGTCGAGCCACGTTTCTACGAATCATGGCTGGAAACGATTATCGCGACCGCCAAAGATT
>DIUH01000321.1:0-1039 GCA_002428205.1 Planctomycetaceae bacterium UBA6163
CGTCGCGTGACGCCACTGCTGAAGCAGTTGGAAAAAATCTCACAGCGAATGAACTTCATCCGCGAGCGATTGTCATTGTTGGGTGCGGATCCAGACAGCCGTGATGAAGCTTCGGACTTGCGACAAGAACTGCGCGAGTTGATGTTGGTGACTCAGGAAAGCCCCGAGAGCTTGCACAAGCGAATCACCAAGGCGCGTCGCCACTTTGATAAGTATGAGAGCGTGAAGCGTCAGCTTTGCAGCGGCAATTTGCGTTTGGTGGTTTCGATCGCCAAGAAGTATCGTAATCGTGGTTTGTCGTTCTTGGATTTGATTCAAGAAGGGAACACCGGTTTGATGCGCGCGGTTGATAAGTATGAATATCGCCGTGGGTTTAAGTTCAGCACTTATGCGACTTGGTGGATTCGCCAAGCGATCACCCGTGCGGTTGCTGATCAGGCACGAACGATCCGGATTCCGGTTCACATGATCGATGTGCTTAGCAAGTTGCGCCAGGCGCAGAAGAAGCTGACTCAGCAATTGCGACGCGAGCCGAGTTGTGAAGAATTGGCCGAGTACACCGAGGTTGCGGTCGAAGAAGTTCGTCGCGTGATGGACATCGGTCGGCATCCGGTCAGCCTTGATCGTCCGGTTGGCGAAGGCGAAGACAGCAGTTTCGGCGAGTTTATCGAGTCGAGCGACAGTGAGAACCCGGTTCGATGTGCCGGCAATGGGATGTTGCGTGACAAGATCGACGAACTGTTGCAAACGTTGACCTTCCGCGAACGTGAGATCATTCGTTTGCGTTATGGATTGGTTGACGGTTACAGCTACACACTCGAAGAAGTTGGGCGGATCTTTAAGGTGACCCGCGAGCGAGTTCGCCAGATCGAGGCAAAGGCAGTCAGCAAGTTACAAAGCCCGAGTCGCGTTCAGCGGTTGGATGGGTTCTTGCGCGAAGCGGCTTAGTCGGCTTCAAACTGAACCGATGTAAGATAGCCGAGAGATTCTGCGACGGTCGGGCTTGCCCCCGACAACGTCGCAAGCGGGTTGGCGTGCT
>DIUH01000321.1:1103-7542 GCA_002428205.1 Planctomycetaceae bacterium UBA6163
TCGACGCCATGGCCGAGTTTTTCGGCGCTCTTATAATGTGCGTCGCGAAGGTGTACCGGAACGGGCAGGACTCGATTCTCGCGAACGTCGCGCCTTGCGGCTCCGATCGCCATTGTGGCCGCGTTGCTTTTGGGCGCCAGGGCCAAGTAGGCAACGGTCTGGCTGAGCGTTAGTTGGCATTCGGGCAGTCCGATAAACTCGCAAGCTTGCATCGCGGCAACGGCCAGCGACAACGCGGCCGGATCGGCATTGCCGACATCTTCACTGGCCAAGATTACCAATCGACGGCAAAGGAATCGAATGTCTTCGCCACCTTCTAACATTCTGGCAAGCCAGTAGATCGATGCATCAACATCGCTGCCACGAATGCTTTTGATCAGCGCGCTGGCGAGGTCATAATGATCGTCGCCGGTCGCGTCGTAACCGATCTGTTGGTCGCCATACGATTGGCGTGCCGCGTCGAGATTGATATGAATCCGTTTGGATGTTGAATCCTTCGTTTGACTCTTGCCGCTCATCGCCGCGATCTCGAGGGCCGACAGGGCGCGCCGTGCGTCGCCTTCGCAAGCTTTGGCTAGGAAATCGATCGCATCATCGTCGGCATCGATCGGCAAGTGGCCGAGGCCCCGCTCGCGGTCGGCAATCGCGCGCCGGATCAAGGCGGCGATATCTTCAACCGCCAGAGGACGCAGTGCGAACAATTGGCTGCGCGACAGCAGTGCGCCGTTGATCGCGAAGTACGGGTTGCTGGTGGTCGCCCCCACCAAAGACAACGTTCCCGCCTCGACATCGGGCAGCAGCGCATCCTGCTGGGACCGATTGAAGCGATGGATTTCGTCGACGAACAGCAGCGGTGATGGTTGGCCACTGGCCACCAGGTCTTCGGCCCAGGAAATCGCTTCGCGGATGTCCTTGACGCCGGACGTGACGGCGCTGAGGCTGCGCATTTCGCTGCGGGTTTCGACGGCCAGCAATCGGGCGAGTGTCGTCTTGCCAGAACCCGGTGGCCCATGCAAAACGACGGAGCCTAGTCGCCCGGCGGCTATCATGCGAGAAAGTAATTGTCCGGGGCCGAGCAGATGTTGTTGGCCGACGTATTCGGACAATCGCCGCGGACGCATCCGTGCGGCCAGCGGTTGGACGCTCGCCTTGGCTTCGGCTTCGGCTTTTTCGAACAGAGAGGGGGTGGGTTTTGACATCACATAAGCGTAAGGCGAAATCGATGCTGTGGGTATTGGCTGGCGTAGCAATCGTGACGATCTTTATTTTCAGTCACGTCGATGACTGGAGTCGCGATTTAACGACCAATACCGCTTGGACTGACGAGGCATCGCAGACGCTGAAGCCACTGCGAGTCGCCAAGTCGCCTGAACTGGTGAAGGCTGACTTGTTGCGAGTGGTCGATTCGATGTCGAACTGGCGGGTGGCTGACGGCGGTGAAGATAGCAGCGTTGTCGACGGCGGTGCGTTGAAAGTTCATCTCGTGCGAACGACGACGATCATGCGGTTTAAGGACGACATTTGGGTCACGTTGATGCCGGGCGATTCAGAAGGCGCTACTGTCGTGCAGGTGCGCAGCCAATCGCGGTTGGGGCGAGGCGATCTTGGGCAGAATCCGAGGAATATTCGGGAGTTGCTGGGGCGGTTGTCGCAGGTGCAGTAGTCGAATCGGGCCAGCGATCACTCGAACGGTGGTGGTTCTTTATGCAAGATGGCCAGCGCGTTTGCGGCGGCGTGCTGTTCAGCGTCTTTCTTGTTGTTGCCCCAAGCCGGTTGGAACTCTTCGCCAGCGATGACTGCGGAGACGCGGAAACGTTTGCGGTGGTCGGGCCCCGATTCGGTCACCAAGCGATAAAACGGCGTGCTGGCTCGTTCGCGTTGGGCGTATTGTTGCAGCAACGACTTGAAATTGCCGCTGCCGCGTCCTTCGACCGCCATTCGCACTTCCGCCGCCAGCCATTTTCGCAATCGATCGCGAACGGTATCGAATCCGCCGTCGATATAGATTGCCGCGACGACCGCTTCGAACACGTCGCTGACCAACGATCGGGGGAAACTGCGTCCGCGATTGATTCCCTTGCCGACGATCAGGCATTCATCCAAACGCAACTCGCAGGCGATTTTGCCGCATGACCGGCGGCTGACCACCGAAGATTTGATTTTTGTCAGGTCGCCTTCGCTGTATTCAGGATATTCCTGGTACAGCCATTCGCATACAACCAGACCAAGGATGCTGTCGCCCAGAAACTCCAGCCGTTCGTTGTTCGCCAGGCGATGTGTGGCTCCCGAGGCGTGGGTTAGCGCGGCCTGCAACAGCGTCAGATCCTTGAACTGATACTCGACAATCTGCTGGCACCGACCCAGCTTTTCCTCGATCGGTTCTTCGCAATCCGAAATCGACGCAGTCATCACGCTGTCGTGGTGCAAATCGTCCGCTTTCGCGTTTTCTTGCGCCAGTCGCATTGCTTCGGAACGCTGGGACGAATTCCGTTGGGCGAGCGAATCGGCGTGTTCGTCACAATCCGGCCCGTCGTCCGATAGCTGGTCGTGCGGTGGCGAGGATTCGGGCGACATCGGTGGGAAACTCATAAGTGACCATAACGGACGATTCAGCCCGCAGGGTAATCACCTTCGCCGACCAATCAATCGGCTCGGGACACTTGCCACAGAACGCTTCTTGCGGGGATCGGCAAAATCGTGACCGGCGGACTAGAGTATCCAGAAGCACGCTTTAACGCTAGCTCCCGTCGTTATTGGGTTGCCGATTTTTGCGACACATCAGCTTCTGGCGGCTGGTTTTCAAGTTCCCCAGCGATCTGTTTGGCGCGAGCTCCGGCGGCTGCGATTGTGGCCGGATCGGTCAATACGAGGTAGTGTCCGTGGTCGGCCGTCACGATCACGGCCGTATCGTCCCAGGCTTGTTGCTGTTCGATCCATTTGAATATCGCCGCCACAGCCGCATCGCCGCTGAGCACCGAACCGATCGAGCCGTCTAGGTTGTTGGCGTGGTTGGCCCAGTCGACATCGCCCGCTTCGACCATCAGCCAGAATCCGTTGGGGTTGGTTTCCAAAACGTCCAGCGCGGCGACGGCCATTTCCGCAAGAGTCGGGTTTTCATCGATATCGGCTTGCGAATACTCGATGCTTCCCTTGGGGCTGATTGCCGGTTTGAAGTCGCCGTCGGCGCTGGCGAACGGCAAGCTGCCCCCTTCGGCACCGAACACGGCCAGCAGTCGCGACTTGGATTCGATCGCCTGGTCTTTCGCCGCAGCCAGCAATTCGCTGCCCGAACGCCCGGCGGTCCGCTGGGTCACGACATAACGCCCGCCATTTTTGACAGAGGCTTTGTCAAGATCGGCCGGGTCATAAAACGTGCCGCCAGGAATAAAGTTCGCCCCTTGACTGTCGTCTTTCGCCTTGGTCTCGCCCCATCCGCCACCGATCAGCACGTCGACACCGGGCATTGGATCGGTGCGATGCGAAACCGATGGCAGGCCGATCAGGTCGCGAGTTAAATCTTGGTAATCGTTTCGCGTGACGTTATGAGAATATGCCGCCGCGGGTGTCGCGTGGCTGATCGGCACACTGGAAACCACGCCGATTGCCATCGCTTTGTCTCGCTGTAATCGATGAGCGATCGTTTCGACACGGTTGCCATTGCCATCGATATTGATCGCCGCGTTATAGGTTTTGATGCCAGCGGTCATCGATGTAGCGGATGATGCGGAATCGGTAACGGTATGCGGTCTCGACCGATCCAATCCCATTAAGTAATCGCGCGATGGTGCCGGATCCCACGGTGTTGCTCCGCCACGTTTCGCGTCATAGCCGCCGGTTGCGGGCTGCGCGGCATCGGCTAGCGTTTGTGAGTCGACATCGAGTTTGACGTTGCCCAACAGGGGCGATGTGACGCAGAATCCGAAATCGGTTTCGGTGCCGCGATAATCTTGTAAGACTAAGCCGTTGCCGCGTCCCTCGGTATAAGATACTTTTCCGGTCTTATATAAGGATGCGGCATAAGTGGTTTGCCAATCCATGCCGTCGAACACAACCAGGATGACACGCTTTTTACCCGCTTTGATCGCTTGCCATTGCAAGCCAAAAAGATCGGTTTGGTCGAAGTACTGGGCGTCTGGGTTGACCGTGTCTTCGGGGACCAGGCCGTAGAGTTCCTCCAGTCTTGCTGGGTCAGCATAGGCGCTGCCGGCGCGACGGATCTCATCCAGTGTGATTCCGAAGGTGTAGACCGGAATCAAGCGATTGCTGTGGTTGTTCCACGATGCGTAGGTGTTGGGATTGGATCCCCAGTGGCCCCAGTCGGCGCGGCCGGTGTTGATCGCGTTGGTTTGTAGGTCGCTGATCGGGTCGTTGGTTGCGACGATTTCGACCGCTGGTTTGGTTGCGGTGTCTTGCGCGACGATATCGCGGGTTTGGCCAAAGGCGCAAACGGATGCGAGGAAAATTTTGACGAAAGGTAGCGTTTTTAGAAAACGCTGACGCGGTGGCGGCAGGTGCATAGGGCAGGCGAAGTAGGCTGGTTAGTGCGTGGTAGGTAAAACGCACAGTCTAATAGAAGCCGCGTGCGGTGTCAGCGAACGCGGTGTGAGGAGAAGGTGAAGGTTTGTAGTTCCGTCTTTCGCCGGCTGGATTTCTAGCGGCAACGGCCGCCTAAAGGCGGGACTACGAACCGCCGTCTCTAGGTCGTGCTGCGAACTTCAGTTCACGTCGACGATGTTGTCGATCTTCACATCGCCAGCCACACTGCGGACTGTCTCGAGCGCAACTTGTTTGTGATAGAAACTGGCGACGCGTCCAGATACCTGCAAGGCACCGCGGTCGCTGCGGACATTCAGTCCTCTCAGATCACGGATCGAACTTGACGCGAGAGCCGCGGTCGCCTTCGTGCAAGCTTCTTCGGTGCAGAAGTTGTCCGGTTCGCATTGCTGGATCATTCGATATCACTCCGTTACTTGGTGGTTTGGCGGGGCCGTTGCGACCACGAGGCACCGGATTGGCATCCGTTGCCTGCTACGTAAAGTATGGCGCACGCCGGCGTTCATGCATACAGGGGAAATGCCTCTATTGCACTGAATTGTGCCGTCTGTTTTTGGCTTCGGTGGAGAAACACTTGCAAGCTGCAGAAAAAAAATCTGGCTAGCGGTCCAATCTGACGCCGATGGGGTTAAAAGTGACACTTGTAATCGTCACGCCGATTTGTTGGTTGATTCCACCCGAACAGCGAATCTTCGGGCCAATGTGTTGGCCAACTCGATCGGCTTCGGTTGAACCGGCTGTCGCTTGCCTCTACAATAACTGTGAAGCGCGTCGCCAGTTTCAACGCGTTACCGCCTTACTATCCCACCTGACTTAACTGCCCCACCGCCTTCAAGCTCGACCGGAAACCTAGTTTCCGTTGCCGAGTATCCTGATTTCCTCCGTTTTTCTTTATGCTGCGTAACAGTCGTCGATTGACGCTCGTCACCGCTTGCAACCACTGCATCGCGGCGATCACCCTGGCTGTGGTGGTTTCGTTGGCCACCGGTGTTTCGTTAGCCCAGGAAACGGTCGCAGAGCAGGAAGTCGCAGACAAACAGGTTGCAGAGAAGGCGACAGTCGATTTGGTCGCCCAGCAGCGGGAAATCGAGTGGCAGGCCGGCGGCTGGAAAATGGTGCAGCGGTTTTGCATCGAGTGCCATAACGCCGATTATCAAGAAGCCGAAATCGATTTGTCGCCGCTGGAGTCGCTGAAACACGCCGAATCGAACCCCGAAGTTTGGACCCGCGTGCTGCAGATGATTCGTTTCGGTGCGATGCCGCCGGAGGATGCCGAACTGCCGACCGATGAAGAACGCCGCACGATGGGCGATGCGATCGATACGGCGGTTTACAACGTTACTTGCGACTTGCGGCCCAAGTCGGGCCGAGTCACCGCACGACGACTCAATCGCGTCGAATACAACAACACGATTCGCGACCTGTTCGGCATGTCGATCGACTTGAGCAGCGATTTTCCGTCCGATGAAGTTGGCGGCGGTTTCGACAACAACGCCGATGTGCTGGCGATGCCGCCGATGTTGTTTGAAAAGTATCTCGATGCTGCGGAAAAAGTTGCCACGACGGTTCTGCTCGATCCCGCTTCGCTGAAAAAAGAAACGCTTGAAATGAGCGGCGAACGGATCGCGATCACCGGCGATGGCGAGACAGAATCGTTCTATGGGCGGCTATTTCCGAAAGAGTCGTTCGCTTGGGTCGAGTTCGAAATCGAATTGCCCGGCGTCTATCGAGTGCGTGTGTCGGGTTCGGCGGCCAGCAAAGAACGCGGCCCGCAGTCGATCGTTATTTATGATGCCGGGGGCAAACCGCTGCACAGCGAATCGTTCAAGCACGCTGACGACGGCGGCAGCCATACCGCTACGTTCGATCACGAGTTTACCGCTGG
>DIUH01000139.1:0-3891 GCA_002428205.1 Planctomycetaceae bacterium UBA6163
GCGTCATAGCTGGCCATCGTCTGGGCGTCCGCCGGAAACGTCCCTTCGGTCAAGTTTCGTCGAATCTGGCCACCACTGATCGTGGGCCACGCGAAAACGGAATCGACCTGCCACGTCGGGTCGCGATCGAACAGGTTGCGGATGTAGCGAGTTTCCCAGCGGCTGCGCGAATCGACGATCAACAGGCGACGTTTGCGCAAGTTTGCGGCGATGCGGAAGTCGAGCCGATTGTTTGACGAGTCGTATTGGCCATCGATCGGATCGATCGCGACGGTCAGCGGCAAGGTCAAACGCGTCCGCTCGACCGGGCCCGAATCGAGCGTTTTCACTTTGTCGGCCAGCGGCTGAATTGCGAAATCGAACGGCACGCGGCGGATCGGCCGATTNNCCGGCCAAATCCTTAATCGTCACTTCACCGCTGGCACGACCGTTGGCGGCAACAATCGGCGGCACGTTGATCCCCAAGACTGCGACATCGCGCGGTTCGATCTGGCTGCCCAAACCGATCGCAAAGACCGGTACCGAAGAATCGCCCAGCCGCTGGGCCACCGCTTGCGGCGATTGGCCAGAATTGTGTTGGCCATCGGTCAACAACAGCACCGCGCGACGCGATCGACCGGCAATTGAATCCGCAGGAGAGCCAGTTGGGGACGACGGCGGCGAATCATCGGTTTCTGCGGCCGCCACAGCCTGCTCCGTGCTCAACACCCGATCGGCAACCGGATCGCTCAGATTGGTGCGTGTTCCGATCGTTTGCGGTGTCCGTTGGGGATCTTGGTCTTTACCGACAGCTTCGTTATCGCTGGCATCACGCGCCTCGACCGTCGGTTCCAACCGCAACGAGCTCGGGAGCGGCTGGTCGGATCTCGAGTCCCAAATCAGTTTTGCGTCGTCGTCGACCAGCAGATGCAGAAAGATGTGGTGTGTTTCCTGGACCGATCGCAGCCAACCGGTTTGCCCGGATTGACCAAGCAGCAGCGCCGAAGCCCGCTGCAACCGCGTTTCGGCCGCGCGCTGGGTTGTCGCCTCGGCAACGGCAACTGCGGATTCGTTTGATTCTGTGATCGCCGGTTCTGGCGTTTGCGGCTGGTCGGGTAAATCCGCGGCAACGGTGGCAATCGGATCGGTCGCCAGCATGCTGCCGCTGGCATCGACAAACACATCGACGCGGCCGATCGTGCCGATTTCTCGTTTCTGCTGGACGACCGGTTCAGCCAACATCATCAGCGCCAGAAAAATCGCACCGGCACGCAAAATGGGCAGCAACCATGAATGCGGTGGCGGCAAGTCGCGAGTTTCGCGGCGGTAATACCAGGCGACGACCAATGCGATTGACGCGGACACCGCGACAGCGACCGCCAGCGATAACTCTCCTTGAAAAAACAGTCGCGTCATGAATGGCTTGAATAGTGAGAAGACCGGCGGCAGGAATCGCCATGTCGTTGAAAGGCGGGGCGGATAAGTGGGGAACGGCCGATTTTTCTAATCGTACTCAAGATGTCCTTCCGATGGTGTCGATCAATCCGAATAAGTCGATTCTACCGACAAACGCGTCGGAACCGGATACTTGAGAGGGGGAGCCATGGTTTTACCATTTTCCTGGACCAATGCGATCGCCATTCGACTGGCCTTCGCCGCCGCCATTGTTATCAGCACGACATCGTCCAGTGAGGCTCAACGCCCCGTTCTGCCCGGCAGCGGGACCGAAATCGTCGGGGTCGCCGACGATTTCGAAGATCCGACGTGGACATACATTCCCAATAACCCGAAAAGCAGCGAAGACATCGACGACAACCAGCGAGCACCGCTGGGCAAGTCGTCCAACGGTCGTTGGTACGAGGGGGTTAAACGCGGTCACCCTGACGTTGTCAAACGCGTCCCGACGCCCGCCGGCGGTCTGCCCGGCAGCGAAGGTGCACTGATGCTGAAGAGCCGCGATACCGGGATCCCCGGTCGCCCCGAAGGCAAAATGCATCAGGACGACTTCATTTGTAACGTCCAGTACCGACTCAGGCGAACGATTTCCGTTTCGGAAGTCCCCAGCGTCACCACTCGCGTTTACCTGCCACCGGTCGCCGAGTGGGAACCACGCAGCGGTCCTCATTTCGGTTTCCGACTCGCTCTGGAAACGACCGCGATGATCGAACAGGAAGTCGGTCGCACGGGGATCAAGCGTCGGGAAAAGGGTAACGAAATCTATTGGCCAGGAATGTTCGTCGAGTTCGAATCAAAGGCTCAGACCAAGAAGGATCACGATTACGCCTATCTGAGAATCCGCAGCAATTCCAAGGGTGGCGATTTCCGTGGCCCGCAAATCACTCAAACCGGTTGGTGGACTCTCGGGATGTCGGTCACGCCCGACGGAATGGTGCATTACTATGCCGCTCCGGGCGTCGATGATCTGACTGAAGATGCTTATATCACCAGCCAATTTCCTTATAGCTATCGCGCCGAACGCATGCGTACATTCTTTTATAATGTTTGCAGTGCGGACAACGGGAAACAATGGAGCACCACGTTTATCGTTGATGATCCCAAGGTTTTCGTTTCGCGAGGCAATTTAGGTGGCCAAATGGCGAATCGGCCTGCGGCGGGGACGAAGCGGTGAGCCGGGAAGTTTATTTGATTTGACAGGCTAGGAAGCCTATCCTTACGAGTCACCATATGTTGCTCCCCTGCCAGCTTGTCTGGCAGGAAGCTCAGGTTGACGAGCTAGACGCAAGCCGCAATTCTCGCAACCTTCCGCCTTTAACTTGTGCTCGCCGCTTCAAGCGGCGAGCACAAGTTAAAGGCGGCGGAACTGGGAGGGCGTCGGTGTCTAGCTTGCGAACCTGATTCACCCACGAGACGAGCTCGTGGGGGTCAAAAAAATGTGGGGGGAGATGAAGGCTCGAAGCCACTCCCACTTATACCTGCCATCTATCGCCTACACTGAGTACCACTGGGTCGGCGTTGGTTTCATTCTTTACGCGATGCGCCCAGTGATTGACGTCTTGGGCGATCGGTGGCCATGTTCCATAGTGCGCCGCAGCGACTCGTCGTGGTTCGATCACTTTGATCGCAGAGAGCGATTCTTCGATCCCCATCGTGAATAGATCACCGATCGGCAGCACCGCTAAATCGACTCGATGTGCGTAGTGCGCCATGTCGCTGAAGTAGGCTGTGTCACAAGCGAAATAAACTCGCTTGCCACCGCATCGCAACAAAAAACCCACGGGATTGCCGCCGTAGGTGCCGTCGGGAAAACTGCTGCTGTGCAACGCCGGCGTCATCAATAAATCGCCACAGGGAAGTGCAGTCTTGCCCCCGGTATTCATCATCACATTCTTATTGATGCCATGATTCTGTTGGAACCACTGCGCGACTTCAAAGTTCGCGATCAACGTGGCATCGTTCGCACCAGCGATCGCAGCGACATCGCCGATGTGATCGAAGTGGGCGTGTGAGACAAGGATATGTGAGATCGGCCCGAGTTGATCCGGTTTGACTTTGGCACTCGGGTTGTCGGTCAAAAATGGGTCCAGCACAATTCGAACCGGCGCATCGGCCGATTCATTCTCATAACCGGTCGGTTCAATCAACCAAGATCCGTGGCCCAGCCAAGTTAGTCCGATGGATGCCGTCACGCGTTTACTCCCAAGATTGCCCACGAAGCCTTGCCAGTTCCATCGCGTCTTTGTCGCCGCGACCGGACAGGCAGATTACCAAATGTTGCTTCGGTGACATACCAGCGGCGATGTCGATCGCTTTGGCAACCGCATGCGACGTTTCCAAAGCCGCCAAAATCCCTTCGCTGCGGGCCAAGCGGTCAAACGCCGCCAAGGCAGCGTCATCTTGGCACTCGATGTAATCGACCCGCTCGGTGTCTTTCCAATAACTGTGTTCGGGACC
>DIUH01000139.1:4056-5241 GCA_002428205.1 Planctomycetaceae bacterium UBA6163
GGCAACCTGCCGAACGAATCGACGCACTGCATCCGCGTTTCGCGTCCGATCACCGACTGGAAGTCTCGCACCATCATCGGAAACGGATGCGGCCCGATCACGCTGCCGATGATGTAATGCGTGTCTTCCACCGACGACATCCAGTCTCGCATCGCCTCGTTGACCGCGTCACGCAGCGTCCGCGAACCGCTTTCCACGGGGCTGATGGTTGCCCCGAGCAGTCGCATGCTGAACACGTTCGGCTTCTGACGACGAATGTCCTCGGAACCCATGTAAACCGTACACGGCAACCCAAAGTGTGCGCACGCGGTGGCTGTCGCGACGCCGTGTTGGCCCGCACCGGTTTCTGCGATCACTCGCGTTTTGCCCATTCGCAGCGTCAACAACGTCTGGCCGATCGTGTTGTTAATCTTGTGAGCACCGGTGTGGTTCAAGTCTTCTCGCTTGAGCCAAATCTGGGCCCCGCCGACTGAGTCGCTGAGCCGTTTGGCGTGATACAACGGGCTGGGGCGTCCGACGAACGTCTTCAGCAATCCGTTTAGTTCCCGTTGAAACTCGGGATCGCGCCTCGCCTTGTCGTATTCTTCGGCCAATTGATCGAGGGCTCGCGTCAGCGTTTCGGGAACGAATCGACCGCCGTAATCACCGAATCGACCACGATTGTCGGGAACCGAGGCTGTCGCATGCTGGGAGGCCGAGGCGGTACTCATGGGAGAATGCTTTGCGAGAGTGTGGGTGCAGGAGCGATGAATCGTGCTGAGCGGGCATTGTCACTGGTGAATGAAAAACGGTCAACTTGGTTGCCGCCAGACTACGGTTTGAGCGAATGTTCTTCACCGCCAAAACCAGCTTTAACACAACACCGATGCCGATCCAACTGCCTCGCTTTGATCAAGTTGTCGGAATCGATTTCAGCGGCGCGAGGCTCAGCGGCCTGAACGCCTGGATATCTCGCACCGAAGTCCTGCCCGATCGCGGACGACTGAAACTCGTCCAATTGTCGCCACTGGGCAAGCTGGCACCCAGCGACGATCGCGACGACGTCAACGCCTACCTTGTCCAGCAAGTCGAGCAATCACAGTCCTCGCTGTGGGGGTTCGACTTCCCATTCGGATTGCCGATCGAACTGAAGCTGGGCACATGGGCAAAGCAGCTTCAGACGATCGGTCGGTTTGATGGCGACGC
>DIUH01000139.1:5314-8548 GCA_002428205.1 Planctomycetaceae bacterium UBA6163
TCGTGGTCGAAGCGTGCCCGTCGTCGACACTCAAACGACTCGGATTGCCACACCGGATGTACAAACAAGCGGGTGTTAAGCCGTTGACCGCCGAGAAAATCGCGGTCCGCAAAACGATCCTGGCCACTGTTGAAAAAATCGTCGAAGTTACTGCGGCCCAGCGAAAAGTGATGCTGGCCAATCCCGGCGGCGACGCGCTGGACAGTCTGCTGGCCGCCGTCGGCGTGTTTCAAGTCACCATGCAGGACGACCATCAAGTGATCGCCAAACATCCGCGATACCGTCGCGAAGGCCGCGTGTATGGCTGAAGACAATTTGCTCACTGCCATCAGACTGGCATCAAAACATCGTCTGCAATTGACCGCGAACCAAGTAGCCTGTCGCGCCCGCCTCGTATCCCGTGCGAATCTGGGCCGCCGGTGAATCGATCACTCGCGTCACGTCGAACGTGAATCGCCAGTTCTCGGTTCCGCGAAAAAAGACGTTGAATCCGCCAGCGTATTCCGAACCGTTTCCGAATGGTCCAAAAACNNTCAAACAGGTCGCGTCGGTCGCCAGCGATCGGACCATCGCCGCTGATATCGGTCAACCAGCGAAGGAAGTATTCACCGCTGAGGCTGATGCCGCGATACTTCGTCGCGCCATCAATTGTCGCCAAATAGAGCGAATAATCGGTGACCTGCACGCCCGGTGCGAGAGCCCCGATGGTTGTCAAATCGGTACCGTCAGACAACCGGATGAATGTCTCTTCGGGCGCTTGCGAATCGAACTGCGTCGCCGACTGACGCGATGCGGTCAAGCTGGCACCGGTTCGCACCGCCAGTTGCTCGCGAAAATCGAGATCAGAATAGAGTGAACCGAAATCACCCAGCGGCTCCCACCAAGTGTTTGCCGAGTAGACAAAGTTGGTATCCAAGTCGCGAAATCCGGCCGACGTAGTATTAAATCCGTTGCCGACCATCGCTTGGTAATAGAGCCGATCGAGCGGCTGGCCCTTGGCCCACATACCGGTCGTGATACTAGGACGAAAGAACGTGGTCGCCATCGAGCGATCGGGTGACATCGTGTACATCGCCGACAGCAACCATTCGCGTGATCCGGGCACTTTTCCTTTGCCGTAATAAAGCTCAAATCCATCGTTGAAACGATAACTCAGCCAGGCCAGCAGGACCGTGACACGATCATCACCCAGTGAAGCGTAGTCGAGGTTGACGTAATAATTCAGGTCAGGATCGATCGCATGGCCGGAGAATATCAAACGTCCACGATTGATCTCAAAGTCGTTACGATTTGCGGTGCGGTTGGTCGCCCCTGTCGCGTCGATCCACTCGTTCTCTGTCCGCCCAAACCCGAAGTATCGGAACTGNNTTCTGCAGATTGACCTTTAATCGAAAATCTTCGTTGTCAGCCGAATCGATGAAGAACCCTCGATCGTAGCCGGCACTTAAACGAGTCGGTTCAATCCACTGGCTGGGCGATTCCGCAATCGCCGCCGCGGTCTCTGCATCGATCAGCGGGTCAGTAGCAATGATCGTCGGTTCGGCCAGAGTGACTTCTTGCGAAACCGCTCGGGAAGCGAAATCAAAGAAGCCGATCGCAAAAATAAACGGCGTCAGCAGAAGCACTCGCGAGTGCGGTCGTCGATTCATCGCGAGTCACCGAAGTCGCAGGCGATAGGGGGTGAAATGATCATCGCCTTGATGCGGGTGCTATCGGCAACCGACTGCCAACGGCTTCAGTATTTAACCGATACAATCCACACAATCTTCCAAGTCGCTGAAAAGCCTTTCCATGACCTCCTACTGACTGAATGCTGTCGTCCGACCGCCAATCTCACTTCGACGCTAATTCGACATTAGCGACTTCTGCCCCTTCAATCACCTCGATCACCAGTGGTGAAGTTTGACTGGAGGTATACATCGCTGGGATATTACCCTTGACCGGTTTTTTGGGGGCCATGTCGCTCAGCATGATCGCTGGGGCCGGTTCGTCCGTCACAGCTGCCATCTGGCTTGCCGGGTCGGAAAAATCCGCATCGCTCAGCGGCACTTGGGGTTCACTAACGATCACTTGATACTTCCCCGGCGGACACCCAGGAAAATCCTTGATCGCCCCAGGCACGATCGCTCGCAATTTGAAGTTGCCCTGGCCGTCCGAATATCCACCGGCTCCATGTCCGGCGGTTCCCTCGATTGGGACCAGCATCAAACTTTTGAACGGCAGCGGTTCGCCATCGAGGGTAATCTTTCCGGTCAATGGTACGAGCGTCAGTCCCGAATCACCACAACCCAAGAACACGGGACAAAGCACTACGGCGGCTAAATAAAGCCCGTGATTTGAAAACTTAACCACGATCAGGGAACTCCAAATTGATAGTCGAACTTTGATATACAAAACACCTGGTACGCTGCGTACCTATCAGTTTGGCAGCGCCGCGACTTGACCATCGCCCATCGCGCTCAATCTATCCAGCATCAACATTTCAATTGATTGTGATACGAACTGTACCGACGCATCGCCCATCACGAAATGACATCCGCCCGGATGAAGACTCGCCGACGGCACCCACCAACTTCGGGCGCGTCCTCGCACAGGAACGAACGGAGGGCTTTGCCAAGTTGGGTGAATCCATGGTTGATGCCAAACATTAATACCACCGTTGACAGCGGAGTGATGCGGGTCAATCCCTGTCATCACCCAACCGCGGTAAGACCATGCGAACGCGGCGCCGTTAACATGAAACTTCGTTGTCTCTCCCATCATAAACGTGTTCGACAAACCATCGATCACGTCTGCCATGCGGGTATTCACCTCAGCTCCGAACATTCGTTTAATCGAGCTGTTCATCGTCACGTAACCATTGCAAACCCCGAACTCGGTGCCAGCGTGAACAATGAAATCATAGTTCGTTGCAGCACCCACAAAACCTGGAGCTGGGCCGTAGTGTATGCCAGATAATCGCCCGATCGCCGGGTTATTGTCTGAAGGGCATAAAAACGTTTCGACAATCGTCGACGCAAGAGCGGCATTTCCATTGGTCGCTGGGTTACCTACCACGGTGCCCGTAGCACGCTGTGGAGCACCGGGGTTTATCGAGTAAGCTTCGTTGTGGTTAAACTGTTCATAAAGATTTTGTTGCTCGATGTATGGCAACAGCGCTACCAGTCCGTTGGCATTTTTGATTTGGCCATTTACCGCGTTTCCCACGCAACCGCCGTAACCCTGGCTCGACGC
>DIUH01000270.1:0-1294 GCA_002428205.1 Planctomycetaceae bacterium UBA6163
GGGAAAACTGCAAGTTATTGAGAACGTCTTGGGCGGTTGCGTCTGCCGTCAGCCCTGCAATATCGACGACTAAACCATTGAGCCCGCGGGAATAGTTTGAGTAGTTCGCAAACGTAGACTGTTGACCGGGCGTTCTCAAAACGCTTTTGCTGGTATCGACTGCCGATTGGGCGCTGCCGGTACTGCTGAGGTTCGCCCCAGTCGCCTCGTTATAGAAGATCGCCCGACCAGCTACGATGGAATGCGCGTTTAGGGTGAACTCGATCGATCGCTGATTGCCACCGGCGGTGGCGGTGATCGTTACGATCCTAGAAAGCTTTGCTGTGGTTGGCGTGTAGACCCACGTCCAAGTGCCGTCGACATGCTTCGACACTTCCCCGATCGAAGCGGTCAAAATCACGGAATCGGGCTCGCTACCCGACCACCTACCGGTGTTGGTCACCTCGGTCATTACATCACCGACCACGCTTGATTTGTCGCTGGCGATGGAGACCGAATCATCGACGTCAGAAACCCTCAGGGTCAACGTTTGATCAATAAGATTACCTGCCAGATCGGTCGACCGCACCCGCACGTGGTACTCCGCCTGCGTCTCATAATCAAGTAATTCTCCTGCTGCTAAGAATAATTGATCATTCACGATGCGGAAGCGATCGTTATCCTGCGACCCGGTTCCATCGACGAACTCATAGCTAAATTGATCAAATATATCTAAGTCTTCTGTCGCCAAGGTTCCGAACAGCCGATCGGTCGCTTGGACTTGGTCGTCTTCGTAAACCGTTTCGGCATCCAGAACGATGCCTGTCGGTTGATGCACGACAACCGCTAGGCTGTAACGATCGGTACGGCCTACGTTGCCCGCCGCGTCGCGTGCGAAGACGCGAAGGTCGTAGATCCCTGAGGCGAGCGGTTGGTCGTCGAAGTAAGCCGCTGGCAATTCCCACGTCCCATCGCCAAGATTACGCGCCAACAGCAAACGATCGCCAACCAACACCTCAACCGCCGGATCGCTGTCAAGATTGTCGGCAATCGTCCCTGACATTGGCGGACGGTTTGTTCCGGGCGTGGTTGTATCGATGACAAAAAGGCTACCTTCGTTAGTCAAATTGACGAACCACGTTGAATCCGACAGCGGATCATCATCAAGCGTCACCAGCGGCGCCTGTAGGTCGGCATCACCGAGCGTCACAGAAAGATCTTGTGTCGAAATGCCACCATCGCGATCTCGCACCTGGAACTGGACCGCATAGGTCCCCGGACCTGGGAACAGATATTCAAACTCGAAACGTCCGTC
>DIUH01000270.1:1353-4754 GCA_002428205.1 Planctomycetaceae bacterium UBA6163
GTCACCACGAAGTCTTGCGGGGCTACGTTTTGCACCGTCAAGTCGGTATGTGCGGTAACGGCCCCGCCTGGCATGGTGTCGTCGACGGTCAAGGAAACCTTATATCTGCCTGGTCTTAGCAGCGTGAAATCGACTGTGCGATCTTCTGTCGAATCGAACCTCAGAGTGAAGTCATGCGTTAGACCAACGACGCTCCAGTGGTATTGCAAGTCGCCGGGATCGGATATGCCGGGATCGGCGATCTCGATCGCCGCAAACTGGACAGAAGTGCCTTGATCGACCTGTCGCCCTGGAATGACTGTCGAAGGGTCATCCGCAGATACGCGAACTAAATTGAAAGTGGGTGGTACATTCGTGGCGGACAACTCGATGGTCGACAATGCTTCGCCGCGGCGCCGCGTCGGGTCGATTCCGCTGTGCGTTCGGCCATCCGCGTCATTGTCATAAGCCAGCAGCGTTAGGTTGTAGTTGCCGACCAACGGTGGAGTGAAGTCAAAAGAGTCGCCGGTGTGTTCGGCTAAGACAAGCCCGTCGGAAGTCGTGACCGTCCACTGGAAAGACAATCGATCGCCGGCCACATCGCTGGCCAGGTCTGGGCCGAAGAACGCAAAGGATTGGCCTTCTTGCACTGACCTGCTGGCGGTCGTCCAGTCAATGACGGGGTTGGCATTCTGAAGCTGGACGTTAACGAATGACACCTCCGAATATGCCTTTCCGTCGAAGGCGCGAACGGCAACGCGGAAAGATTCGGGTTGATTCATTCGCCACAATGTTAGACGCTCGCTGGTTGAACCGCCGTCGTTCAGCGGTGCGGTGAAGTAGAGCGCTTCGCCAATCGTCAATCGGAGATCGGGACGTTGGGACCCTGTCCACGGCGATGCGTTTTGGCCGCCGGCATCGACGGATCGAATCGGTTCGATCGTTCCATCACGGTTTACCTGCCACAGCTTGTAAGTCGATTCGTTAGCGCTGGTCGCGAATGCTAAAGAGTTGCCCGAGTCGAATAAGTGCGATGCAGGGTCAATCGTAGGGGGTTCCGAGAATTGATCAACAAACTCCGCTGCGAGGCTGACCGTTGTCGCGTGCCCCTCCGAATCGATCTGCCACAGCAAGTCGTTACCGAGCGAATCGGTCGCCACGAAATACAGTTGCCCGGCGACCGTCGTCAGTCGCGCGGGTGTTGCAGGGCTATCGAGCAAGATCGGCGTCGTCGATTGCTGAGCAGTGACCGGTTGGATGTCGGCCCGGTGATCGACTCGCCACAAACCGCGCCCGTTGACGCCGTCTTCCGCGGTGAAATAGAGGCCTTCACGGGCGATCGTCATGCCGCGCGGTGCAGCATCGCCAAACGGATTCAGGCCTCCGTCGGTCTCCCCGTTGGATCGCGTTACCAACTGCGCGGCGCCGTCTTCACCGATACGCCAAAGCTGGCTGCCACTATTGCCATCGTCAGCGACAAAATAGAGTGTGTCTAGGTAGTAGGTAAACTCACCAAACCCCGCGTCCAATGTCGATGGACGATTGACTGTGACGCCATCGGCCACTTCGACGCGAACTGCCAGTCCAGCGTCATCGACCTTCCACAATTCGCGACCATGAGTCCCATCGTCGGCGGTGAAGTAAAGCGAGCTTCCGGCCTGGGTTAGCATCCGTGGCTGTGAGCCTTGAACGCCACTACGGATTCCGATCGATCCTTCGGAGTTGACCAGTCTTGCATCGCCCGAAGAATCGACTACCCAAAGTTCAATGCCGGTGACATCTTGACCTTGGGCGTCCAATCCGACAGCGGTGAAATACAGATCGTGCTCCGTTGAAATCAGTTCCGCAGGCTCATGATAAGTCAGACTCGTAGTCGCGTTGGTGGGTAATTCCAGTGCGAATGGCGAACCGTCAACAGTCGCTGCAATGCGATACAGTCGAGTAAGTCCTTCGGAGTTAACCCCGGTCAAGAAAAGTTCGTTCCTTGAAACGATGAGATGGTTGGGCGTCGCGGGCCCCAGCGGATCGACTACGGGGTCGTTTCCGACAGGCACCATGGTGGCGTTACCATCGCTTGTCAACATCCACAGGCGTCTGCCATCAGAACCGTTGTCAGCGGTAAAAAAGAGGCGGCCGTTGACACTGATCAAGTCTTGGGGATGCGAGCCTTGACCGGCCTGGCGATTGATTCCTCCGACTCCGGCGGCCCCGGGTTCGAAACCATCGACGTGGACCAGACGAGCGATGCCAGCGGAATCGATCTGCCACAATTCGTTGCCATGTACCCCGTCATCAAATACCAAGTGCAAATTGCCGCCCGATACCAGCATTTCACCGAACGCCGAATCAGCCTGGGCAACCAATGGTTCCTGGTCGTCCCTGAGGGCCGGCGTCGCGAACTGAGCACGGGTGCTGGTATTGTTTGCAAACCGGTGCTCGACTTGATTGCCAACTTGTTGAGGACGGAACTGGACACCGTCATAATCGAGGTCCCACTGGATCGTTACCAGATCACTTCCTGGGTCAAAAAAGTCGGTCGTAAAGGTGATCGGTGATCCTTCCACCAGCGGCAGTGGCGAATTGGTGGCGGGATCGATCGGCGTCGAAACGCCAATCAGATCACCTGACGAGTCGACGACGATGCTTGGCGCGACATTACGAACATTGACTGTGAGGGTTTGAGGAGCCGCCCAGATCAAATCATCGAGGTCAAAGACGCGAATGACAACCTCATAATTACCCTCTTGAAGATATCGGTGCGCTAGATCGAATCCGGTCAAGCCGGAGGAAAGATCAATCGGATAAACCGTAGGATAAATCAGCGGGCTGCCATCACCGAAATCGACTTCGATTCGATGGCGATCCAAGCCGTCGCGAATCTGCCATGAACTGGTCCATAAAGATCCTTCGTTGACCGAATCTTGTACGTTTCGTCGGCCAAAGCTGCCCAAACGACCGACTTCAGGTGCCTCGGGTTCGACCTGAACCAAACGAGAAACCGTACGGGTCAGGTTGTCATCCAAGTCGGTGATTGAGATCGAGAACGAGTAGATTCCATCGCGAGCGTAAGTGTGCTGCAGAGGCACGTTGCGACTGGTCAGCGAGGATGCCGAATACGTTATCACCGTGCCGTCACCATAATCCACGACTGCCTGCCACCGGTCATCGCCAGGATCGCTGAACGGAAGCGAAAAGCTCCACTGAACCTGCTCGCTCATTTGCGGCAAATGATCCAGTATCAAATCTGGTCCCACCGGACGAACGCGAACATTGCGGCTGTCCGTATAGGTCGCCGTTACCGTCTGGCTTCCGAAGCCGAAGTCGGGTGATCCATCGGCCAGCAGGCGGATGATCACGGCATCGCGGTCGCTGCTGCCGCGATTAAACCGGCTGTCGGCAGTCGATAGCAGCAACCGGCCATC
>DIUH01000426.1:0-2838 GCA_002428205.1 Planctomycetaceae bacterium UBA6163
CAGTTTGGATGTCCCAAACGACCACACGGCCACTGGCACCACCGACTCCACCGCCGGCCAACAACAAGTTACCGTTGCGGCTGAACTTCAAGACCCGCGGAACACCTTCGGGAAACGGCAATACACCGATCAGGTCAAGCGTTTGCGTATTGTAAAGCAGCACCTGTTTGTGACTGCTGAGCGCCGCAAGCGGAGCCCAGGGACTGGTCGCGATTGCATCGACAGCGGTTCGATGGGGCGAATAAACGATCGGTTGCAGGCTCATCCTGGCCGGCATCGGAACGACAGCAGGACGTTCGGTCGACGGAGCAGACAGCCCCATGTCGAACTTCTTTTTCTTGCTCGCCTTGGCCGTGCTGCCGCTGTTTTCCAGCAAGCCGCCTTCGATCCACTTACGAATCGTTTCGATCATTTCGTCAGGAATCTTGGGCGATTCCGGCGGCATGATCGGTTCGGACTTATGCGTTACCAAATCATATAAGTAACTGGCCGATGCGTCGCCGGCTTCGACCGAAGCGCCCGACGCACCGCCCTGCATCAAGTTCGTATAGTTCGTCAAATCCAAGTCGGCGCTTTTCTTATCAGGGTTATGACAAGAGAAACACTTTTGTTGAAAGATCGGCTTGACGTCGTCGTCATAAGTGACCTTCGGCGGCGCCTTTTCCTCAGCCAATGCTTGGCCAATACCGGCGACGAAGATGAACGAGAAAATGAAGTAACGCATAATCGATCAGTGGTTAAAAACGAACTCACGTGAATTAAGCAGCGCCCAGAAAGTGTCTTCAAGGACGAGGCGTTTGTCGGTGGCGGCATCGATCGCGGCACCGATCTTTTGTGCTTCCGCTTCGGTCGGCTTGCGGGTTAAACAGCGAACATAAAGTTCTTCGATGATTCGCATCGGCTCGACACCTTCGGCCAATCGCGTTTCGATCAACTTGCCACCAGCAATCTTGGACGCAACCGTTTCGCCGTTCAACAGGTGAAGCGCCTGGGACAAGTTCGGTTCGACCTTCACTTCGCAACCACAAACCGTTTCGCGAGTCGCACGTCCGAAAGTCGTCAGGAAGTAATTGCTGGTGTTCCCATTAGCGATCTGAACCGCACGGGCACCCAAGGGCAAACCTTCAAACTTGTTTTTCGTGTTTGTTACTTGCGTGATCGCATCGAGCAAAATTTCTGATCGGATCCGACGCAGCGATGCGTGCGAGAAATTACGTGTATCGCTTTCGTTGGTCTCGTTCGTTGTGGTCGACAACTGATAGGCGCGTGAATTGCAAATATCACGCACGAGTTGTTTGAAGTCATAACCCGATTCGGTGAAGTTAGCCGCGAGCGCTTCCAGCAATTCGGCGTTCACAGGCGGATTGCTGATTCGCACATCGTCGACTTCGTTGATGATCCCTTTACCGAAGAAATGATTCCAAACGATGTTGACGATGTTGGTCGCGAAGTAGGGATTCTCAGTCGAAGTTAACCACTCGGCCATCACCACGCGGCGATCCTTACCAGCGACGTCGGGCACATCGCCACCCAAGAACTTCGGAGCCATGTTGCGACCGTCAACCGTGTGCTTCACTTCGCCTGAACGGCTGTTGAAAATGATCGTTTCTCGGGGATCCTCAGCGGTCTTTCGTCCGATTTGCGAGAAGAATGCCGAGAAGCTGAAGTAATCGTCCATCGTCCAGCGGTCGAACGGATGGTTATGGCACTGGGCACACTGGATTCGCATCCCCATAAACACTTGTGCGACATTTTCGGAAACCTTCAAAGGGTCGGTTTCCATTTGGTAGTAATTTGTCGCCGCGTTACTGAATGTTCCACCGCTGGCCCCCAACAACTCTTGCACCATTTGGTTGATCGGCACATTGTTGGCCAATCGTTCTTGCAACCAGTTGTAATAGCGCAACATCGGCTTGTAAGCGATCTGTTGTGTGGTGCGGATCATCAACAGTTCCGCCCACTTCATCACCCACAATTCGACAAACTCTTTACGATCGAGCAATTCGTCGACCAGCTTAGCGCGTTTCTCAGGATCAGAGCTTGTTACAAATTGTTGGTATTCTTCAGGCGTCGGCAACACGCCGGCGATATCCAAAGAAACGCGTCGCAGGAACTCCTCGTCGCTGCAAACATCCGATGGAATGATCCGCAGCTTACGGAACTTCTCATGCAAGTGCGTATCAACATAATTGTTCTCAGGAATATCCTTCCATTGGAACTCCAGCCCCTTGGGCAACACGATGAAGTGAGATCCAACCGTGTGCGTATCGAACCGAGCCATGATGAACGCTTCGCCACGATTGGCCGCAGTTACCAAGCCGTCGGTTGAGATCGGTGCAGAGTTGTCATTGTTGGTCAGGAATGCCGCTAGCGATGTAACGTCGCGATCGGTCCCGTCAGCATAATGAGCGCGGACGATCAACCGCTGGGTCGCCGACTCGCCGTCCATTACGGCACCTTCGGGGAAGATTTCGACTTTGGTAACCGCTGGCACGGCACCCGGGTCGTTCAGTGCGCCGGCTTGATGCCAACGAACAAGGGTTTGGCCGTACTCGCTGTCAAGCTCGAAACGCTTACCGCCGGTGTGCGGAACGGATCCGATCGACTTGGTGATCAGCAAGCTTTCTTCGGGAACCGCCAAATTGATCCGTCGACCTGGGGCTTGGCGAGTGATTCGGAAGTGGTCGCCTTGCGGATCGTATCCGAACAACGACAACATAAAACCGTCCTTACCTCGGGCGGCACCATGGCAACTGCCGGTGTTGCATCCCGCACGCATCAGGACTGGCATCACGTCGAGCTGGAAACTGACCGGCGGATCGACTTTTGCATCCTTAA
>DIUH01000426.1:2909-9160 GCA_002428205.1 Planctomycetaceae bacterium UBA6163
GACTGGGGAACGACGGCTGAAACAGGCGTCGGAGCAGGTGCTGTTGCGGCCGGTGGTGCCTCTGAGGCCGCCGCCGCTGGTTGTTCACTTGCAGCCGGTTCCTGAGAACTAGCGTAACCGCTGTACGTCGAAACGACACAGCCCAGGATCGTGGCCAAGAACTTATAACGATGCAACATCATGAGATTCCGTACGTTCATTTATGAATCACTATAATCTTCGACGATTCAAGCAGGACTAACTTTTCGAACCGTTCCACCGTAATTTTAAGTGGAACCGACGTCGTTTCAGGTTTCTAAATGCCTGCCGTGACGTTGGTCACGACAGGAGCATGCGACGCTTAGGTCCGCGGTTGGCAGACCAACAGCCGGTCATTAAACGCCAAGACTACTGACCGCTGTCAGCTTTTTGGCGTTCTTGAGCCGCAAGACGCAATTTTTCTAATCGCGTCAGCGGTTTGGGGGGCGGGGGTGGTGTTGCCGCCGCAGGAGCAGCAGCGGCGGCGGGAGCAGCCTGTGCGACCGGCATCGGTGCGGCTGGAGCGTTGGCGGCAGGCGGTAACGGTTGATCGATCTGGAAATCGACCGTTCCACCACGACTGGTGATGAAGTCACCGTTGTGCGGGATCATCAAATTGCAATAAAGACCATGCTTGCCAACGGGGCTGTCCGTGGCGGTCTTTAAGGTGAAAGTTACTTCTTGTGTTTCTTTATTAAAGCTGACCGCTTCCACAGTCACCTTGGGCGGAATGCCAACTAATTCGGCTTTTGCTTCGCCTTCGAAAGGTGTCGCATGATTGATTTTGCACAACACAAGCGCTTCTTGACCTTGTTCGCAAGCGGTTCGTTGCAATTCAAACTTGACCGGAGCGTCGGCAACTTCCAATGGTGTCAGTTTTGAAGCTGACCACATGCCTTGGGCACTGGCTAAGGCAAAGACCCTCCAGTTCTTGAGTTCCGCGTTTCCGGCGGCGTTCAATTCATACAAAACCTCGTTCTCGCCTTTAGGAATTGTCACGCTCGGAGGTGCATTGACGCCCGGCGACCGATAAGGGAATTGAATCGCAATCGCCTCGTCCCAACCTTCGCGTTTCGTTGCGACGATCTTTAGCTTAAGCGAACCTTCGCGCACCAATGGGACCACCGGTTCGACGATTTCGATATGGAAAGGAACCTCCTCGATCACCGCCATCGCCAATCGATCGACATCTTTCCAGCGATAGAGCGATTGACCAGGCGCGGCGACTAGGTAGTCGGCGCGATTAACAAAACCGCCCTGAATGTTTTGATTCGGATCGGTATGCTTGGCCAAGAAATCGACCAGGGCGCCATTGAGTTCCGCGTCAGCGGTCGCTTCGAAAACGACTGGCATCACGTTTTGGTTCGCAGGCATCGGATCACAATGCATCGTGATACCAGGCGGGAGATTCTCGCCCAAAAGTGCCAGTTCACCGCCAAAGTTCGCCCGGTTTGCGCTGATAATCGTGCCAAACCGATTTCCCTTGGGTACAAAAATTTGTTGGCGATATTGTCCGTAACGTTCGTTGCGAGGAATGCCGAGGGTCAACTTTGGAACGACACTCTGAAACTCGACGCGATACACAAACTCGGGGCCGCCACGACCGAGGTGGTCGGTGATACGAACGGTGTAGTTGCCATCCTCAGGAACTGTGAATCGCAAATAACTATCGGGACCTCGCGAATCGTCGTTTCCGGCGATCGAGCGTCCGTCGGCGTAGTAGATATTCATCACCGGATCGAGTTCCGAACGGATCCGACGAGCATAACATTCGACTTCGTAGACCGCGCCCTTTTTGGCCGCGAACGTAAAGCAGTCGACGTCGCCATCGGACTCAATGATCCCGTTCATCGCCAGCGGCAACTCAACCGGCGTCGCTTGGGCAATCTCATTGTTGGGTTCAACTTCAAAGGAATTGCCATGTTCGAACAATCGGAATGTATTGGGAGTAGGCGAAATCCCGTGATCGTCCTGAGCGAAAACGCCAAAATCAGTAACTTCAGTCGAGGGTAACGTAACGGTTTGTTTCAATTCGCCAGTCGGCAGACCCAGAAATTGAACGTCCAGAGTTTCACCCATTTTCCCACCCGCTGGAAAGACCGCCTTGGGTCGCGGAAAGGTGCCGACATGCAGCCGATAGGTGTTTCCATTGGCATAAGCACTCTCACGGACTTCGATGTAATACTTTCCATCGGCCGGAGCAATGATTGATACAAAACCGTCCTGTAAGGCGAGCGCGGTATCGTCATTCGTATCTAGCTCGAAGCGTTTTTCGTCGAGGATCGCCACATAAGGATCGAACATCGCTGAACTGAGTCGCATCGCCACGATCTCAGCCGAAATCCGCTGGCCCTGCTTCGCTTCGATCACATAGTAATCGACGTCTTCACTGCCAATCGTCCCGTTGACGATAGTATTGAGCGCAATCGCTTGCGGCGAAGTGAACTCGCTGTTGGGCTCAACTTCCTGAACGACCGGCAAAGCTTCGACATACAAAGTGCGGTAATCGGTAATTCCGCTGGCAGTGCGAACCTGTGCGACGTGTTCGCCCAATCGGCAGTCGGCGGCAACACGCACCTTTACTTTCGCATTGTTTCCTTCGCCGGTGACTTCTAGGACCTCGAACCCGGCATCATAGAACATGACGTCCTTGGCATCGCCAAGATTTGACCCGCTGAAGGTCAACTCATGTTCGCCACCACGCTGGACGCCACGTGGCGTAATGACATTCAGTCGTGGCGAAGCGGCCCAAACGGAACTGGCCAGAGAACACGATACCAACACTAGGCAGAAAAACCGACGAAGCATCGACATGCGAAAAACTCACTTATGCGGTAAGAAAACCATCATGGTTGACTCCTTTCGCTCCGCGAAAGTTTTTCTTGTCTTTTGCGTCTATCCGAAAATCGCCAGCCGCTTCAGTGCGAGCAGCCGTTCTCTGCGATTTTCGGACAGGTTCTTAGTACCGCAGGGCTTGCGCCCTGCCGCTAGTTGTACGGAGGGTATGCGCCCTGCCGCTATGCCAACAATTCCTTGATGACGTTGCCACCGTCGACAATCTCAATCGGGCGATCGCCAGGTGCCATCAATTCCTTGTCGGCGTTGATGCCCATGCAGTGATACATGGTGGTTGCCCAGTCGGTGACGTCCAACGGACTTTCGTTCGGTTCGCTTGCGGTCGAATCCGACGAACCGTAAACAACGCCTTTGCGAATGCCACCACCGGCCATCACGACGCTGAAGACCTTTGGCCAGTGGTCGCGGCCTGCGGTGCCGTTGATCTTCGGCGTACGACCGAACTCACTGGCGATCACAACCATGGTCGAATCGAGCAAACCACGCTGTTCCAAGTCGCGAATCAAGGCGGCGTAGGCTTGATCAAACGGCGGCACTTGGTTGTTCATACCGTTATGGATGCCGTCGTGCATGTCCCAACCGCCGTAGGTGGTGGTGACAAAACGCACGCCCGCTTCAACCAAGCGACGGCACAGCAACAAACGCGAACCGGCGGTGTTGCGACCGTAGGCATCACGAGACTGGTCGCTTTCTTTGCCAATATCAAACGCTTCGCGAGCTTTCTCTGAACTGATCAAGTCATAAGCACGCTGATAGAACGTGTCGACAGCGTCCAACGAATCTGACTTTTCCTTGTTGCGGAAGTGTTCGTTGACCACGTCCAACATTTGCCGGCGACTGGTGAAGCGAGTGTCATCCACGCCACCTGGCAGACTCAAGTCGCGAACACGGAAATCGCCAGCAGCCGGATCGGCACCTAGGCTGAACCCTGCGAACGACGAGCTAAGGTAGCCGGTGCCTGCAAACTCGTTGGGCTGGTTGGGCACACAAACATACGGTGGCAAGTTGTTGCGTGGACCGAACTCATGCGAAACCACGCTGCCGATGCTGGGGAATTGCAAGGCCGGACTTGGGCGATAGCCGGTGAACATGTTATGCGTCCCACGCTCGTGAGCCGCTTCGCCGTGCGTCATCGATCGGCAAATCGCGATCTTGTCAGCGATCGTTGCCGTTTGCTTCCACAACTCGTTGACTCGAACACCTGCAACGTTGGTCTCGATCGAGTTCATCGGACCGCGATATTCAACCGGCGCATAGGGCTTGGGGTCGAACGATTCTTGATGAGCCATCCCACCGGGCAGGAAGATGAAGATCACCGACTTTGCGGTCCCTTCCTTTGACTCATAAAACTTTTGGCCCGCTTGTGCTTCGTAACGAAGCATGTCGGCAAGTGAAATCCCCAAACCGCCAAGGACTCCAACTCGTAAGAACTCACGTCGAAACAGATCGTTACCAGAGCACTTCATCAGGGAAACTCCACGAGAAAACATCGAGCCGAAAAACGACTAATCCGGAACAGCAGCAGATACTGCGAAGGTGGGAACGTTGAAAACCGGGTGTGCAACGCGGTGGGGAGGGTTAAGGCGGGGCAGACTGGTGACCGGCGGAATCAAATGGTCCGATTGTCACAGCCCGACCCCCATTGTAAATCACCCCTGGCAGTAGGGCAATGGGGGCGGTCAACTTTCCTAAACGCTATTGTTTCGGAAAAAGATAAAATCGCGAACCAAGGCCGAACCGCTGCATTCTCAGCGGGCGCTGACCACCTCAACGCGTTGACTCGCCCCGCTGTACCTTAAAATCTTGGGAATTTTGTTCGATGCCCACCGTTGACCAAGCTTCGTCTTCACAGCCCGCGCCGCTTTGGATGTCGCGTGTCTTGTATTGGGCTGCGGTCTACAACATTGCTTGGGGCACTTGGGTAATCCTGCGTCCGCTCGATTTGTTCGTTTTGACGGGAGCACAAACGCCGATTTATCCGTCGATTTGGCAGTGCGTCGGCATGATCGTCGGCGTTTATGGCGTCGGCTACGCGATCGCGGCTAGCAATCCGTTTCGCCACTGGCCGATCGTGATGGTCGGCTTGTTGGGCAAGTTGTTCGGACCGATCGGGTTTGCGTGGATGCTGGCAACCACAGCCGATGGCGATCCAGGGCGATTGCCGCTTTCCTGGGGCTGGACACTCGTCACCAACGATTTCATTTGGTGGATTCCGTTCACGGCGATCCTTTATCAAGCGGCACGATGTCATCTCGCACCACCGGCGACCGATGACCTAACGCTTGTCGAAGCTAATCAGCGGTTCGTTGACCAGCACGGCAAGTCGATCCACGAATTGTCACAAGGCCGAACGGTGTTGATCGTTTTCCTGCGACACAGCGGATGTACGTTTTGCCGCGAAGCACTCGCCGATCTTCGCAAAGAACGCGAAAAACTGGCCGCCGATGGCGTCACACCGTTGCTGGTCCACATGGGCGACGATGCGGCGGGCCAAGCGTTCTTTGATGCGTATTCGCTGGGCGATGTATCGAGGATCAGCGACCCGGCTTGCCAGCTCTACCGCGCCTACGGACTCGGCCGCGGCCGAATCGCCCAATTGCTGGGCCCTGCGGTTTGGTGGCGTGGATTTAAAGCGGCGATCTTGGCCGGACATGCGGTCGGCTCGGCTGGCGGTGATGGGTTTCAAATGCCGGGCGCGTTTTTGGTTCGCGACGGTGTGATCGTTCGTGAATATCGCCATAAGACGGCGGCGGATCGTCCCGATTATTGCGAATTGGCCCGACCGGCCCGAGCATGACGGCATCGAGTCGCTGCCGCCGCTGGCCACCGTTTACGGCCCACAGTAGCCGTCATACTGCACAAGTGTCGCCGCTGTCGGCCGAGATTTTGGGGGGCTTTGGGCGGAAAAAAATGGGGCCCAATGCCCATAATTTACGCTAAGCGCATTACTGTAAACAGTTTGCGTAAGATGAATCGACGTTGACCCAGACCACAAGCTGGGTATATTCTGCGGCTGTGGCAAGATTGGTAATCCAGTGGGACGCGGAGCTCCTTGTCGCTTGCGTTCTTCACGTAGTTTAAATGGGTTCGCCCGGTCGACCGGCTGTTGTCAGTTCGGCTCGTCTGGGTGGTTTCAGTTAAGCTTGCGTTCTTGTCACTGGTTTCGATACAGGGTTTCGAATCAGTCGCAGCAAACTTACAGCCAAGCGGGCTCGGCACGCAGGGAGGATGACATAGGTCATGAGCACGAAAACGGTATTTACCACCGGCGAAGCGGCAAAGATCTGCAAGGTCAGCCAGCAAACCATTATTCGCTGTTTTGATAACGGGTCTTTAAAAGGGTTCCGCGTTCCGGGCAGCCGGTTCCGTCGCATTCC
>DIUH01000426.1:9240-10719 GCA_002428205.1 Planctomycetaceae bacterium UBA6163
CCCGATTTGGTGATCCTGGACGTGATGTTGCCAGACATCAACGGTAAGGAAGTTTGCCAGCGGGTGCGGAGTGATTCGGCGCTGGATATGGTCAAAATCCTTTGCATTTCCGGGATGGTCGAACAGGACAAAGTCGCTGAGTTGAAGGCCGCCGGTGCTGACGACTTCATGCAAAAGCCGTTCTCGATCGAAGACCTGATCGACCGCTCCTGTGACCTGCTGGATATCGAACGCAGCGTTGTGTCGTGATCGGTTTCGGTGGGTCGAGTGTTCGACGGAGTGACCGATGAATGGGTTGCCGTGCCTCAGACGCGGCGCCGATTCATGGCGGTTGCCGTTGTCGCGACAGGCAAACGATTTAATCGCGGCACTACTGTTGTCCGATCGTGCCGATGTGGCGGTGCAGGGCGATTTGGTCGCCCAATTTCGCGTCGATCCGCCACTGCTGATTTTCGCCGCCCTAGCGACGCTGGAGCAGGGCTCGGATGAGCGTGGATCAGACGGGCGAGCCGCAGAAATAACGGCCGAGCTTTCGATCGACGAACTGGCAGTGCGGTTTACTCGCCAGTTGACGCGGACTTTTTCTGGCGGCGACAGCGATCTTCTGCCTGCTTCGCGCTTGGCCGAAGACGACGCGGATTGGTACGCGAGACTAGAAAAATTGCGCCGCAGCTTCATTCGCATGCCGATCGAGCGTTGGTTACCGAGCGCAGCCAAGTGGCTGGAATTGGTCGGACCGGCGGTTCCTCGCCAATGGGCCGCAACTTGGCCAGTGATCATCGATCCGATGCCGCAATCACTGGCCGTCGAACCGATCTCCTATTTTCCCAGCAAGCTCGATCTGGCGATGCTGGCCCGTCGGTCGATTCGATCCCAAAGCTTGCTTGACACATTTAACGACGAACTGCAAACGGCCAAACGAGCGGCCGTAAAACAGTTCGCTTATGGGCTTTCGCACGAGATCAACAATCCGCTGGCGAACATTTCGACGCGAGCCCAAACGTTGATGCGTGGCGAAGCGGACCCGGCCAGGCAACAGTCGCTGCAGCGGATCGTCGACCAAGCGATGCGAGCCCATGAGATGACGGCCGACCTGATGTTTTATGCTCATCCGCCGACGCCCAAGAAAACGCAGTTCGACCTTCGCGACGTCGTTCGTGCGGTGGCGAAACAGTGCGACGAAACCGTCCGCGGCCGGGCGATCGAGCTGATTGTCGCTGGTGCAGATACGCCGGTGACGGTCGATGCCGATCGGGCGATGATGACCGAAGCGGCCCGCAGTCTGCTGCTCAACGCGATCGAAGCGATCGGGTGCGATGGACGGGTCGTTCTCGGTTGTGAAATCGAGCCCGATACGGCACGGGCAGTGATGACGGTTTGCGACAGCGGCCCCGGGTTGTCACCCGCCGCCGTTTTACACGCTTTTGATCCGTATTTTTCTGGTCGCGAAGCGGGACGCGGACTCGGCGTTGGGCTTTG
>DIUH01000426.1:10760-12219 GCA_002428205.1 Planctomycetaceae bacterium UBA6163
GTGAATATTCCACTCGATTCGGCCACCGAACTGCTGCGGTTACAAGCGACCGGCGAACTGACCGCAGAGCAGATCGTATCGGCGGCACTGGCGTCGATCCGAGCGACCGACGCCGACATCAACGCGTTTACGCATATCGCCGACGAGTCGGCGATCGCCGCGGCCCGCGAGGTCGATCGCAAGCGTTCCGCCGGTGCGGCGCTTGGTCCTTTGGCCGGCATTCCCGTCGCGGTCAAAGACGTCCTCTGCACACGCGACATGCCGACGACCTGTTCATCGAACATGCTGCGAAACTTCCGTCCACCCTACGACGCGACGGTCGTCGCCAAGCTGCGCGCCGCCGATGCGATCGCCATCGGCAAGACGAACATGGACGAGTTCGCGATGGGTGCGAGCACCGAGACGAGCGCCTTTGGGTTGACTCGGAACCCTTGGGATCGCGATCGAACGCCCGGCGGCAGCAGCGGTGGCGCGGCTGCAACCGTTGCCGCGGGCAACCTGCCGCTCAGCCTCGGTACCGATACCGGCGGATCGATCCGGCAACCGGCAGCGTTTTGTGGCATCACGGGACTGAAACCGACTTATGGACGCGTCAGCCGTTATGGGCTGATCGCGTTTGCCAGCAGTCTGGACCAAGTCGGCCCGATGGCGTGGTCGGTCGAAGATGCCGCGCTGCTGATGCAGGTGATCGGCGGCTTCGATCCTCACGATTCGACTTCATTGGATGTCGCCCCAGACGATTATGCCGGTGCAACGGTTCAGCCCAACGTGCGTGGGATGCGGATCGGCGTGATTCGCGAGGCGCTCGACCACGAAGGGCTGGACGATTCGATTCGTACGTCCGTCAACCAAGCGATTGAGGTTTATCGCGACGCCGGAGCTTGGGTTGTCGATATTCATCTGCCGCACAGCCGCTTTGGCGTGCCGACCTATTATGTGGTCGCTCCGTGTGAAGCGAGCAGCAACCTATCACGTTTCGACGGGGCGCATTATGGGCATCGCGCCGAGGTTTCGGATCGCGAAGCCGGTGCCTTAGGACCGCTGGTGACCACTTATTGCCGCAGCCGCGCCGAAGGGTTCGGCAGTGAGGTGAAACGGCGGATCATGCTGGGAACCTACGCGCTGAGCACCGGATACTTTGATGCTTATTATTTAAAGGCACTCAAGGCACGCCGATTGATCCGTGGCGATTATGATGCCGCATTCCAGCAATGTGACGTGATGCTGGGGCCGGTCACCCCATCGCCCGCATTCAAATTGGGTGAAAAGATCGACGACCCGATTCAAATGTACTTATGTGATTTGTTCACCGTCGGGGCAAACTTAGCCGGCATTCCGGCGATATCCATTCCTGGGCAACCGTCGAACGAAGGGTTGCCGATCGGCATCCAATTGCAAGGCCCGCCGCTTGGCGAAGTCGCCGTACTGCGCGCCGCTGCCCTGTTTCAACACGCGACCG
>DIUH01000336.1 GCA_002428205.1 Planctomycetaceae bacterium UBA6163
CCGATCCTAAGCTTTGTCGCTCGGTGGCGGAGTAAACTTAGGCACCGACGGTTCTTTGACGTCTTCGGTTTCGTCGTCATTGAATGCGTTTTTGAACGATTTGACAGGTTCATCAAACGCCTTGGTCACCTCGCGTTCGGCTTGGCGAAACTGGTCCTGCAGGTCGTTCAACCCACGACGCAGGTCGCGATATTGGCGACCGAGCGAACGTGCGACTTCAGGCAATTTCGAACCGAACAAAAGGATTGCGACCACACCAACGACCACTAATTGGGCGGGACTGAGGCCAAACACGGTTTTAAGCTCTTACGAGTTGGATGTTGGTTAAGATCGCTTGTCTTCGAGCGCCTTGTCGTCGCCGCCGTCATCGGCATCGGACAAGCCTTTCTTAAACTCGCTGGCACCACGACCTAAGTTTCGCATCAGGCTGGGGACCTTCGCCCCACCAAAGAGCAACAGGACGATGAACAGAACAACCAACAGTTGTAATGGGCCGGGAAACATTGTGGGTAACTCCAAAAAGGTATTGGGCATTTGGGCGGATCGCGTCGCACCGACGTTCGGTGGTGGAGATAGCCGCTAGTCCATCGGTTCGACATCGCCAGGCGCAGGAACGCGCTCGAGCGTCAGCAAACCGTTTGACCTCCGGAGCACATGCGGCGAAAGCGGGTGGGTCGATCGCCATTTCAGCGAACACCCCCGAACCGTGTCTCGAGGTATGGGTGATCGGTTGGTAAAAACAGGTCACACTCCGGCGAACAATTTTTCCCTTCCGACAACCACATCATATTGGGAATCTCTGCTGAGTCAAAGGCCGCAGGGAAATCCGCCGTCAATAGTTGGCCAGATTTCAATGATGCAGGCCGTTTGTTGCCGGAAAAATCGTTATGGCCGGCAGGGACCAACGGCCGCCAGCATTCGCGGCCGNNGCAAAATACGCGAAAGCTACGAACGAGGATCGCCGTTGAGCGCTCGCAGGGCGTGCATCAATGCCTGGGTCCCGCTGCGCGAGTGGCCTTGTGCCGCAACGGCGTTGTACAATTGGCTTACCAAGGCCAAGCCCGGCAGTGCGATCTTCATCCGCGCCGCTTCTTCCAGGGCGATTCGCATGTCCTTGATGAAATGTTCGACGTAGAAACCAGGTGCGAAGTCGCCCGCGACAATCCGAGGCGCCAGGTTTGAAAGTGTCCAACTGTTCGCTGCGCCGGACGTCACCGACCGCAGTACCGTGGTGATATCCAAACCGGCGTGCTGGGCGTACAACAGCGCTTCGCAAACGCCGATCATGCTGGCGGCGACCAATGTCTGGTTGACCATTTTGGTGTGCTGGCCCGCACCGGCCACACCTTGATAAACGATCGTTTTGCCCATTCTTTCGAACAATGGCAAAACTCGATCGAACGTCACTCGGTCGCCACCGACCATGATCGATAATGTTCCGGCCTTAGCGCCGATATCGCCACCACTGACAGGAGCATCCAACGACTGACCACCGATGGCACGAACCGCCGCATCGACTTCGATCGCCAAAGACGGCTGGCTGGTGGTCATGTCGACAACGATCGCCCCGGGACGCAGTCCCGCAATCACTGACCAACCGTCTGCTGAATTGACGTTTTCGGAAACATTGCCGTCGCCCAGAATCACTTGGCGAACGTCGCTGGGATAGCCGACCATTGTAAAGACAACATCGCACTGGGCGGCGACCTGGCATGGCGTCTGGGCAAGCTCCGCACCACGATCGACCAGCGGTTTGGCTTTCTCGGGCGAACGATTGTAAACGGCTAACCGGTAGCCAGCATCAA
Source organism: Planctomycetaceae bacterium UBA6163 (assembly GCA_002428205.1). Lineage (GTDB taxonomy): Bacteria > Planctomycetota > Planctomycetia > Pirellulales > Pirellulaceae > UBA6163. The sequence continues at coordinate 1,806 of DIUH01000336.1, forward strand.
TCAAGTGGCCAGCCATGCTCTGGCCCATCACCCCAGTGCCGATCCACCCGATTCGGACTGATCGGGGATCGTCGGGTTGACCCCCAAGCGATTGAATTTCGTCTACCAACGATGCACCGGTCGATCGAGGATCTCGTGCAGCAAAATCGCTCGCTGAAGCCCGTGGGGGCTCTTCAGCGATTGAAGCAATTCATCGATTAACGCGCCATCAGAATTGATTTGGCCAGCCGCCATGGCGTTTCGCTGTGAAGCAGCTGTTTGCGCAGCCGCTGGTGCAGCCAGCGGCGAGGCTCCGCGCCGCGACTGCATCGCCGCGTCAGCACGATCCGCAGCTCGCCGTGTTGCGCGGTTGCGGTCGTTTCGCGACATGTCCGACTCAGCGGCCACCGCGTCACGTTTGGATGCCGATCCGGCACGATTGGATTGCTTTGCCGCTTGGGCATCAGCCTGCTTTTGCTTTAACTCGGCGATGCGCTTGGCCAACGGCTGCTCGATCACCTCGGCAACGATAAATTCTTCGTCGTCATCCCGCGGCTGGGCCGACCTTTCCCGCCGCGAATCGGTGTATTCGGGTCTCGATGCAGGCCGCTGTGGCTGTTGCCCAGATGCCGGACGATTGGACTGGCGTGCCTGGCGCCTTTCGGCAGCTCGCTTGAGAAAATCTTCGATGTCGCCGCTCATCCGCGTCGTGCCCCAAATCGTGAATTGATGTCGCAATCGGATATGGTACACGATGGGACAACGCCTTGCATCAAGCTGCTCGTTGCTGGCCATTGGCTCCGCTGGGTTTCACCGCCGTACGACTTGGCCGAATGTGACAGCCAAGCGTCTCGATTTCTAGCCGAATCAGCCGCGCGGCCGTCGTTTCCGCGGTCGGTCGTCGCTTCGGATCAGCATCCACCAGTTCGGCAATCAGATCCGCAACAGCATCCAACCCCGCCGTCGTCGTCGCGCTGCGATCGGTCAACGCAAGCAACTGCCAAAGCAGGCGTGCCAGCGCAAAGCAATCCGCCGCGGGCGATGCCGGCATTTTGCCGTCAAGCGATTCAGGTGCGGCGTATCCAGGGCTGCCGCGAAACACGCCGTCGCCAGGTTCACCGATTCGCTTCGCAAAGCCCAAGTCAATCAGCGTTGCATGACCGCGAGGCGAAAGCAGGACGTTTGCCGGTTTGATGTCCCCGTGAATAAAGCCGTTTTGATGCAGTGCCGCTGCCGCCTCTGCGGTTTGTCGAACCAACCACAAGACAACCGGCAACGGCTGGACCATACCCAGTGCCAACACGTCGGCTAAGGAACGATTGTCCAAACGAGGCATCACCAAAAATGGTTCGGCACCGTCCAATGACGAGTCGAGCACGGCAATCAAATGCGGGTGCCGTGCGGCCGCAGCGGCTGAGCCGAATCGCCGCATTTGTTCAACCGCTTCGTCGCGGTCAGCAGTTGGCGGAATCGACCTTACGACGTAGTCCCAGCGCGTGTTGCCAACACTGTCCGCTGGCTGCGCAGCGGACAACATCGACTGCGGCCCGGTGGCAAGCTGTTCACCTAAACGCCAAATGCCCAATAATCGGGTCGCGAAAGGCGGACACTCCGCGGATTTCATATCCGACTGGCTGCCGATCTGGCCAGCGAATTGCCGGGCCGTTAAACATCTCCCAGATTTGACCGCTATGTGGGGTGGTTGGCCGATCACACGACCTGACTTGCTGGATACATTTGAGGTATCTTGGGGGCTGCCGATGTTCACGGATGCCTTTGTTCAATTTGTAAGGAAGTCGATCGTTTACCAATCCGAACAACGTCTCGTCGTCAGCCGGCGGTCCGCTGGTAATTGCATCGTCGCGAACGAGGCGGCATAACCAATCCGACTGCACTCGACCCTAAAACTTGCCCCATCCGCCGTGACCTGCGCAGACCCCCGAAGCTGCGATTGACTAGATCGCCGCGACTTACTTTTTCCGCCCTTTTCACTAATCATTCCGAGGCGCCCATGTTTTTCGCTGCTGCATCACTGTCTGGTGTCCCGTCTGTTTCTCGCTCGCAGGAACGTTCTGGAAGAAAACGTTTTGCGATTACGCTGCATCGCCTGGCATTTCTTCTGCTGCTGGTTTGCCTGGTTGCAGGCTGTAATCGTGGCGGTTCGAACCCCGGCGGCGGTGGATCAGTGGCTGGCAAAACTGGCAGTGATCGATTTCCGTTGACCGCAGGAAACTACACGGTGCTCGGCATTTTGACTGACAACCAAGACAATGCGCGAGCCAAGGAGAATGTGGAATCGACCGTTTTGCGTTATCCCGATGTCGCCTGTTTGGTCGGATTGTGGAGCCAGAATACTCCGATGATTTTGTCCGCTTTGCGGTCGGGCGACATGCTCGGCAAGGTGAAAGTCGTCGGATTTGACGAACATGCCGAAACACTACAGGGTATCCGCGACGGACACGTATTTGGCACGATTGTCCAGCAACCCTATCAATTCGGCTATCGCAGCGTCGAGTTCTTGACGCAGATTGCTCGGGGCGAACCGGTGGACGCGCCAGAATCGGGACTGATTTTCATCCCGCACGAGATCATTCAGGCAGAGAATGTTCAGCAGTTTGGGGACAACTTGGAAGCGATCAAGGCCGGTAAGGGCCCTTTGCTGTCGCCCGATTCCAATTTGGACGGAAAGGGGTTGAAGGTCGCCTACATTACCAACAGCGTCGACCCGTTTTGGGTTTGGGCCGATTATGGCTGTCGCCGCGCCGCGGAACAGTTCGGCACGCAGGTTAACGTTCAAATGCCGTCATCGGGTTCGGTCGAAGAACAGAATCGGTTTTTGGAAACCAATGCGGTTGAAAAGCTGGACGGCGTGGCGATCAGTCCGATCGATCCTGACAATCAAGTCAAAATGATCGACGCAGCCGCAGCCGTCATGCCCGTGATTTGTCACGACAGCGACGCGCCAGCGTCACAGCGAAAGTTTTATCTGGGCACCAGCAATTACATGGCCGGACGCGCGGCCGGGAAATTGATCAAGCAGGCAGTCCCCCAGGGTGGCAAGATCATGCTGTTTGTAGGCAAAATGGAAGTGCTCAACGCCCAGGAACGCAGTCAGGGGATTATCGACGAACTGAGCGATCTGCCGGTTCCTGAAATCTTCCAGTCGCTTTAATCGCGTCTTCGTGGTCAGCAGTTCCACCTGCCCAATCGGCATAATTAGACTTGGCAATGCAAAATTACGCTCCCTTGTGGCGAAAAATGACTCGTCCAAAGGTCGTCTGGGCCTGATCATGCGAAGGTCGGCGCGTATACTGGATTTACAGGCGTCAGAAGACTGCCTTGGAATCTCCAATCTCAAGTCTGAAATCTGATTTCTTAAGTCCGGACTAGTCAAGGCGAACAAAGGGAGGATCGTCAGTGTCGTTCGATTAACCCAGCCATCACTCTTTATCCCTACAAAGACTACAACATGAGCGGCAATATGATGAGCGGCTACGGATCTTACTGCGAAGATTATTACCTGAATCTTAACCTCGGTACCGAGATGGACCTGCCCCAAGGGCGTGAGTCCGTGCTGCACTTTTTCGAACAAGTGCGTAAACGTTTTCCGTCGATGGCTCATTTCTATGGCCGCGAAAAGCAGGAATACGTGCTTGAAGAAGAGAAGGGCCAGGGCCCCTATCGATGGGTTTCGATCGAACCGCGTCGAATAAACAGCGGCTTTGTGAATCCTGAAAACCTTGACGATGCGATGTTGCAGCACGAAGCGGTGCTGGAGTTGGTTCCTTACGAGTTGTCGGTCAGCCCGTTGGATTGCGAGTCATTGGGCGTCGTGCTCGGTTTCGACTTCACCTGTCGCGGCAATCACAGCGAAGTATTAGCTGAAGCGCTGGGGATGAGCCCCGCTCTGGAGAAGTTCTTTTCGATCCCTAACAGCAAAATGTTGGCGATCGAACCGGCGATACAATTCGCCTTAGATGACGACTGCAAGACGCAGGTGCGAGTCAGTTTCGAATCGCGAACCACGGCCTATCACGTGCGAACGGGTGATTTTCCCGAGGAACAGTTGAGCGTTTACCTGATGGTGCGTCGGTTCGAAAGCTTGGGTCCGGGTGAATCGTATGTCGAGGAGTTTCGACGATTGGCGACCCTTTGTCGCGAAATTGCCGACGAGTATTTAGTCGGTTCTGTGCTAATGCCGCTTCAGCAAGCGATTTCGCTTCGCTAGGTTAATGAGTAAACGCGATTTACACCCCCTGCGCAACGCTCGACCAACGGCCTGTTTCCTACTCGATGTCAAAGAAAAAAAGCGTAACGCTCGCCGCCCCGGTCGGCAAATCGACCAAGGGAGGCGGAAAATCTGGCGGGAAAAAACCGGCCAAGAAGCCTGATCCCGGCTTCAAAACAATCGCCGAAAATCGCAAAGCGAAGTTTCGCTACGAAATTATCGACAGCGTCGAATGCGGCATGGCGTTGCTGGGCAGCGAAGTGAAGTCGATGCGCGAGGGAAAACTTTCGCTCGACGAAGCCTACGTGCGGGTCAAGTCGAACGAACTGTGGCTGATCGGTGCCGATATTTCTCACTACAACAACGCGGGAATGTGGAACCACGACCCCCGCCGCCCTCGTAAACTGTTGCTGCATGCTCGCGAATACGACCAATTCGCCGGTGCGGCGCTCGAACGCGGGCTGACGCTGATCCCGCTGAGGGTCTATTTCAACGAACGCGGGTTTGCGAAGTGCGTAATGGGGCTGGTCCGTGGCAAGAAATTGCACGACAAACGCGAAGTGATCAAAGAACGCGAAACGCAACGTGGGCTGCAACGCGCGATGCGACGCCGTTGATGCGCTACCTAACGAAAGTGAGACGCAGTGCTTGAAATTCAAAACCTGAAAAAGTCGTTCGACCAACCCGGCGGTGGCAGGCTGGACATTTTGGACATCCAATCGCTAGCCATTCAGGCTGGCGAACAAGCGGTGTTGATCGGCCAAAGCGGTGGCGGCAAAACGACGCTGTTGCACTTGATCGCCGGCTTGCTGACCCCCGATTCAGGCTCGATCCGGATCGCCGGTACCGACATCACGCGGCTGAGCGAATCGGGGCGCGACCGCTTTCGTGCATCGATGACCGGATACGTCTTCCAAACTTTCAATCTTTTGCCCGCCTTCACCGCGATCGAGAATGTGCGACTGGGCATGTCGTTTGCTGGCGGGCGGCACGACGCAGCACGCGCCGCGGCGCTGCTGGACCGGGTCGGTTTAGCCGATCGCGCCCATTATCGCCCCAGCCAATTGTCCGTCGGCCAACAGCAACGCGTCGCGATCGCTCGCGCGTTAGCCGGTCGGCCGAAAGTCTTGTTGGCCGATGAACCGACGGCGAACGTCGATCCGGCCAGCAGCCAGACGGTGATCGAGCTGATTCGCGACAGTTGCCGCGAAGACAACGTGGCGCTGGTGTTGGTCACGCACAGCATGGAAATTGCCGCTAAGTTCGATCGTGTCGAACGCCTCGAAGAGATCAATCGTGTTCTGGCCACCAGCGTCTAATCGCCGTGGCCGGTTAGGAGCCCCCTTTGAACGTCAATGACCAGCAAGACGCTGATGAGAACACGGACGATGCAGAACTGTAGGCCGAGTTTCGGTTGCTGTGGCGTGACGCTGCTGCGATTTGGGACGAACACGAAAATGAACCGGCGTTTGAAGGCTACGTCGGCTCGGACTTCTTTGCCGCATGGACGATCCTGAAATCGCTGCGCGGTCGCGGAACGACGTTCCTGGAATGGGGTTCGGGGCTAGGCGTTGTCGCGATCATGGCGTCGCGAATGGGTTTTGAGTCCGCCGGTATTGAGATCGAACCTCACTTGGTCGAACTGGCACAAACGCTGGCTAAACGCTACTCAGCCGATGTCGATTTCGTTTGCGGGTCGTTCGTGCCCGATGGCTTCGAGCCGGACGCATCGGTGGGAGACGAGTTCTTTCGCACCGACAGCGACAGTGCATCGGGTTACGACCAACTCGATCGCGAACTTTCTGACTTTGACATTGTCTACGCCTACCCTTGGCCCGACGAGCAAGGGTTGTTCAACAGCATTATGAAACGCTGTGGCGGC
>DIUH01000339.1:0-2838 GCA_002428205.1 Planctomycetaceae bacterium UBA6163
GCCCCGCAAATTGACAAATTGCTGATTCAATCTCGTCAACTCGGACTGTCACTCGATGATGTGATCAGCCAAATCCAACAACGCAACGAACAAATCTCGTCTGAGGTGAAATCGTCATGAGTGCTTCGATTCCGGTGGCCATCGAGCCAACAAAGTACGCGGTAGACATCCGACATCTAAGCCGAAAGTTCTGGGGCAAGACTGCACTGGACGACGTTTCTTTACAAATCCCGGTTGGTTCGATCTTCGGGCTTGTTGGGCTCAACGGTGCCGGAAAAACCACACTGATTCGCCATGTGATTGGCGGATACAAAGCACTTCACGGCAGCGTTTCCGTGCTCGGTCAAAACCCAGCGGTTTACCCAGAACGACTGTTAAAACGAATGGGCTATATGACCGAAGAAGACTCGTTACCCAAATGGATGCATGTCGGTGAGTTGATCGATTTTTCGGCTGCGGTCTATCCGACATGGGACCACCGCTATGCCGCCGATTTGATCGACCAGTTCGATTTGCGACGCGGCGCAAAACTATCATCGTTGTCGAAAGGCCAACGTGCGCGGGTTGGGCTTTTGGTTGCGATTGCTCACCGCCCCGAATTATTGGTTTTAGACGAACCGAGCAGCGGACTCGATCCGATCGCGCGCGGCGATATTCTCGAAGCGGTCATTCGAACGATCAGCCAAGACGGACGAACGGTACTGTTTTCTAGCCACTTGCTGGATGAAGTCGATCGTGTTTGTGATTGGATATCTTTGATNNCGATGCCAAGAATGGATGCGGCGTTTGGATGGATTCGAAAAGGTAATGAGTGGTCAGGTGTTGTTCCAGTCGAAGCAATCGATTCGACAGCGGTCGATCCACGCTTTGAAGTGTTCGAGCGTCGCGAATTGACCCTGCATCGCTGGTTTGCCGCCCGCGTTACGTCGCTCGGAACACAAGTCGCGGATGCCAAGTCACCCGAGGAGCCGACTCATGCATGAGCTAATCGCTTTGACGAACTTGTCGCTGCTGCAGTTTCGATGGGTCTATTTTACGTTTATAGCCGCGATTATTAGCAGTCCGCTACTTGCATTGGTTTACCCAACAAGCAGCAGTACAGCCTATGTGGATTCGCTGTTGGCGATCTGGATGAGCCTCGCTGTTGCCGCTGGTTTTGCCGGAGTCACGCTTTTCGATTTTACCCAGCGCGGCGACTTGATCAGCCCACAAAGCGGCTGCAATCACTGGTTGCTTCGAATGCCCGTTGCGTCTTGGAAGATTGCCTTGACACCCGTCGTGCTGAAAACGGTTTGGTTCGCGATGATGTGGGGCGTCATCGCTACCATCATCAAACTCAATGAGATTGAATCCGTTCCGATCTTCGGACCGGCACTCTGCTTTTCAGGCGGCGCGATTGGATTGATGGCGACGTCGTGGATGCCGTTTCGGCGCGGTTGGCATCGATTGATTTTCGTACCAATCATTTTAATAACCGCCTATTTGTTGCTTTGCTTGATAACTGTCGCACCTCATACACATCCTCATTGGCGGACTGTTATCGTTGTTGCCGGCCCCATCTTATCGATTGTGTTTTATGCATTGGCGGTCGCGGCAGCATTTTGTGTGACGCAAGTCGCCCGCACCTCGACGCTCGGTTTGACGAGCGAGCGCCAGTGGTCCATGGGGTGGCTTACAGGGTGGTCACAACGCATGGCCGTGAACGACGTGGCCGCTTCCGACCTTGTTCAAACTTATCGCGACCCAGGGCATGCGCTCGCTTGGCATGAGTTTTATAGGTCTCGCAACTGGGCGCTGCGAGCGATCGCGATCGGTGTATTGCCAGCGATCCTCTTCTTTGGCGTGATCTTTCCGATCAATGAAGCGACGGTTGTCATGGCGTTCATCGTCTTTACCTACGTCGCCGCGTTCGCGGTGGGCGGAACAGGCGATATGCCCGCCGCATCGACAATGACCGGGTTTCAAACCTACTTGCTTGTCAGTCCTCTTTCGACCGCACGGTTGGCTTGGACAAGATTTGCGGTGCGAATCAGTATCGCAGTCGCAATTTATTCGACCATTTTTGTAGCGTTTGGATGTGCGATGCTTTGGTCGACCAACCGCAACGTATGGTTACAGTGGGCAGCGGAGGTTGCTGGCAGGATCGACACGGACTTAACCCCTTTTCACGCCGGGATTCGCGTATCCGCGGCCATCGTTCTGGTTGCGTCTCTGTTTCTCGTCGGCCAAATCGCATCGCATTGGTGGTTTGGTCTCAGCGGCAACAGTCGGCTTTCGTTGACTGTCATTATAATTGAATTGGCGTTTATCTTTGTTCCACTTGCGATATTCCTCCGTTGGTTTCTTCGGCAAAGTGATTGGGAAGATGTGCAAGCCGCTTTCTCGACCATAATGATCTATCTGCCGACGCTCGCCGCTAGCTTGCTAGCGATCAAACTGATTGCTGTGATTGGTGCGGGAATCATGCTGGTCCATTTGCAACTTTGCAACTTGCAAGCGGTGCTAAAGATTGTCGCCGTTTGGGCATCATTTATAATGCTGGTCGGACTAGCTGTATCGGCATTATTGCCGCTGCCGCAAGCGACGTTCATGGCGTGTGCGTCAGGAATCGCGATCATCACGCCACTGGCGAGAATCCTGATCACGCCCGTGACGCTTGCTTATGGACGACATCACTAAAGCCGCCTTGGATCAACCCATCAGCTCGGCAATCGCGGTTTCATCGCTCACCAAATGGGTCGGGCGACCCTGCGGTGTGTAAAGAATTTGCTCAGGGTCGATGCCAAGTTTTCGATAAACGGTGGAGACAAAGTTTTCAGGCGAAAGAATTCGCTCCGT
>DIUH01000339.1:2875-5779 GCA_002428205.1 Planctomycetaceae bacterium UBA6163
CGTCCAAACTCACCCAAGGCAATGACCATTGTCCGTTCCAGCATGCCTTGTTCTTTCAGGTCTTCGATCAACGCAGCGATGGTCGCTTCGAAGGGTGGAACCTTTGTTTTAAACGAACTGAAGATGTCTGAGTGGTGATCCCATCCGCCATGATAAAGTGTCACGAAAGGGACGCCGGCGCTGACGAGTCGTCTGGCCAACAGCGCGCGTTGTCCGAACGAGTTGCGGCCATACTTGTCGCGAATCGATTCGGGTTCGCGATGGATGTCGAATGCCGCCTGGGCCTCGGGACTGCTGATCAATTGCAGTCCTTGCTGAAAAAACTCATCAGCGGCCAACGTCGGATCGCCCGCCGCTTCGTGATTGATTCGCAACATCTGGTCGATCTGCTGCCGAATCAACTGTCGCTGTGAAAACCGCTGGTCGCCCAAACCGGTTGGCAACGTCACATCACGAACGCGGAACGATTGGCTGTTCGGATCATCAGGAACGACAAAGGGGGCAAATCGCGAACCGAGAAAGTTCGGACCGCCGGAACGTGACATGTTGGGGATCGAGAAGTAAGCGGGGATGCCGTGAGGTGCACCCAATTGGTGCGAAACGACGCTTCCCAAACTCGGATGAAAGCTTACAAACGCACCACAGCCGACAGGAATCCTTGGTGGTGCGCCGGTCATCATATAATGATTGCCGGCACCGTGGTTTCCCTGGTCATGGCGGATCGAGCGAACGATCGCTAGCGAATCTGAAATGTTTGCCAGCCTGGGCAGTATTTCCGAAAAACGCATGCCGGGCGTCTTTGTTTCGATCGTGCCGAACTCGCCACGAATTTCCGCAGGCGCTTCTGGCTTAGGGTCGAAGGTCTCATAATGACTGGGGCCTCCGTCCATCCAAATTAAGATGCATGAATCGGCTTGGCTACGACGAACGGGCGTCGATTCGCCGGCTCCGGACGCAAGCGTCGTGGCTTGAAGAGCACCGACCAATCCGCCACCAAGCAATCCGCCGAGGCCGAGCTGAAGACAATCGCGGCGTGAGAATCCTTCGCAGTTCTTATTCGAACGTGACGCAGATGAATGACTCATGGCAATGAACCTCCTAATTTTGAATCGTAAACTCAGGCGAATTGATCATGGCCCACATCAGGTCTTCGATCACACCACGACGCTGTGCGCCAGCAGAATTGATCAACGTCGCCGCGTAAGCCGTTTCGTCTTGCGTTGGCATCCGTGAATATGCGGCCAAGTAAAGTTCCTGGACCACGGTTTCGGCTGATAGGTCGCTGGCCGCTAACCTAGCGGCTCGTCCTTTGTCGCTGCGAATTCTTGAATCGATGTCACGGTCATTCATTAAGTGCAACGACTGTGTCACCGTCGATTCGTTGATTCGTTCGCAAGGCGGATCTTGGTTCTCATCAGGGCGTCCGAACGTGTCTAGAAACATCGAACGCACGCGATGGGTCCAAACCTGGGTCGCGCGTGAACCATCAGGCATGCCTGTGAACGATGAAGGCGTTTCGGTCAAATCGGCGATCGCGTCGAGCAACGTTTCGGCGCGCAGCGGGTGACGATAGTGCCTTGAATAGTTGATCCGATCGCCGACGTTCGATTCATTGGGCGTCGAATCGGCGGCATAGGCTCGTGACAGAGCAACGGTACGGATCAATGCCTTGACATCGTAATTGGTCGACTTGAAATGCTCGGCCAAGGCGTCAAACAACTCGGGGTGAGTCGGCGGATTGGTTGAACGCAAATCGTCCACCGGTTCGACGATACCGCGTCCCATCATCGCCGCCCAAATACGATTGACTTGCACCTTGGCGAAATAATCGTTCTCGGGTGACGTGACCCACTTTGCGAGCGCTTCACGAGGGTCTTGCTCAGGCTCTACGTTGCCGGGGTCGCCGAACAATGTACGCGGCAGCAACGTCTCGCCGGTGACCGGGTGTTTCACACTTCCGGAACCCGAAAAGAACACGATCTCCTCACCGCCAGAAATCGGTGGCGAAAGCCCGGTGCCTTTCCTGCCGATTTGGGCAAAATAGCCGGCGAGTTGATAGAAGTCCTGTTGGCTCCATTTTTCAAACGGATGGTGGTGACACTTAGCACAGTCGAGTCGAATGCCAAGGAATAGTTGGCTGACCATGGTCGTAATTTCTTCCGGATCACGCCGATCGCGATACAGAGTGGCGACGCCGTTTTGCCAAGTGCTGCCCTTGGCCGTGATCACGCGCCGAACGAACTCGTCATAAGGGATTCCTTCGCGAAACTGATCACGAATCCAATTGTCATAATTCAAAACGGCCTTGATCCCGACGCGATAGGGATTTGGTCGCAACAGGTCGGCCCATTGGTTGGCCCAGTGGTCGACATACTCCGGACGATCCAGCAATTGATCGATCAATTGTCTGCGTCGCTCGACGATCGCATCAGCAGATTCAGACAACTGGGAAGTTGTGGTGCCGAGATAGTCACGAGCCTCTTCGGGTGTCGGCAGTCGGCCAATGATGTCCGTATAGGCACGTCTCAGAAACACATGCTCGGGCGCGGCACTTGCGGGCAGGATCGCAAGTTCTTTTAGCTTCGCATCAAGATGCTGGTCAATAAAATTATATTGTGGCAAGTTTGCAAAAGCATCTTCGGCCAGCGGTTGTGTTTGAGGAATGACCACATCAGCAACGCTGATATGATTCATATAACGGGCCATCACAGCAGTCTCGCCCGGCAGCGGCCCAGCGGTCAGCAGACCCGCTTCATTGACATCAACAACAGTGGCTTCGTTGGATAAATAAGTCGCTAGGTTTGTCACGTCGCGAGTCGAACCGTCGGCATAATGTGCCAAGACGCTCAGCGGTTGTTGTTCTCGAGGCGCGAGTGAAAACTTCGTCGTAACGAGTTCAACTTT
>DIUH01000339.1:5941-14215 GCA_002428205.1 Planctomycetaceae bacterium UBA6163
CGCTGCTTGCCGTGGCATGGGCCGGTATTACAGCCCGCCGCACCGAGAATCGGTTGAATATCGAGATCAAAGCTGATGGGCCTGTCGACCTCTGGTGCATCGGCGTTGGCAGGTTGTGCTGGCACTGGCGACGAAGCGGAATCGAGCGGCTCGGCGGACTGGACACTACCGGGCAGGGATGCCCAAATGGCCGCCGCAAAACAAACGCTTGCGAAGTAGTGGATGGGACGGGACAAGCGAAATCCGGTCGCAAGTTCGTAAATGCCTGGCCGATGAAGCAGGTTTGTCATTCGTTGGCAGGTGGTTTGGCGGGATAGGGGTGATTTGGCGGGACGTCCAGTATAACGAATCTGGTGTGGCAGCGAATCACAAAAATTGTCGGGCTTTGCGACGGATCTGAGGCACAATCGCTTGCCCAACCGGCCAGCCTAACGGACGGGATCGTTCCCAAGCGGCAGATTGCACCCTCCTGGTGGGTGCCTTATGCTCAGGTCATGGACGATCGCTCTCTCCGAAACCCGCACGACCGCTTTTTCTACTTCAGCTTTTCAGAAGTGGATGTGGCGCGAGCCTGCCTGCTTAAACTGTTGCCGTCGAACGAGGCGAAGTGCATCGACCTAAGCACGTTGAGGATGGCCGAAGGGGTTTTCATTAATTCGGATTTGCGTCGTTCGCATTCTGATTTGATCTACACCTGTCGCCTGCGAAGCGACTCAAGTGGCGACAACCCTAGCCAAGGCAATGAAGAAGCGTTGATTTTTTTCCTGTTTGAACACAAGAGCTATGCGGATCCGCATACGATCGCTCAAGTTCTTGGCTACGTCACACAAGTTCTGCAGCGACGATTGCGTGATGGCCAGAAACCTTGCTGTGTAATCCCAATTGTTGTTTATCACGGGGAAAAGGTGTGGGACGTCGCTACGACGATGGCCGAGTTCATCCCCTTGCCCGAGCCGCTGACCAAATACATTCCGCAATTGTCATACATCTTGTTTGACGTTCACCGTACAAACGACGATGATTTTCGAGACCAATCGTTTTTGCACGCTGCTCTGTTGGTGCTAAAATATATCCGCAGCAATGACTTGCTCCGGCAGATCGGGCCGATTCTGGAATTGCTGAAATCGGTTCCTAACGAAGTCCGCGAGTTGAATCGGCTCGAAGCGGTCCTTGTATACATCCTCACGGCTGCTACACAGCTAAGCAAAAACGAGTTAACAAACGCACTTGAACAGACGTTCCCTCATCAAGGCACCGCACTGATGTCAACCATCGCAGAACAGTTAATCAACCAAGGAATCGACTTGGGGATCAGTCAGGGGATCGAAACCGGCCTAAGGAAAGGGACGCTGATCGGGGCCATCCTCGCCTGCCAATCGATTTTGGGCCAGGCGCAATCCGAGGCTGAACTTAAGGCGCAGCCTTTGGAGCAATTAGAACACTTGGCCAAGCAGGTGCAAGAACAGCTTCGGGAGCGATTGAACCGTCAATAGTTCAATCGCTTGGCCGGGTGTTTCTTTTTTAAAATGACTACTTACTCGTTAAGCCGCCGCTCTCGCCTGGCGGGTAAAGAACCGACAAATCGATTCGACCACCCGAGTTTGCTCGTCGATCCTCAGTTCTGGATAAATCGGCAGATTCAAGATCTGGGCTGATGCCGCTTCGGTTTCAGGCAATCCATCGCGATTAATTTCGATCGATGCAAAACACTTCTGTTGATGCATCGGAACCGGATAGTAGATTTCGGTACCGATGCCCTGATCGGCGAGCGACGCTTTCAACTGATCACGCTGGCCAGCACCCACTCGAATCGAATACTGATTCCATACATGAAACGCGCTGGGATCGCGGTATGGTAATTGGATCTGGCCAGAATCGAGCAATCCAGAATCGGCAAACATTTCACCATAGCGATTGGCATTAGCCTGTCTCGCCTCAACGCCCGCTTCTAAGTAACGCAGTTTGATCCGCAAGACTGCGGCTTGGAAGGTGTCGAGTCGACTGTTGATTCCAACGACTTGGTGGTAATAACGAGGCCGCATGCCATGCGCTGCGTAGAGTCGCAAACGATCGGCCATAGCCGCATCGCCAGTGGTCATCATGCCGCCATCACCCATGCCACCAAGATTTTTGGTTGGATAGAAACTAAAGCAACCGACGGTTCCCCATGATCCCGCGGGGCGACTGTTATAAGCAGCACCGATCGCTTGCGCGGCGTCCTCAATCACCGGAATGTCGCGGTCCGAAGCGATCTGGCAGATGCGATCGATCTCGGCACATTGACCGAACAGGTGAACCGGAATGATCGCTTTGGTACGTGAAGTAATCGCCGATTCAATTCTCTCCGCATCGATATTGAAAGTATCAGGACGAATGTCGACGAAAACCGGAGTCGCACCGAGACGCGTGATGCAGCTCACCGATGCGAAGAAGGTGAAACTAGGTACGAGCACCTCGTCGCCGGGCCCGATTTCCAAAGCCATCAATGCCAGCAGTAACGCGTCACTGCCCGAAGCACAGCCGATTGCGTGCTCAACTTGGCTGTACGCCGCGATTTCGCGTTCCAGTTCTTCGACATCGGGTCCGAAAAAGAATCGGCCGCTATCGATCACTTTGCCAATTGCTTCCAAGAACTCTTCGCGATGAGGGGCGTTTCCGCGACCAACGTCCAGGAGCGGAACCGATTGAGTGGGATGCGACATATCCGGCCTTCCTTGGCTGAAAATGAGTGGATTGATTCGAATTGCTGGGTCGAGCAGTTTAGCGTCTGGCGATCACATTTCATGCGGAATCGCTCACACACGCTAAACAACGGGTGTACAGCCACCAAACAGAAGCCGTCAAGATCAGCGACCTCTGTTTTGCCAGCCGCGGTACGTTCATTAATGTCCCAGGTAGGTATATCCGCCAAGCGCCCGCTCGTAGTAACGGATCACTTTGCCGGCTTGTTCGTTATCAATTCTGCCGTTCTGCACCGCTTGCTCGACCGCTTCCTGCAATTTCTCGATCAATTCGCGATCGTCAAACTGCACGTAGCCCAGTACCTCACTGACCGTATCACCTTTGACAATGCTAGCAATTGTCGCCTGGTCGCCATTCACGTCGACATGGACCGCGTGTGTGTCTCCGAAAAGATTATGCAAGTCGCCCAAGATTTCCTGATACGCACCGACCAGAAAAGCGGCCAGAAAATACGGTTGGTCATTCAAGGAATGCAAACGCACCGTTTCCATCCGATTTCGATTGCCAATAAAGCAATCGATTTTCCCGTCGCTGTCGCAAGTGATATCGCCCAGCACTGCATGGCGATTCGGCTCTTCATTCAAGCGGTGAATGGGCATGACGGGAAATAATTGGCCAATTGCCCAGCTATCGGGCATCGACTGAAAAATCGATAGATTTCCGAAATAGATGTCGGACAACATGCGGTCAAGGCTCGACAATTCCTCTGGAACGTACTCCATGTTGGACGCGATGTCACGAACCTTCTGGGAGATCGCGAAGAACAGATTCTCCGCAAGCGCCCTTTGGTCTAGCGGCAGATAGCCACCACTGAACAGGTTCATTGCCAAATCCAATGACGCCTGAGCATCATGAAACGACTCGATCGCGTTACTCTCTTTCAGGTCGTTGTACGTATTGAACAGATCCCAAACCGGTTGCTCATATTCCTCTGGCACGGTCTCAGGCAACGTATCAACGACCTGTCGAGCCGCGCCCAAAATATTGAATACCAATAGGCTGTGATGTGCGGCAATTGCCCGACCGCTTTCCGTGATCAACCCAGGATGTGGCACACCGGCTTCGTCGCAAACAGTCTGCACCTGATACACGACGTCGTTTGCATACTCCTGCATCGTATAATTCATGCTCGATTCGCTGTTGGATTGCGAACCGTCATAATCGACTCCCAGCCCTCCGCCAATGTCCAGGAACTGCAGGCCCGCGCCACGCTTATGCAAATCGACATAGATCCGGACCGCTTCATTGATCGCAGACTTCAGTCGACCGATATTGGTGATCTGGCTGCCGGGGTGAAAGTGCAACAAGCGGAAGCAGTCGGCCATCTGGCGATCTTCCAAGTACTTCAATGCCTTCAAAACCTCAGTAACCGTCAATCCGAACTTCGACCGATACCCACCAGAAGATTTCCAACGTCCGGCACCACGAGCCGCCAACTTCACTCGGAAGCCGATTTGAGGACGAACCCCAATCTCGCCGGCAAGTCTGACAATTTTCTCGAGCTCGGTGAACTTCTCCACGACCGGGATCACGGTTCGACCAATCTGTTGAGCGAACATTGCGATCTGAATGAACTCATCATCTTTGAATCCGTTGCAAATGATCGGCATTTGCGGATCGGTCATCGCGACAACCGCCAACAACTCCGGCTTGCTGCCCGCTTCCAGGCCGAATCCGAACTCGCGACCATATTGAATGATTTTCTGGACCACGTCTCGTTGCTGGTTTACCTTGATCGGAAAAACGCATCGGTACGTTCCCTGGTACTGATGATCGTCAATGGCGGCCTGAAAGCAGTCTCGCAATTGCTTCAATCGGTCGCGCAGGATCCCGTTAAACCGGATCAGGATCGGCAATTCCAGACCACGCTGCTGTAACCGTTCAACCAATACTTTTAGGTCGACCGAATGGTCCGGCCCAGTTCCGGGATGAACATGCAGGTTTCCGTCTTCTGCGATCGAGAAATATCCGCAGCCCCATCGGTCCAGTCGATACTCTTCGTTGGAATCATCGATTGTCCATTGGGTTGATGAATCAGCTAGTGGCATGATGGGTAAACCACAAAAAAGTGGGCTGGTTAGGTGCGGAAATGGGCGCGCTTGGTAAATGGCAAGTCGCAATAGACTACCCGAAAACGCCTCGCTGCTGAAACGAGGGTACGCTCACGTCTGACCGAGAAAAGGGCGATAAATATGCAAAACAACCCATTCGCCCACATCGAAATTAATCGCCCAAGGATCACTCTCTAGTCGCAGATTTAGCTGGTTTGCGGAGTTCCCCAGCACGGGTTTCGTCGTAATTCGGATTCGGCACCGGCATCTGTGCGCCAACGTTTTGCCGCCACTGCGTCAACTGTCGCTTCAGTCGTGCGGCAATCTCCGGATGCGCCGCCGCTAAATTATTCTGCTCCGAGACGTCCTCGCCAAGATCGTACAGCTCAATCGAGCCGTCCTCGAAAAACTCGATCAGCTTCCAATCGCCGACACGAATCGAACTGCCAGGCGTGCTGTGATGGTAATGGGGTAAGTGCCAGTACAACGCTCGCTCGGACCGCGACAGGGCGGGATCGCGTAAGACGTCCGCAAAACTAATGCCATCTACGGGCTGATCTTCCCTGCCAAGCTTTGCGCCGGCGATTTCGCGAACCGTCGCGTGGATGTCGACTGTCGACAAGGGAAGATCGCAAACCGCTTTGGCGGGAATCGTGCCTCGCCACCGCGCGATCGCTGGGACTCGCACCCCGCCCTCGTACAGTGAGCCTTTCTCATTCCTCAGCGGCGCATTGGAGGTTACCACCGTTCCATTTTGCTCATGTTCAAGCCCACCATTGTCAGACACAAACAAGATTAAGGTTTTTTCCGCTAATCCGAGCCGGTCGACTTCATTGACCACCCTTCCAACGCTTTCATCAAGCTCCGAAATCAATGCGGCATACTCCGGCCGATTTGGGTAGCCATCGACCGGCGGTTTGACACGAAACCGTTCCAAATGCGACTCGGTCACACTTAAAGGGATATGAACGGCGATGTGCGAGAGCTGCAGCAGGAACGGGCGATCACGATGAGCGGACATAAACTCGATCGCCTGATCTGCCAAAAAATCCGCCGTCCTTTGTGGTTGATTTCGCTTGCCAATGTTTGGTGGCACCGTATGACCGCGCAGTTCAATTGCCGTGCCCCATCCCTGCTGGCTCGGCCCGAACCCTTCGCCACCCAGATGCCACTTGCCAAAGTATCCGGTCTTATATCCTGCCGTTGAAAGGCTCTCAGCAAACGTCTCAACCTCCAGTGGTAATTGGTTGGTAACCACAGGATCAACCAGTCTCGCAAACGGACGACGATGGCCGGGAATATGCTGGGTGATGCCAAATCTAGCTTGATCCTGCCCTGATTGAAGGTTCGCTCGGGTCGGCGAACATACCGGGCCGGCATAAAACTGAGTAAACCGAATGCCATCATTCGCTAACCGATCCAGGTGAGGCGATTCGTTAAATTGATTTCCATAACAAGCCAAGTCAGACCATCCCAAGTCATCAGCGAGAATGATGACGATATTGGGCTGAACATCGTTGGCTTGGCCTCGCAATGCCAGAAAGCTAAGGCCGACCAAAGTAAACACTCTCAACAGCATCATCATCATTTATCTGTAACTGTTCACGGGTTGAAAACTGATATTCAAGTAGTATTCATTTTCCATGAGGCTCTGTTTGAAAAGGGGGCGGGGCGGGGTGCTAGGTGAAGACGCGTTCGGTGTCGCTAGAAATAGCCCTGCAATCGCTCGCCGATGACTGACGAGCCAGCCACGATGTCGTGTAAGATCACTTGTAACTGGTCGCCCGAAATCTCCAACTCCTCACCCGCCAAAGCCAGATCGCGATAGATCGGGCGGCAGCCTGCAGCACTTATAGGCTTCCGCGGTTGCGTTCTGGCAAAACACCAATGCCTAAAGCGAGAAATCGCTCAGATTTTCGACTTTCAAGGCCAGCTCGTAAAGCGAATCTATCTGCTGATCGCTATCCACCTTTTGAATTGCTTCGCGCAATGCCCCGGGAACCTCGCCAAAGCGAATCTCCAACAACTTCAAAAGCCCCTCAGCTTTGCCCTCAGCTTTGCCCTCGGCACGTCCGATGGCGATCAAGTCTTTGCCGGTTTGGGTTTCGCGAAGGTCTGGCAATTGTCCGACTAGCATTTCTTCGATCTCCAGTTTTCCTTTGTGGCTGAACCGTTGCTCTAGCCAATTGATGAACACTTCCGCAAGCGTCTTTCGGACTGCTTCCGGAAGGTCACTGTGCCAGATCCAATTATAGCACGCTGCAGCTTCGCGTTCCAAGACTTCGTTGCTGTCGATCAACAGCGGCCCGAGCACAGCAACCAGCGGATGGTGCGGGTCGGTTCTCTGTACTTGTGAAATCGACTCACGCAGCGAGATTGAACGCACAATCTTCGTCCAGGGCTCCGTTTTGGGATCCCGCGACTCATCAAGAAAAATAATGATTCCCTGAACCCTGCGCCCCGAATTCTGACGCTGGACTAACGCCATCTCGATGATCAGACGCTCATAGATCCCCGTGTCGTTGTAACCCTGGACTTCGACTACGGTCATCTCTTCTTCGACCGCATCAGGAACTAAAACACCATCACAGTGCGTTTCGATCGCTTTGATCGTCATCGACTCAAACCTGCACCCACCAGGCGATGGCTGGCCAGCCAGCAAAAATACCCATTGCGGTTGAGCCTGAAAGATCTGAAAAATTTGCTTATCGGTTTTCATAGTCGAAACTAAAGCAATGAGATATCCAGCGAACCCAGGCTCAGATTGTAACAACTTCATACAAGCAGGTTGGGCGGTCAGCCACACGGATGATACCGATGGTCGCAACCACGGTAGGCGCCGCCCGCCAGTTCAGTCACCGTGCTGGTCGCTGAGCCAAACGGATTCGTTGCACCGCTAGCCGCCCCTACGCTTAATTAATTCAGTCCCAGTTTCTTTACCGAATAACAACGTCCGGGAGGTGGTCAAAGCTTTCGGCCGCGTCAAGGCGAAGTACCTGACGACATGGATAAAAGTCAACACTTCAAACGCATTAACTACACGCAAGCAGTTGGGCTTCAGCGGAGAAAGCAGCGAAGAAGTGCAAAACGTTGCCCTTCAAATCGCTTAACTCTCAGCCATCCTGGCTTCCAACCAGTGTGTTAATTCCAGGTAATGCACAGGCTGGGAGTTTATGGGCACACGCGCAAACGTTTCGTCGCGTGACGCAATGCATTTGATGGTTTCAGCCTCTCGTTCCTACTGCCAGCGTCGCAAGTCATTGATGATCGCGAAGGCCATCAAGGACAATAGCGCTAAGACTCCGGCCATGGTCAATTGCATTTGCAGTTTCTCATTGACCGGTCGCCCCAATACCGCTTCGGCGGTTAAGAAAACCATGTGGCCACCGTCCAGTGCCGGGATCGGCAGGAAGTTTAAGATCGCTAGGTTCATGCTCAATAGGGTTAAGAACATCAACAGCGTCGGTATCCCGCGACTCGC
>DIUH01000339.1:14277-15410 GCA_002428205.1 Planctomycetaceae bacterium UBA6163
CCAAGGCTGGTCGCGACTTGAATGCGTTCGAGTTCAGCAAATCGAAGCCCACGATCAAACCAGTAATCACCCGTCGGCATCAGCGTTGACTTGACGTCAACAATCTTATCGTTGCGGTTGACCGTGATGGTCAATTCGGTCCCTTGTGGAAATACTTGCCACAGGTCGACCAGCACCGACAAGGTGTACTCAACATTAAACTCCCAACCTTCAGTCAAACGTTTCAATAAAGGTTCATAAGCTTCGTCTGCGAACATCGGTGGCACGACACCACCAGGCCAAGCGACCGAAACTGCCTTAAGAACATCGCCTTCCCTAAACGGTGAATCCTGGCCGATCGGAATACCGACTTTTGCCAACGCCTCATAGGCAAATCCGAATCGATCCAGTGCGACCGCGTTGTTCATGATGTTGACCGGCGACGTCGTTCGCATCGGTGCCGTGGGACTCAGTTCCACATCGATCATCGAGGCTTTGTCGCCTTCGCCGCGGCGGAACGACATCTTTACGGCGCTTTGGGCGTCGATCAATTTCGCTGGCAATGAAAACGCACCAAGTGCTTCAATGCCATCAACCGAAACCAATACGTCGCCTGTTTGAATGCCCGCTTGGTCCGCCGGACCGTCCTTCACCACACCGACGACCGGCCCGATCGCTGTGGCAAAACCTGGCATCAACATCGGTTGTGGCGGGATGACCACTTGGGCGGTCGAGCCGTCTTTACGCAGCAGACCAAGGGTCAGCGGTTGCGAAGGATTGGAGATGATTTCGCGGTGCAGAAAAACGCTTCCTTGAACGTTGTCTCGATCGCCGGCACCGACGACCGGCGTACCATTGATCGCGACGACTTCGGCACCAGCATCTTGGGGGCTGAGTGCTGCGGCGGCCGTCGAATCACGCATCGCCATCCGTTTTTCGTTGGACGGCAAGAAGGTAGTGGAAACGATCGAAAGGCCGATCATGCGACGGCCAGGTTGCGCGGCGACGGCTGCGGTTTTCAATTCATAATCGCGAACGCCATCGGGATACTCGATCGCCACGCTCACCGGCTGATCGGGGCTTTGCGTCCCTTCCAACATGATCGAAGCCGCCATGTCGGTGAAATGCAGTTGATCGTCTTTGCGAATGCCGCC
>DIUH01000339.1:15502-15682 GCA_002428205.1 Planctomycetaceae bacterium UBA6163
ATGACGCCTGTGATCAAGTTCATGACCACACCGGCGCTGATGATCAGCATGCGTTGCCAAACCGTCTTTGCGGGAAACGATCGCGGGTCCAGCTTCACCGGTTGCTCGGAATCGCTTTCATTATCGATGTCGCGATCGGTTTCGTCACCAGCGGTCGATCGGACCCGACGAGCCTCTTCT
>DIUH01000232.1:0-11343 GCA_002428205.1 Planctomycetaceae bacterium UBA6163
GATCGTCAACAATTTACCGAGCGATTGCGGGTCACCGCTGGCAGCGATCGTCTCGACCAGCAATTGTTTTTGTTCGGCCGACAACTGGTCGCCGGTCAGCAACGGCAGCACCGCATCGGCCGCCTCGCCGCTGGCGGTCGCGGCAACCGCAAACGCCAATCCGCCAGCGTTGGGCTGCCAATCGAGCCGACCTTCGCGAATCGCCGCGACCCACGTTCCGCTCAGCTTTCGCAGCGATTGCCAGAGGGCAAAGTCGAGCGTCGGGTCGGGTGAATCGCGATGCCGCTGGGCCGCAACTATCAAGGTGCGAGCCGCCGCGACGCCCGCTTCACCGCCACCGACCTGACCGAGCGCAACGACGGCTTCCAGTCGCAGCGCAGGGTCATCGCCCAACGCCGCAGCGACCACTTTCGACGAAACAGCTTCGTTGGCGAGACCGCCCGATCGCACAGCGCTTCGCAGCGACGGACGCGATGCGGGACCGCTGGGCCCCGACGCAACCATGTCGAACGAATCTGCCGCGAATTGTCCCGCGACTTCGCCCAACCACTGATGTTCCAACGCCCGCGAAGCCTTCTGCTGGGCAGAATCGGCCGCATCACGCCAACGAACGACCGCGCCGAGCACAGCGTCCGCATCGTCGCCGACTCTCGGCCACAANNTGCTCGCGTGCGAATTGGCGAACCGCCAGCGACCGATCTTCCAGCATCCCAATCAACTCATCGGTCGACGCCGCAGCGAAATCAGGCAATTTGTCCAGCGGCCGGCCCGGGACATGGACCCGCCAAATCCGCCCATGCACGCGGTCGCGACGCTCGTCACGAAAATCGACTTCGCCGTGTTGAATGATCGGGTTGTACCAGTCGGCAACATACAACGCCCCGTCGGGGCCCATCCGGGCGTCGATCGGGCGAAACGCGATGTGGCTGCTGGTGATAATCTCCGGTTGCTGGCGACTGGTGTAGGTTGCCGCTGACGGGCGAACCGTAAATCGACAAACGCGATGGCCGCGAAAATCGCTGGTCACCAAATCGCCTGACCACGATTCAGGAAAATGTCCGCCCGAAATGATTTCTAAACCGCAGTGCTTGGGGCTGCCAGGGTTCAGGCCCGAAAGCCAACGTGGTGAACCGGGCGAAGTGACAAAGATCGAGTCAGGAAACACATAGTTGATCCCCTCGGAATAGGCTCCGTCAGTCGCGAACGATTCGCCGTGGGCGTCAAAAATGTGGCCCCAGGGGTTCACAAAACCCTTGCTGAAAATCTCCAGCTCGCCCGTCTCGGGTCGATATCGCCAAATCCCACCGCCGTCGAGGTGACGAGTGCCGAAAGCCGTTTCGATGTGGCTGTGGATGTAGATCGATTGGTTGAAATAGAGGCAACCGTCTGGGCCCCATCGCAGCGTGTGGATCAAGTGGTGGGTGTCTTCGGTACCGAAACCGCTGAAGACCACCTTTTTGACGTCGGCCACACCGTCGCCATTGGTGTCCGAATAATGCAACAGTTCGGTGCTGGCCGCGATGTACGCGCCGCCCTTTTGGTCCGGCACCACGCCGGTCGGGATCAGCAAACCGTCGGCAAAAACTGTGCTCTTATCCGCCACGCCGTCGCTATTTGTATCTTCCAGCACGACAATTTTGTCGTTGGCGACCTGGCCCGGTTCGATTTGCGGATAAACCTCGCTGCTGGCGACCCATAACCGCCCACGCGAATCAAAATTGATCTGAATCGGTTTACGGAAATCGGGATCCGCCGCATACAGGTTCACCGCCGTGTCGTCCGCCATTTTCATCGCCGCAATTTCCGCGACCGGGTCAGGCTTGGGGATGTCGGTCAGGTTACGCTGCGCGAACGCGGCGAGCGGGCAAATCGCGCCGGCGGCAACGATCGCGGTAAACGCTGCTGTGGCGACAAACGGCACCGAAAAACGAGCCGCGAAGGGGATTGGCGAGCTTGATCGCATGGGGGTGAGTCAAAATCGGAGGAGAGGTGATCGTGCATTCACGCGGATGTCGGCATTTTGGCGAACCGCTACCAGCATCATAGAGTAACCTAAAACGCCGTTAAGGCGAAGGATTATCCCGCGTCGCTAGGGCACGTGTTGTTTCGCCAGCTACCCCACCTAGCGTCCACCTGTTTTCTTCACGCACAATAGCCTGCATGAACCATCCGCAACCCAACAACCCGCTGCACGGCGTGACGCTGGCCGCGATGCTGGAGCACCTAGTCGATCAATACGGCTGGCAAGAACTGGGCGACCGCATCAACATTCGCTGCTTCAATGTCGACCCCTGCTTGAAATCGAGCCTGGCATTCTTGCGAAAAACCGACTGGGCCCGTGCGAAAGTCGAGCGGCTGTACCTTGAAACTGTCCAACGCAATACCTGATCTCGCGATAACGGTCCGCAACCTAAAAGCTGTAAATCAACCGCGTCGCCGCTTCGGGAACGGTTGCTTCTTGAGTGAATAAACAACCGGCACCAAACTGGATCATGATGTGGTCCTGCAATTCACAGTGAACTTGCGGCATCAAGCGGAACTCGGCGCCACCGACCAAGCTTGACGAGTAGTTGGTTTCTACCCCAAGCGTCGTGTAATCGCCGACGTGTCGAAACAATGAAAAGTTAAACAGCGTTTCGGTGCGGTTGGCTCGGTCGTCGCCTTCCAGTTCGGTTCGCAAGCCAGCCATCGCCAAGGCCGACCAATTTTCATCGAATTGCAAACCGGCAAGGTACAGTAACGTGGGTGTCACATTGCCGGTGTCTTTGTCATACAAAACAATCGCTTGAGCGCCATGTATGAACGAGTCATTGAATGCAGTGCCAAATGTAAGTTGCGCCGCAACCTTATATGACTTCAGCGACCATTCTTCAAACGGAAGTTCGAACTCAACGGCGAACCCATCCGCCAGTGCGATTTCAACTTCCGGCGCCCACTCCGCCTCGCCAAGATTGCGATTGAGCGGAAACACGCCAAGAACATTCACTTCGGCTTCACCCCGTCTTGCACCGAGCGGTCGCACGAGGTCAAAGACCATCGGTTCGGGAATTCGCGGCGCGTCATCGCCATCGTATAACTCTTCGGCGCCAAAGGGCTCAGGCCAACCCCTCCGCGAACGATTGAAGGGCTCGTTAAACGGTTCAAAGTTTTGAATGTAGGCAGGTTCTGAGAATAAATCCTGGCCAAACGAACTGGCGTGCGAACCGGTGATCAGAACCAGCAAAAATAAACAAAGATTACGTGTGTCCATCACAAAAACTGTCATCCTTGACGAAGTGGCTTAAATGTAAATCAGAATACGCAGTTACAAACTTAAGATCGGGTGATCAATAACTGACGTTGTTTGCAAGTGGGATAGGCTTCCAGCCTGTCATTTGCACTTCGGCAGGATGGAAGCCTACCCCACTTATCTCCCGCACAGTGCTTATGATTCGAAGTTGTCTTTCATGGTTCTTGTTTTTTTCAATTTCAATGTCACATTGTCGACAAAGTGTCCGGGATAAACATCGCTATGTTTCTGGTCATTCCGGCGTACCGAAATCTGGATCAACAGGAAAGGGGCATCGGCACTCAGCGGCATCACAGAGCTGATCTGCTGCCATGAACGATGATCCAAGTCGGCGGTAATTTGGTTGCCGACATAAGAAATGGTCGACTTCCAATTTGTCGGCAAGGGTGATTGTTGGTCCAGCGGGTTGACCGGCGAAGCATATATTTGAATCGAGAATACGTAAGAATCGCAGTGGTCGCCCACCAAGGAGTTCACCAGCGCCGTCGCTTCGACAAACATCGGGTCCTTGCGAGCCAGGTCCGCCAAGTGACTCAAGTCGACAATCTGATAAACCTCACACGAATCCTCCGGTTCGCTCGTTGATTGAACCAGTTGCAGCATAAACTCGCCGTGATGAGGGGAAACGCCGGAAACCTCACGGACCGCGTGCGCCTTGTCGCCGTACCAGCCTAAGCTGGTCGGATGATAAGAAATACTCGCAACCTCTTCAAAGCTGGCGTTCGCCAGTTCGACGCTCACGTCGGACGGCGGTTCCGATCGAGGCCACCACCATCCCGTCGCGCCGACAAAAATAAGAACAGCCAAAGCCGCCGGGATCGCGATGAGGGGGTTGGTTTTGCCAAGAACCTTGCCCCTTTCTCTATCGGTCTTTTCACCGTCGGATTCGATTTGCGATTCGGTAGACTTCAGGCCAGCGAACTCATACTGCAGTATGCCATCGATCAACATCTGGTCAAGATATTCTTCCTGTGCGATCGGATCGGTTTTCAGCAAGTGATTCAATTGTTGCCAATCGTCGTGATCCGAACGCTCGTCACTGACGCTGCCGATCAAATCGATCAAGCTTTTGGGTCGCTCTGAAGTCATGAAGTCCCCTCCTGCAAACGCTGATAAACGCAGTCCATCAATGATTGGCGAAGCCGATACAAAAGTTGTGAGGTCGCGCCGACGCTTTTTCCCTGCGACTGGGCCAATTCCGTGACGGAACCGCCAGGTGAATAACGCTGTTCCAATAATTGCCGCTGGGCGGCGGGTAACTTCTGCAGACAACAACGCATCGCTTCGGTGTAACGACACAATTCGTCGTCCCGCTCCACTTGCCTTGCACAAAGTTCCTCGATCAACGCCTCATCGAAAACCAATCGATCGCGATTCATTTTTCGACGGTGGTTCAACACATGGTATCTCGCGATCCGCGCCGCCCACGCGTTGAAGTTGGTGCCAGGCTGGAAATCATCCGCCTTTCGCAACAGCGTCAGATTCGTTTCCTGCAACAAGTCGTGCGCGACCCCCCGGTTGGGCAACAGCGCATAGATACACGCATAAATCGTCGGTTGTGCTTGGGTCAGCGATAAAATGAATGCATCGGACGGTTTGTCCACATTAAACTCCTTTGTGTGACTAATGTCCGCTGCGATCGAAATCTAACGCAAAGATTTGAGCATCGATCAAAAAAAATCGGTTGCCCGCTAGGAGGCCTCGCTAAGGCGGATCGGTGGCGGAACTTCGATCCGTTCAACCGCCGATTCGACCGCCATTGATCCGCGACGCAACCGGCGGAGCAGATCGAGTGTTGTTTCAGACTCATCTTCGCTCGGGCGGTTGCTCAGTAGCCTCCCTTTAAGCCAGCGAACCGACGCGCCATCCCCAAACTTCTGACGATCCTGCGCCAAAATCTCCTGCAATTGCCCCTCAGCAATTTGTTCCGCCTCAACGCAGTTCGATGCCCTGACCAGCATCGTGACGCGATACTTTTGTGGCTGATCGCCGTCGCCCACCATGACGCGGCAGGAATGATAGAAGATCGCGTCGGGCTGGTACCGACCCTGCGCCGACAATCGCCCGCGCATCCGCTCCA
Source organism: Planctomycetaceae bacterium UBA6163 (assembly GCA_002428205.1). Classification (GTDB taxonomy): domain Bacteria; phylum Planctomycetota; class Planctomycetia; order Pirellulales; family Pirellulaceae; genus UBA6163. The sequence goes on from DIUH01000232.1 coordinate 5,370, forward strand.
CATGATCTTTCAACGCATCAACAAGGGAAATCATCTTTACCTCACTGGCGGCCAACGGTTGTTTCTAGACCTTTTTCGATCCTTGCGGTGAAATGACTCGGGACACTTCAATTAGTTAATGTACGCAACGGCTAAAATCTCACGAACAAAACCACAATTTTCTAGTCGAGTGGTATCGGAGCCATCTTACGCAACCAAGCGACGAAAGAAATTATGATCGGAATCGCTAGGGATAACAACTCGGCGCTACCGCGCCCCGCCAACCAAGTCGTCTGGTAATTCTTCGCGACCACACGGCGTTAGCAGCGCTCGGTAGACTCCGTAGTCGATTGTTTCCGAAACGAAACGGGTGGATCCGTCGGCGAATCCGAAAAAGACGCCGCGAGGATGAGTTGATGATGGTCGCGCGACGTCCGCGGCGTTCTGCTGATCCATCCGCAAATCACCAAGTGCGACGCCAGCAACGGTTCCATTGACTTTCTTCACACGATCAACGGTAACCCTTCCCGTCGCTTTGCGGCCAATGAAGGCCGCTTCATGCCAAACCATTCCTTGAACGTAACGTGACAGAATTGGATACTGCACTTCGCCACCCGCGACGGTCGGTTGCAATAATTCGACACTGACACGGCTATCGGGATCAAGTTGATGCCACGCAATTGCCTGCAAGCTTTCTGAAATCAAAATGGTATTGCCAACTCCGTCAACGAAATCCTTTAGTTTGATTGGCGGGTCAGAAGGAAATCGGTCTAAATCCGCTGCTGATGCATACTGATGATTGAAGACGCCGTTGCAAACTTGCATCGAACGCAAAAACGAATCTGGATCATGCGTTCCCGAGCTCAAAGAATGCATCCCAGTATTGGCGATGTAACTGTTGCTGCCCCGTTTCGAACTAAAGTTTTTCGATTCTGGACACTGCATGGTTGAGAGATTCGGCGCAGCGGATTGAGTGAAATGAAACTGGCCATCGCGTTGGACCAGCAATGGAAACGTCTCGATTGACCAAGTCTCATAAGTCGGCTGTGCATCTAAGAACCCAAGCAGTGGCACGACCCAACTGCCAAGCTTCTTGTCGCCGGGCCGATAAAAGCTTGCCGTATCAACCGGTGCTGTCGGGGTGGTTGTGCCGGTAAACCATCCAAAGTCATTGACATAGCCAGGAAGCTGTTTGCTGCGTAGCTCATATTGGATTGTGGCAATAGCAAGATGCCTGGTATTGACCATGCATTGGTGTCGTCTGGCTACTGTGCGGTTGTCATTTAACAGCGGCAACATTAACGCAATCACAATCGCTGCAGCTATTATCAACACAACGACATCGATCCGTCGCAGGCTTTTCTTCGATTCGTCATTGGGTCGCAAGTTGTTCGCCGCCATTAATCGGGAATGAAGATGATAGCCGCCAAATCAACAAGAGGTCGTGATCAAGTATACAACGAGTCTGACCAGCGAAGCGCACGGCGCTGTCGGGGCTAATCCGCTGTCGGGGCTAATCCGCTGTGGGGGCATGTTTTCTGAACCGTTTTGGCATCGTCGGTGAAAACTTAGAAAAAGCTTTGCGATTTCAGCGTGGTTCTTTGCGCCAGATGCCGCTGAACGGTAGAATCGTCGTTCCTGCAATGTTGGGATGAGATAAGGGCCTTGGTGGATGGGCCTGGTGGTTCGGTCCGTTGCAAAGCGCCGGTTCCGACAAGAGTGATCGGGCATCGTTTGTCCGCTTGGTGTCGGATTTTGCACTCCCTTGTTCGCTGCTTTTTTTGAAAACCGCTGATGATCACGCTGTCCGGATTTGGGAAAGACTACGGCAATTTTACCGCTGTTCAGTCGCTCGACTTGCATATCGCTGCTGGCGAGACGTTTGGGTTCATCGGCCCCAACGGTGCGGGCAAAAGCACCACGATTCGGTTTTTGGCAACGCTGCTAAGGCCGACGCGTGGCCGTGGCGAAGTCGCCGGTTGCGACGTCGTCGGTGATCCGATCGGCGTCCGCAGGGCGATCGGTTACATGCCCGACAATTTCGGCGTGTACGACGGCATGCGGGTGTGGGAGTTTCTCGATTTTTTCGCCGTTGCGTATCGAATCGGTCGCACACAGCGGAAACAGATCATTGCCAACGTTTTGGAACTGCTCGACTTGATGCACAAGCGAGACGATTTCGTCAACGGTTTGTCGCGAGGCATGAAACAGCGACTTTGTCTCGCCAAAACGCTGGTCCACGACCCACCGGTGCTGATCCTGGACGAACCGGCCAGCGGGCTCGACCCGCGAGCTCGTGTCGAAGTCAAGGCGCTGTTGAAAGAGCTGAGGAAAATGGGGAAGACGATCTTGATCAGCAGCCACATTTTGACCGAGTTGGCCGACTGCTGCACTTCGATCGGAATCATCGAACGAGGGCAATTATTGATGCACGGTCCGATCGACCAAGTGCACCGCCAAATGCGACGAAACCGAATGGTCGAAATCGAGTTCATCTCCGGTGCCGAAGCCGGGCTGTCGATCCTGCGTTCCCAAGACTCGCTCCGTTCGCTTGACCTTAAGCCAGGATCGTCCGACGACACTTCTCAAGGCGTGATCGCGGAACTGGAAACGGACGACGAAGGGCTGGCGCAGTTGATGGAAAAACTGGTGCGTGAAGGGGTTCGTATGCGAAAGTTCAATGACAAAGAACCGACACTGGAAGATATCTTTATGACCGTGACGAAGGGTTTAGTGACATAAAGACTTTGCAGGAAATAAGTGTCCGATCCCAAGCAAGAGCGACGTTTTGAAATCTCAATTTATCCTCATCGGTTTGCTGCTTGTCACCGTTCCCCTTTCGTTTATCGGGGCGCCTTATCCGCAAGAATTGTTCTTGCAACATACCGCAACGGTGTTTGGGCTCGCTTGCTTGGCCGCGGCTGTCATATTCGCTAGCGCCACCAAACTGTCATTCGCGTGCGTCTGGATATTCCTTGCACTGCACATCATCGGTGCGAGGTGGATCTATTCTTATGTCCCTTATGATGACGTTGCCAAGTATTTGACCGGCACCAGCGTGTCCGAGGCTTTCGGTTGGCAACGAAATCATTACGATCGATTGGTTCATTTTGCATCGGGCGTATTGGGCGTGCCGCCAGCGTCGGAGTTGTTGCAAAAGTACGCGAACATGCGCCCGCTCGGTGCCGCCGTCATGGGCATCGCCTGCGTCATGACCATTGGTGCGCTATATGAGATTTTTGAATGGCAGATCGCGGTGCGCTTAGCTCCGGCGCAGGCCGAGGCTTATAACGGCCAACAGGGTGACGTGTGGGATCCACAAAAAGACATGCTCTTTGCATGGTTGGGATCAATGGTCTCCGCCGCGCTCTTATTCCGCTGGTCACCGGTCGCTGAAGTTCGTTGATAAAGCTTGGTTCGCCACTCGTTTAGTCTTCAGCACCCGGTGCGGCCAAATGTCGCCAATACATTCTCGGATTGTTGAGCAAATCGCGGGTAATTTGAAAGTGTGTTGTATCTTCAAGGGCAATCCGTTGCAGTTGTCCATCGTCAAATGAAATGATCGTAGCACCAGGGAATGTAAGCAAAATCGGCGAGTGCGTTGCGACAAAGAACTGTGATTTTCCGGTCCGCACCAAGCTGTGCATCAGCGCAAGAAGTGACAACTGCCGCTGTGGGGAAAGTGCCGATTCGGGTTCGTCCATCAGCAGCAGCCCATCGTCAAACCGATTCCGCATGACGGACAGGAACGCTTCGCCATGAGACATTTCGTGCAGCGAGCGGCCTCCATATCGCATATACGGGTCGCCAAGAAAATCCGGATCATTTCGTCGTTGTTCCAGCAGCGATGCAAAATGCGCCTGGGTTTCTGCACGAAAAAAGTATCGATCCTTCGGCTGTTTGATGAAGGCAAGCCGGATTGCACCAGCAAGTTGACTGCGCTCGGCGAAAGCGTGGTTGGCGCCAGATTCGTTCATGCCGCCACCAGCAATTGGCAGGCGAGCCAATACAGCCATTGCCTCAAGTAGTGTTGACTTCCCAGAACCATTCTCGCCGACAAAAAATGTAACAGGCGAATCAAATTCCAAATGCAGGTTGCGAATGAAGGCAAGATTGCCAGGAAACGAATCCGGGTCGAGCGGAGAATCCTCATTGAGCGTCACGTATGCGACGTAAGGAACTGACATGCGTTTCCGTCATTTATTGAAGGTAGTTCTTTGGGTGTTGGAGCCTATGAGAGCACGTCGGGATCGTTGCGATTGATCACGATGAAAGCCAGCATAGACGAGAAGGAAACGGCGATCCATACGTAGTCTGTTCATCCACCTTAAAGCGAAGGCATGAGACTGGACCGTCAAAAGGTTGGTATTGACATGCTCGTTGAGCAGCAGTGCGACCGCATTGCGGGTCAATGCAATCGCCTTCCTGGCAGTAGTGAAGTGATTGAGTCGCCGATCGGCAAAGGGAAGCGTCTGACGGGGACATCAGAGCACAATAACAACTTGACGGGCGACATCCTTTGGTTGGACACGAGTGCAGCCAACCTGAGTGCATTGACGCTTTGGGAAACGCTGAATTGTCGCCGCCTATCCGAGACAATTGCCCCCCACGAGCTCGTCTCGTGGGTGAAAGAGGTTCGCAAGCTAGCCCCTCTAGCATGCCAACCTCGGCCTCCTGCCAGGCAAACTGGCAGGGGAGCAATGAGTGAGAACATTTGCGATCGATATAAGTCGACAGGATATCAGAGGATTGGTCAAACATGCCCAGAAAGACGCTCTACAATCCGTCTCTCTGCAAAACGTACTCACGTAACGGAACATCGCTGCTCTTGCCACGCGGAGTCATGTAGGCTTGATAAACTCGGTAGTCGATATCATTGGTGACAAACCTGGTTGAACCATCGGCGAAACCAACGTTTACACCTGATACATGTGCCGAAGATGGGCGAGCAAGTGAGGCCGCGTTTGCTGGGTTCATCCTACTCGTAAAAATATCTTCGCTCCCCAACGCACCATTTATGCGGTGTGTCGGTGTCACCGCCGGCGCACCGTTGAATCGGTTTGGGTCTTCATAGTGCCAAACGAAACCGTGAACAAACCTGCTCTCCAGCGGGTACAGGAGATTGGTAAGTCTTGCTTGCGAATCAATCCTACTGACCATTATATGTATCCACGGAAGGGCTTGTAGATTTTCAGAGAAGAGTGCAGTATTCCCTAAACCGTCTTTTAAATCATCAGCACGGACCGAATCGCCTGCGGGAGTCGGATATGGATTTAGAGCCGGTGGTTCGGCATACTTGTTGTTAAAAACACCGTTCGCTCGACTCATCGACCGGTCCAAATTGATTGCGACAGTTGCCCCTCCGCCGTTAGGCGAATTAGCTTGGCTTCGCTGCACAACTGTCGTGCCATTCAAGTGGTGCATTCCGTTATTGCACACATAGCTGTTCCTCGCGTAGTCAGTTTCGAGGGTAGTTGAACTTGGACACTGCAACATCGGCAAATTGGGAGCCGCATTCCGCGTGAAGCCTAACGACGATACAACCGGATACTTGTCTTCGGTCCAAAACTCGTAGGTTGGCTGCGCATCCAAATACGGCAACAAGCTGACGACCCAACTACCTAATTTACGGTGCGGCGAGAACGTTTCTGGATCGCACATCCCGGACGGCACCGGCGTGTCCGGAACGCTCGGATCCCCCGTCCCATTGAACGTTCCATAACTCTCCAGCCATCCTGGGTATCGTTTCTTTGCCATTTCGTACTCAATGGCACCCTTAGCGAGGTTGTTGATCTGCGTCGCACACTGGGTTCGTCGCGCCGTTTCACGGGCCGCATTCACAGCCGGTATCAACAATCCCATCAAGATGCCGATGATCGTGATCACGACCAACAACTCCACCAATGTAAACCCGCGGCGGCGTGATGCCTTTCCGATTGCCAATAGAAAAGTCATGCGAATGTCCAATCATTTGCGAGATCAACGAACGCTATCA
>DIUH01000232.1:11371-12325 GCA_002428205.1 Planctomycetaceae bacterium UBA6163
TTTAACGGTTATGCCAGCGTTATGTCAAAGATTTTTCAGTTTTACGTCGGCGTGCGTCGGCAGTCATGCGATTGAATATCCGTAACAGCGCTGCGCTCGTTACGGCCTACAAGCACTTTAGTCGGCTGGTCGTTCGTAGTCCCGCCTTTAGGCGGCTTGGGTTAGAGACCGCCTGAAGGCGGAACACCAGCGCGATCCCGAGCACGCTGGTGTTCCAACTTTAGTCGCGTTGGCCACGCGAGCCGCCTGCGGGGCCACGCCCGCGACCGCTGTCACCGCCGCCCCGGTTGCCTCGAACGCTGGGGCCGGCTTCGGGACGGGTGCCGCCGCTGGGGCGCGGCGTGAACTGAGGTCTCGACGCAGGAGCGGTCGGTCGTTGGATGTTTGGCATGACTGACGGACGCCCGCCGCCTTCGCTGCGGTTCAGCGATGGCCGCGCCGCTGGATTGGGCGTTGGCGTTTCGCTGCCCAAACGTCCCGGCGAACGTTCGCCGAATCCCGGGGTGCGCTGTGGTTGAGTCGACGGCGCACCGATTTGCGGTCGCGTCGGTGATGCTCCGATTCCAGGAAGCGTTGGCCGAGGTTGCGAAAGGCTGGGCCGACTGGCCTGCGGAACCCGGTCGCCGATGCGACTGCCGCCCAGTGGCGAACCACTGCGGATATCGCGGCCGGGCGTTTCGATTTCCGGATTTTTTGCACTGGGGCTTCTGGTGCCAGGGCTTGCTGTTCCAGGGCTTCTGGTGCCAGGGAGTCCAATGGCTGGCCGGTTGATGGTGGGGCGTTCGCCGCTGGGCAGATTGATTCCTGGCCGTTCGATACTGGGTCGATCGGTGCTAGGTCGTTCATTGCTGGGAAGCGAAATGCCAGGTCGATCGAGGCTTGGTCGATCGTTGTCCGGTCGATTCATTGCTGGCCGATTCATTGCTGGCCGATCGCTACTTGGTCGATCGAGGC
>DIUH01000100.1 GCA_002428205.1 Planctomycetaceae bacterium UBA6163
CAGCAGGCCCCTTCGCAGCAGGCCCGGGACTCGCAGCGGGCTCAGCAGCCGCTGGTGATGCCGCCCCTCCGGCCGCAGCCGCCCTTGCGGCGGCGATCAGCGCATCGGCCTCCGCTTGTTCGTTGCCCATTGATTCACCCTCCTGGCTAAACTCGACACTACTGCGACTGCGTTAGCAGGATTACGTTGGAATTCGCTCCTGCTTACGACTGCCCACGAATCACTCCTCGACCAACTGATAGTCGTTGAAGCCGATCCCTAGCAAGAGATCTCCTTCGAGGAGGTGGTTAGATGTCGTCAAAATTCGTCTTTGCAGCAACCCCAATTGGTTCTCCGACAACTCAGAAATTTCGCTGTTACGGATTTTCATCCGGATGGCGTGCCGCAATCGTCCTTCTTTTTGCGTGTATTCGGCCTTCAATTTTTCGAGATTCTTGTTGCGAACGAGTCCATAGATCCGCATTTCGACCCGGTAGGTCCGTTCGGTATCGATCGGGCTGAACGTTTCGCCGAACTCACCCAGGGCAAATTCGCTGACCTTTTCTTGGTCGATCGCCTGTTCATCAGCTTTTTCTTTCTGTTCCTGGACGGTTTGCACCAATCTCGCTTCGGCCAGCGCGCTGATCTCTTCCGCCGACGGGACCAAAAAGAAAAAAAGCGCGGTTTCAAAAACCACTACGAACGAGATAAATCCGACGATGACGACCTTGGCTTTTCCGCCACCAACCGATTCGGGCGTACCCTCGGCCGACTTTGTGTCAGTTTTTTCCATAGTGCATCTCGCTTAGGAGCGTGAACCGATCTTTTGAATAGGGATGATCAGGTGCGAAGCTTACGGTGCTGCTTGGCCACGAGGCGCGTCGGACGATTCGTCCAGCAGGAAGACCTCTACCCGCGGCAGGTCTCGCCCACCGGATGCCGTCCCGAGGGCCGCATGCTCACTGTCGCCTGCGGAGGACAACCGAAAACGTTCGGCGGGCAACTTCTGGACGTCGACCAAGTATCGCATCGTCGCCACGGAACGTTCGTAACCGAGTGTCATCGCTTGCAGGGTGCCAGCGGTCCGCGATGCAAGTTCGGGTGTCGTGTGTCCACGCACTTCGATCTTCTGCGGTTTACCGCGCAACAACTCTGCAACCAAATCTAGTTCACGTCTGGCGCGCGCATCGAGTTCTGCAGACGCGACCTCGAAAAAAATCACCGACCCGATCGCCGTCATCTTTCCAGGACGCACAATTCTTATATGAGGATCTTCGCCATCAGGCGCCTTTTCCGGAACGCCACCCTTGGCGGTATCTTTCTTCTTCGCACGTCCCGTCGTCGACATCACGCTAAACTGGCTGGTGCGAGGTTTAATCTCACCTGGCGACATGCTTTCCAAAGTCTTCGCATACCCGAACTGTTTGCGCATCGAGTCGACCAAAGCCTGATACTTCTTCTCCTGCTTGATCTCGCTCATCGAAACCAACATGATGAAAAACGTCAACAGCAATGACATCATGTCGCCGAAGGTCACAACCCATTCGGGAATCATGATCGGCGCCGGTTCATCATCAGCCATAGCGTTTTACCTTTTCCGCAACTCGACACATCGACTTATGTCGCGGTAATTATTCGGCGTTTCGTTGTTTAGGTGGCAAGAACGTGCGCAATTTTTGATCAATCGCCCGGGGGCTTTCACCCGATTGAATCGCCATCACACCGCGAATCGCAATTTCCAACACCGTCAATTCCATTCGGCTCAGCAATCCGAGCTTTTCCGCGAAGGGGCAAAACACGACGTTTGCCATGATCGCACCGTAAAGCGTTGTAATGAGTGCCACGGCCATACCGGCACCCAATTTTGACGGATCGCTCATGTCGGCAAGCATCATGATCAACCCCAACAGGGTCCCGATCATTCCATACGCCGGTGCGAACCGGCCCATTTGATCCATCAACGCTTTACCGTCGCGGTGACGCGAACCGATCGCACTGGCTTCGGTCCGCAAAACTTGTTCTACAACTTCAGGCGTGCTGCCATCGACCGCCATTTGAATCCCGGTTTTAACCAACGGATTTTCGATCTCATTGATCTTGGACTCCAACGCCAACAACCCGTCGCGTCGCGCCGTTTCAGCTAAAGCGACGATCTGCTTGATCAACTTCAACTTGTCTTCGGACTTGTTAAAGAACGTTTTCAGCATCACCTTGGGCGTTGCCAACATGGTGCCCATCGGGAAGCAGATAAAACCTGCCGCGATCGATCCGCCGATAACAACAAGGATCGATGGGATATCAATAAACGCAGTTACCGGTGCGGTTCCCATTAGTATGGAACCCACAATCAGCATTGTGGCGCAAATGACTCCGATGACTGATGCAATGTCCATGGTGTTCGGCTGTTTTTTCGACTAAGTGTTCGACCTGCCAGGCGTATCGATGTCTTATAAGAGTTATGATTTTCAGGAAGCGGGAATCGATGGCAAAACGGCAACCGGTGCCGCAACGGGCGCAGCAGACATCGGCAGCCAATGCTTTTGTTGCTGGTAACGGATCGCCCGATCGACCACTTCGTCCATCGACTCGCCGACGATGATTCGTTCGCCGGTCGTTAATGTGATGAACGTGTCGGGACGTTTCTCGACATAACGAATCATTTCGGCATTGAGCACGAACGGTTCGCCATCGATTCGGGTCAGCTTGATCATGGGCGTTTGCGGTCGCTGGAGTTACCTTTTGCCTAACCGGCAATCCGGTCCGGCAACTCTAGGACGCGATCGGGGGAACGTAACCAACGCAGGCGAAAACAATTCGCCATCACAGGAGTCGCCCAGCCGCCAAATCCGCTACAACCGTTTGGGTCGATACAAGTCCAACGTCGCGCGGCCACCCAGCTTGGCATACAACTGGACGATTTGCCGATAACCGTCGCGCAGCTTGCCATCAGGCGAACGCTCGTCCGCTGGCGCAACAACGTCTGTGCCGCCATGATTTTCGCCGATACAGAAGAAATAGGGCGATTGCAACACATGCTGCCAACCATCGATTTCGCTGGGCAATGCACCGCCGGTGGCAAGTATAACGGCTTCGAAATCCAACGCTTGCCGGCCATCGTCGGGATCGATGACCAGCCGAAAATCGGGCGGCACCTCGCCGACAATCTCCATTTCCATCGGGTCTTCAACCGTGTCACCACCGGTTACCGGATCATCCAGGTCGACATCAACCAGTTCGATTGCCGCCACATTACACGATGTCATTACCCGACCACGCAGCAGATCGGTCTGTGCCAGACGCACCAGCCCTTCGTTGACCCATTGCCCCACGGTGATCGGCAACGGCCGGTCGGCCCCCGGAGCATCGGCGCCGTTTTGTGCCGCGATCGCCGCAAGCGCCAATGAAGAAAGACATCCGCTGGGCAGCACCGGCAGCGGTTCACTCAACCGCGACCTCAGCGATTGGCCGACTTCACCGCGTTCAAAAACGACGACGTCATAACCGAGAAAGCGTCCGTAGAGCGCCGCTTCCAGCCCCAGCACACCGGCTCCGATCACGGCAATCCGCCCAGGCGGATCGAGCGTCATTTCGTCTTCATCGGCTTCAGCTTCAGCTTCGACAAACAATCCTGAATCCGATTGCCCCGGCACTTCAGACACATTGCCAGGGTACAAAGCACCGTCGCCGGTCGAGTCGACTGCAGTGGGATCGTCGTTCATCATCGGTTCTTCGTTCATCGGAATGTCATCACAAAGAAAGGGCTCGCTCGGATCTCGATGCCAACATGCGGCCAACACCGAATGTCGATGGATCCACCTTGGGCGTTTGTTGCTGAACTAAATCGGCGATCAATTCGGCCGTCGCCGGCGCCAAGTGAACGCCGCTGCGGAAGTGTCCGGATGCGACAAACAGATTGGCGGCATCGGGAACCGTGCCGATGATCGGAAATCCGTCGAATGTGGCCGGCCGCAGGCCCGACCAGGTTTTTACCGGCTTGATCGCCGCAAGTTCCGGCAACAATCCTTCCGCCCACTGGGCCAGCATCGCCAAACATTCCGGTGTCGTCCCGTTTTCAAACCCGACTTCTTCCTCACCACTGCCGACCAAAACATGGCCATCATCGCGTGGCACGAAATAACGATGCCCTTCATTAACGACGCTGCGAAACGGCGGCGTGGGCAAACGATACAGCAACATTTGACCGCGGATCGGCACCAAACTCATCTTCAGTCCGAAATCCGCCGCCGCTTGGCCTGACCAGACACCGCCGCAAAGGACAATCGCATCGGGAACCAGTTCCAGGGAACGTCTCTCTGCCTGGCCCACGCCGGGCAACTGGTTGATGCGAAACGCCGCACGATCACCTCGGCGAACCAGTTCGCCGCTAACGCCTTCGTCGATCCGCACCCCGCCTGCTCGGCACACGGCGGCCAACCCTCGCAACAGATCAGGCGGCCGGACCTGGCATTCCGCTTCGCTGTAAACCGCCGTTTTGAACTTCGGCGATCTCGCCCAATCAGCGATCGGCGGAACCCGCTCCGCCAATTGCCCAGCCGCCAAGCGTTCGACTTTCAACCCCAATTCTTGCCAATAATTGACACTTGCAACCAACGACGCCGCCTCGCCGGCGCTGCTGGCCAAGTAGTATCCGCCGCAAGGACGCAGCCCAACGTCGACCCCGGTTTTGTCAAGGATATCGCCGGCCCAACGCGGATAGGCTTCGTGGCTGAGTCCACGCAAACGGTCCAACGGATCGAGCGATGTGTCGGCCCTGGCCGCTGGCAAAATCCCCGCCGCGGCCCAAGTGGTCCCTTCGCCGATCGTGCCGCGTTCCAACAAACGAACCTGCGCACCACGTTTGGCCAGTTCCCACGCAACACCCAATCCGATCACGCCGCCGCCAATGACTAGGACATCCATCGGCTGTATCGACCTTTCAAAATTTGTGTCTGGTGGAAGATTTAATCGACAAGCGAAACGTGCTGAATCCTCGCCCGAATTGCTAGCGCCAGTGCAGTGTCGTCGCTGGAATCGGAACGTTCAAGCCGCTGGACCAACCGGACCAGATCGGCCCAGTGGTCGACATCCTCACGCTCTGGCAACTGGCGAACCGTCAATCCGACCCGCTGGGCAATCGACAGCGTGTCAGTGAAGACAGACGAAGTGCCCCACGAAAGTGTCCCAAACAGCGAAAGAAATCGATCGATTTCCTGGTGCCCACGATTCAAGCCGATCAAATAGTACCCACCATCGACCGCTGGCCCGATCACAACGTCACAGCAGTCCAAGTGTTCAAACGCCAGTTCGATGTCCGCGTGACCAAGCGTCGGCAAATCGGCCCCGATCATCACCACTCGGGTCGCACCGGCGGCAAAACAGTCGCTGAATCCACGCCACATCCGCCGGCCCAAATCGCCATCGCGCTGAACGGCGATGGTCCAGTTTGACGAAATCGCATCGGCCATTTCGCCGCATCTGGTGTCGGGTGCCACTCGCATTTGCCGACAATCGCCGACTTGATCCAGCGATTGAGCTAAACGACGGGTGAACAATTCGTGCAACGAGGCTGCCGCGTCAAAGCCGATTTTTGCCGCCAGTCGTGTTTTGACTTGCCCCGGCTGCCAATACTTGGCCATCACAATTAACGCGTTTGCCATCGCCCCATAACCAGTTTCAAAAGTGATTACATTGTCACGTTCGGCGATCAATGGGGTACAATCAACGTTGCGTCCTTCGCCGGGCCAGACAACCAAACCGGATTGCGAATCACCGTGCTACCGACCAGGAACCGACCGCCAGGGAACCGAGTTGCCGTCACGATCGTCTCGCGTATTCATCGGTTCACGGCCAGGTAAAGAAAATTTTACGCAATTGTCGCTGAAAATACTTACAATGTGGATTGATTCGCGATAACTTTCCGCTCACCGATAAACGATTTGCGACATTCACCCTTCGTCAATACCTTATCCCGCTTCAATCCCCTTACACTCATCTAACGGCCCAACGTCGATTTGGCAACATCCAACCGACAGGCTTCTTTGGCATGACGACTCCAGTCAACACAGAGCGGTTTCTCGAAATGGTGGCGAAAAGCCGCCTTGTCGAACCCGATGTGATGGCCAAGTTCACGAAGAAATTGAACGACAAGTACGGCGAGAATCTGCCGACCGATGCCAGCAAAATCGCCGCGGCGATGGTTGACGCTAAGTTGCTGACCACCTGGCACACCGACAAACTGCTCGCCGGTAAGTACAAGGGATTCTTCCTCGGTAAATACAAACTGCTCGGCCACATCGGCACCGGTGGAATGAGCAGTGTTTATTTGGCCGAACATGTGCGAATGCAAGACAAGCGGGCGATTAAGGTTTTGCCCCGCGGCCGGGTAAAGGATGCGACCTATTTGGCTCGATTCCAACTCGAAGCCAAAGCGATCGCATCGCTGAACCACCCCAACATCGTCCTAGCGTACGACATCGATAACGAAGGCGATACGCACTACATCGTGATGGAGTACGTCGAAGGGGTCGACCTACAGGTCCTTGTTCGGCGCGACGGTCCGCTGCAACCCTCCGAGGCGGCACTTTTGATCGCCCAAGCCGCCGACGGGCTGCAACATGCCCACCAACGCGGCGTGATTCATCGCGACGTCAAACCGGCGAACCTGTTGCTGGACCTCGACGGCAAGATCCGCCTGTTGGACATGGGCCTGGCGCTCGTTGCCGCCCAGGAAGAAGAATCGTTGACCGTTGTCCACAACGAAAACGTATTGGGTACCGCCGACTACCTCGCCCCCGAACAAGCGCTCAACAGCCACACCGTCGACCACCGCGCGGACATCTACGGCCTGGGCTGTACGCTCTACTTTTTGTTGACCGGCAAACCGCCATTTCCCGACGGCAGTCTGGCCCAACGGATCGCCAAACATCAACGCGAAATGCCGCCGCCGATCCGCAAAAGCCGCACCGATGTTCCTGGCGAACTTGAGGGGATTTGCGTCAAGATGATGCAGAAAGAACCTCAATACCGTTACCAATCGGCGGCCGATGTGGCCGAGGCGTTACGCAAGTATGCCGCTCATTCCCCGTCGCCCAAATCGCTCGCCGCGGCCCGCGCCGGCGGCAGCGGAAATCGCCCCGGTTCTTCGTCACTAGCCGACGGATCGCGACGCGGTTCGTCCCGCGGGGCCGGATCGTCGGTCACGATCGAGCACGATACCGTCAGCGCCAAAGGCGACGACACGCTGGCGGGAAACCGCGCCGAAATGCTTCGCAAAGGCGGACTCTCTGCGTCCGACAGCGGACGATTGGTCAGCACGACTTCGACCGCCGGAGACCTGTTCAGCGACAGCTTCCTCGACCTGGAAGCCGAATCGGGATACCGCGAGCCCCAAAAATCACGATCGGGTAAATCGGGAACCACCAGCAAATCGGCCACCGGCAAATCCGCGCCGCTGACCGGTCGTCGCAGCGATGGTGCCAGAATCGTCGGTGACGGCTCTGAAATCGGCTCTGAAATCCTGTCTCAGGGCAAAGTGGGCAGCGATGTCCTCAGCGGCAGTGGATCGTTTCGTGCCCCCAGCAAGTCGGCGATCACAGGCCGATCACAGTCGCCGACCGGCCGATCCCAAGTGCACCCGAATCCGGCCGCTGCCCCAGACCCCAGGCCAACAATCAGCCGGTGGATGATCGCTATTTTATTGCTCCTCTTTCTGCTCGCGATCGCAATCGGTTACGCTCTGGCACTTCTAACCTCCTAGCTCGCACCAGCGACGACACGGTTTTAACGCGGCGCAAAGTGATGGTGGTCATTCATCCAGCCGCACAAACCGATTTGCCATGGAAAATGCCGATTCGCCATGACCGTGATCGTCGATAAACCCTACCGATTCGTTCCGCCACACCGCGGAAACTTCTGGCCATCGTTCATCCAACGGTTTCGCTTGGTCGATTTTTATCTGGCCCGACACGACGGCGTCGTCGACTATGAATGCCGCCACCTCGAACGATTAAAAAAATCGATCGACGCCGGCGATGCAATCCTGCTGACACCCAACCACTGCCGCTACGCCGATCCACTCGTGCTCGGTTGGCCCGCTCGCCACCTTGGCACCCATGTCTTCGCGATGGCCAGTTGGCACCTGTTCGCCAAAAGCCGTTTCGATGCGTTCGCGATTCACAAAATGGGCGGCTTCAGCATCTTTCGCGAAGGGACCGATCGCCAATCACTGGAAACGGCAATCGAAATCTTGGTCGATGCCGCCAGGCCGCTGATCCTGTTTCCCGAAGGGACCACCAATCGCACCAACGACGTCCTGCAACCGTTGCTCGACGGTGTCGCCTTTATCGCTCGAACGGCCGCCAAACGCCGGGCAAAACAGAACAGCGGACGAGTGGTCATTCATCCCGTCGCCATCAAATACCTGTTCATGGGCGACATCCAGCAGTGGGGCGATCAAGCGGTTTCAAAGATGGAGTCGGCAATCGGCTGGCGGCCCATGCACGATCAACCGCTGCTGCAGCGGATTAAGCGGTTGGCCGAAGCGATGATCTCGATCCACGAAGTTCGCTACCTCGGCAAAACGACCGATCAACCCTTGCCACAACGACGCGACACGCTCGTCCGACATCTGCTCGATAACGCCGAATCGCTGCACTCGCTTGCCCCCGATCCTAACCTCGGACCGCTCGGACGCGTCCGTCGACTCCGCTCGACGCTCTCGGCCGAATTACTCCAGTGCCAAGACGCGAAACGGCGCGAAGCACTCTATCACGTGATCGATTCCATCGAATTGTCACAACAACTTTACTCCTACCCCGATCGATACCTGTTTCAATTCCCGACCACCGATACCCAGATTCTTGAAACAGTCGAACGACTGCAGGACTCACTGCTGGGCAAACCTGATCACCCAGGACCGCTGAAGTCGGTGATCGAGTTCGGCGAAGCGATCGAAGTGCCGTGCGATCGCGCCCCGCGTGGCGAAACCGACCCAATCATGCTGGCGATCCAAGCACAATTAACAACGATGCTCGATTCAATGGCGATGGAAGCCAACCTCGTCGAACGTTAACGTCACATGTCGCATCACAGCGCCATTGCTCGATCGCCGAAGCGGTCCCGCGTCTGCTTCGCACAAATCGGTTGCTGAACCGGCAAACGCGCCCCAGCTCATTCATCTGACACCCCGGCCGTCGAACTTTGCCCCGATACCCCCAGCGATTGCCGCGTCACGACCCCGCAGCGGAACGCCGGCCGCGACCCAACCAATGTGGGACAAAGCACCTTTGGCAGCCACTACAGGAACTTTAGCTTCCAAGCGGTCATCCGGTCGCCAAAACCATCACAGCCAAACAGTCGCCACACGTCGCCGGCAGTTAAAAATTGGCGAAAAATATCGTACGCCGGACACTTTCTCCCCCGCAAAAATTGGTTATCGTCTACAAATGCGCGGTCGTGTCGGGGCAACCTGTTTTGAACCGACCGACCATGACTGTGAAGGATCACATGCCGGAATGCTTCTGCGGTGGTAGGTAGAAGACGTTTGGGAAGGCATGTCCAAATGATAACGGTCGAAACCGTTATCAAGGCGGGCGTCCGATATTACACCTTTGGGATCCATTTGAGGAACCGGTTTTATGACCAAGTGCAAGTTAGAGTACATCTGGCTGGACGGCTACCAGCCCACACAGACCCTCCGCAGCAAGACGAAAATCGAGACTGATTTCAGTGGCAACGTCGAAGACGCCAAAATGTGGTCATTCGACGGTTCCAGTACACAGCAATCATCTGGTGGTAAGTCCGACCTGTTGCTCAAGCCTGTGTTCTGCTGCCCAGACCCGGACCGTCTCGGTGGCAATGGTTGGTTGGTGATGTGCGAAGTACTCAATGCCGACAAGACTCCCCACCGCACCAACGGTCGCTCGACGATCGATGATGACGATGCGGATTTTTGGTTCGGGTTTGAGCAAGAATACTTCTTGTGGGATCCCGAAACCCAAAAGCCGCTTGGCTTTCCCAAAGAAGGCTACCCAGCGCCACAAGGACCGTACTACTGCAGCGTTGGTGCTGAGCGAGCTGTCGGTCGTGATCTGATCGAAGAACATCTCGAACTATGCCTACAAGCCGGTTTGAACGTCGAAGGCATCAACGGCGAAGTCGCTAAAGGCCAATGGGAGTTCCAGATTTTCGCCAAGGGTGCAAAGCGTGCTGGCGACGAAATCTGGGTCGCTCGATACCTGCTTGAACGAACCGCTGAAAAGTACGGCTTGGCGATTAACTACCACTGCAAACCGGTCAAGGGTGACTGGAACGGCAGCGGTATGCACGCCAACTTCAGCAACACGACGCTCCGCACCTGCGGCAGCAAAGAAGTTTACGATACGATTTGCAATGCGTTCCAACCACGCATCAAGCAGCACATCGACGTCTACGGTGCCGATAACCACCAGCGCTTGACCGGTCTGCACGAAACGCAGTCGATCGATAAGTTCAGCTACGGTGTGATGGACCGCGGTGCTTCGATCCGTATTCCGATCTTCACCGTCGAACACGGCTGGAAGGGCTGGTTGGAAGATCGTCGTCCCGCTTCCAACGCTGACCCCTACATGGTCGCCAGCGCCATCATCGCAACCGTCCGCACGGCTGACGTCGGCCAGCCTGCGTAGTACCGCCTTGCATTGATTTCCACGAGTTGTTTTTCTCGTGGTCTTCAGTCAACACAACGAAACCCGGTGCCACTGCCAAGTGTTGCCGGGTTTTTTATTTCCCATCGGATTGGTCCGCAGCAAGAAGATCGCGGTAAACTGTACCCTGGTTTCACTCGGGACACGCCACAGGCGTCGTCACCACCGGATGCCCGCAACGTTACCATCAATCCCGTACTTTTCAGCCTGTTCCTCTTATCCACAGCGACTATTCGATGGAACCCGCAATCATCCTCTCAGGCACCGACCCCGACCTGCCAACAACGCAGCCCGTTGGCCACAAACGTTACTCCAACGTTCGCGATATGGCTCGAGGCGCTACCGCTCAACTGCGCAGCGGCTTTGATACCGTGATCGGCCGCACCGTCGCCATCAAATCGCTGCTGCCCGAACAATTCGGCAACCGCAAAGAACGCCGACGCCTGCTCCGCGAAGCCCGCGTTACCGCCCAATTGCAACACCCCGGAACCGTCCCCGTCTATGAAATCGGTGACGACGACTTTTGGGGCGTCTACTTCACCATGAAACGCATCTCGGGCGAAAACCTCTTTGAAGCACTCAAACGGATCGCACGGCAAGACGAACGCACCACCGCCGCTTATCCGATCTCACGCCGACTCGAAATCGTCGTCGACACCTGCCAAGCACTCGCCTATGCCCACGCCCGCGGCGTGATCCATCGCGACGTTAAACCCGAAAATATCTGGGTCGGCAACTTCGGCGAAGTCGTCCTGCTCGATTGGGGCGTCGCCAAAGTCTGGGGCCACCCCGACGATAACGAACCGGTACGACACAGCTCCCTCGCCTCGCGTAAAGACGTTAACGAAGAAAGCCAGTTGCAAACCCTGACCGGCCACGGCCAACGCCCCGGCACGCCACTGTACATGTCGCCCGAACAAGTCGACGGCCAACGCGGAATCGACGAACGGTCCGATGTGTTCAGCGTCGGTGTCGTCCTGTACGAAGCGCTAGCGCTGCGCGAACCGTTCCGCGGCGCCACGATCGACGAAACATTTGCAAACATCAAACACGCCGACATTCCCAAACCGAGCGAACGATCGCCCGACGCAGGCATCACCCCCGAAATGGACGAAGTGGTGATGAAGGCGATCCAAAAGAAACCGGCCAATCGTTACCAAGGGATGCGAGACCTGATTCACGACATCCAAACGCTCGCCCGCGCCGCACAACACCGCGAAGACACCGCTAAGCAATGAGCGGGAAATAAGTGTCCGGTACCTTTTGTGCGAAGCACCCGAAGGGCGAGTTCCTCGCAAAAGGTACCGGACACTTATTTCCCGCACGATCCTAACCCAACGAACTGACTTCACCCATGTGCGGAATTACCGGTGCCTTGTGGAGCGATCCGTCTTCGGCGATCGATCACGCAACCCTCAATCGAATGACCGAGGCGATCCGACATCGCGGCCCCGATGATGCCCATACCCACTGGGATATCGACCACCGCGACGGCCAAGGACGCTCGTCCAGCGTCGCTCTGGGATTTCGACGACTCAGCATCATCGACATCGGCGGCGCACGCCAACCGATGTGCAACGAAGACGGCACGGTTTGGCTGGTTTTCAACGGCGAAATCTATAACTTTCGCGAACTCCGCCACCGACTCCAAGGCGCCGGACACCGCTTCGCTACCGATGGCGACAGCGAAACGATCCTGCATCTATACGAAGACCTCGGCACCGATTGCTTCAGCCAACTCAATGGCATGTTCGCCATCGCGATCTGGGACCAACGCCGCAGCCGACTCGTCCTGGCCCGCGACCGCATCGGCAAAAAACCGCTGTTCTACACCCATCAAAACGATCGCTTGATGTTCGCCAGCGAACTGAAGTGCTTCTCACAAGTCCCCGGCTTTAAACCCCAAGTCGATCCGGCGGCGATCGACGAATTCTTAACCTACCAATACATCCCACATCCTGGCACCATCTTCAAAGGCGTCAACAAACTATCACCGGGCCACTTCGCAACCTTTTCAGATGGAAACCTAAGCGTCCAGCGGTATTGGGACTTTGACCCACAATACGAAGCAAACCTATCGCATGACGAAGCGGTCCAGAAGGTTCAATACTTATTAGAAGATTCCGTCCGCATTCGCCTGCAAAGCGACGTTCCCTTAGGTGCCTTCCTTTCCGGTGGTATCGATTCATCTCTGATCGTTGCCCTCGCACAACGCAACAGCGATCGACCGATTCAAACCTTCAGCATCGGGTTTCCCGACAAAGACTTTGACGAAACCGCCTACGCCGCCGAAGTCGCCCGGTTCGTCGGCACCGATCACACGCGATTCGAAGTCACACCCGATGGCGTTTCGATCATCGACAAACTGGCCTGGCATTATGACGAACCGTTCGGCGACTCGTCCGCAGTACCGACCTGGTATCTGTCCGAATTGACCCGCCAGAAAGTCACCGTCGCCCTTTCAGGCGACGGCGGCGACGAGCTCTTTGCTGGCTACGAACGCTATCGCGCCCTCTGGCTCAGCCGGATGATTCAGAAAGCGTTTCCGCTGCACCACATGCCCGGTATATCGCTGATCCAGCGTCTGCCCGATTCATCCAAGCAACGATCGGTCATTCGCCGCGGCAAACGATTCCTAGAATCATTCGGCCAATCGCCCGCCCGGCGATATTTAAGCTGGATTCAAATCTTTCCTGAAACCTTGCGAGCCGGACTTTATAACGACGATTTCGTCAAACGCCTTCCCGGCGACGACCCATTCGAATTCTTACAACGCGCCTGGGACCGATCAGGCGATCGCGACGTCGTTACCAAAGCCTCGCTGGCCGACCTAGAAACCTACCTGCCTTGCGACCTGATGACCAAAGTCGACATCGCATCGATGGCCCACGGATTAGAAGTCCGCGCCCCGATGCTCGATTATCGACTCGTCGAACTCGCCGCATCTCTGCCATCGAACATGAAGTTTCGCGGTGGCCGTGGCAAATTGATCTTAAAAGACGCATTTCAAAAACTGATCCCATCCACCGTCTGGACACGCAGGAAAATGGGTTTCGGAGTCCCGATTGCGGGCTGGTTTCGTGGCCAATTGAACCCCATGCTACACGACCTGCTGCTATCGCCCGACGCACGGATCCACGAATTCTTTCAACCCGAAGCATTAAAAACGCTCGTCACCGAACACGAATCGATGCACCAAAACCACTGTTACCGACTCTGGAACCTACTGATGCTAGAAAAATGGTTACGAACCTGGGCATAATCAAACAAAGAAAGAGAGAAGATCGCTTCGACGACCAGTCTTGCCCCGACAAAAGAATGGGGACAGAAGAATATCCAGCAAGACCGCGCCAGCGCATTCTATTGCCACCATTCTTTTGG
>DIUH01000319.1 GCA_002428205.1 Planctomycetaceae bacterium UBA6163
GCACCGCCATCATCATCAGGCGATTGGCCCATCGCCAACTGCTGCAGAACACTCAGCGCCCGTTGTGTCGATTCCAGCTTTCCCGACTTCGCGATCTCCACCAGCGGTTGGACCGCCTCTTGGCCAAATCGATTCAGTTGGTGCGTGGCCGCTTGTCGCCGAGAAAAATGATCGCTGTCGAGTTGTTCCAACCAATATTCAAGCGGCCGACCGCCCAGGCGATCTTCTGCGGGCGATTGCGCGACAGCGGACTGAATCACGCAAAAAGCCAGCAGCGTGGCGATGATTGGAAGGCGAAGGTCGACGGTATTTGCCATGGCGTGATTCACTTTTATGTTTGCGACCGGGATGCGGCGACCGGGCAGTTCCCAACGGTTGCCGCGTCGAGGAATGCGTAGTGTCGATTCTACGCCGTCGAAGCGATCACAGGCCACCCGATTCAGCCCATCAAATCGTTTTTCGTCGGATCATTCGTCGTCGCTTATGCCTTTCTGCTGCTTTGCAATCAAAACCGGGTTTAGCGACGGGTCGTTGTACATTTTCAATTGACGAAACAGTTCGTGGCGTTTGCGTCCAGCAAATAAGTCGGTCAACAACTGCCCCAGCGACTCGCTCAACCCCTCGAGTTGCGTCGTGCAAATTGTATGCGAACGAGCAATCTTTTGTTGCAGTTCGTCATCGGCGTCATTGGGGGCGGCGGCAGGTCGGGACGCAGGCCTATCGGCCAATCGATCGGCGTAGTGATAAATCCGCAGCGACAAAATCGACAATCGATCGATCGCCGAGCCGGGGGTTTCGGTATTCCGTGGAACCTCTCCCGACGGTGATATCGCCAGCTCGTTCAACCCCAACGCGATCGCATCATCGATCACTTCGATGGCGTCGTTGCGAGCTTGGTTCAATCGATCGATGCGGCGTTTAACGGCCGCGATTACCGAATCGGTGGCATCCGGATCTCGGGCCAAGTCTTCTTCGTGCCACAACAAAAAGTTGAAGCCATGATTGACCAAGATCGCTGACTGCAGCAAAGGCAAGGGCACTGATCGCCCTGTCGGTTCGCCGTCGACTTGCCAAAGCGGTTGACCAGCCAGTTCGCCCGCGAAAGCTTCAGCATCCAGCCGCTTCAAACTTGCAAGTCGAGCGAGAAAGGGCTCGACCGCGATCGGTTCGCGATGCCACAAATCTACCGCAGCGGCATGGAAACGGGTGATCGTGTCGAAATCGATCATGAACCTATCACCCGTTTACGTTGCTATTGCTGCGACGTTGCCATGGCTGCCTTGCTTGGTGGGCTGATGCCTTTGTTGGGATCAAACTTCCTTTTCAGCGATCCAGCTCATCATGCGGCGAAGGTCGCGACCGACGACTTCGACCGGATGGTTGCGTTCACGACGACGAGTCGCCTTGAACATCGGCGCGTTCGCTTTGTTTTCCAGAATCCATTGCCGAGCGAACTCGCCTTGTTGGATCTCGGTCAAAATCTTCTTCATTTCCGCCTTGGTTTCGGCGGTAATGATGCGAGGGCCGCGGGTGTAATCGCCATATTCAGCGGTGTTGCTGATGCTGTAACGCATGTAGCTGAGGCCGCCTTGATACAGCAAATCGACGATCAACTTCAGCTCGTGCATGCACTCAAAGTATGCCATCTCGGGTTGATAGCCCGCTTCGACCAACGTCTCGAACCCGGCCTTGACCAATTCGCTGACACCGCCGCACAGGACGACCTGTTCGCCGAACAAGTCGGTTTCGGTTTCTTCGGCGAACGACGTTTGGATCACGCCGCCGCGAGTTCCGCCGATCCCCTTGGCATAGGCCAAACCGATCTGCTTGGTCGATTCTGCGGCGCCGTCGCCCAAGGCGATCAAGCACGGCACGCCACCGCCCTTTTCATACTCGCTGCGAACGAGGTGGCCAGGCCCTTTGGGAGCGACCAGCAAAGTGTCGATCCCCTTGGGCGGCTCGATTTGGCCGAAGTGGATATTGAACCCGTGGGAGCACATCAGGACATTACCCTTGGAAAGGTTGTCCCGAATTTCGCTGCGGTAGATGTCGCCTTGGACTTCGTCGGGCAGCAGGACGTTGACCACATCGGCTGCCTTGGTCGCTTCGGCGATCGACATCGGCTTGAAACCGTGTTCGACAGCGAGGTCATAATTGGGCGAACCGGGGCGTTGGCCGATGATGACATCACAGCCGCTGTCTCGCAAGTTTTGTGCTTGGGCATGTCCTTGCGAACCGTAACCAAGGATGGCAACTTTCTTGCCCTTCAAATGGCTCAGGTCGGCATCGTTGTCATAATAAATCGTTGCGGCCATGGCAGATCAATTCGCTCCGGTAATTTGCGGGGTTTCGTAGGTTGTTCGGCTTTAGGGGAAGCCAAAGGTGTGGGGTTACAGGTTGATTAAGAATCAGACTCGGGTTCGGCCTCGGCACCGCTGCGGACCATCGCGATTCGGCCCGTTCGCACCAATTCGGTGATCCCAAACGGTTCGATCCGATCGATGAACGCACGCACTTTGTTTTCTCGGCCGCTGATCTCGACCATGATTTCGTCCGGTCCGACGTCGACGATTCGGCCGCGGAAGATGTCAACCAGTTCGCGAATCTCGCTGCGTGGGCCGCCGGCGGGGGCTTTCACCTTGATCAGCGCCAAATCGCGTTCGACATAGTCCTTGCTGCTGATATCCTGGACCTCGACGACAGTCACGATTTTTTGCAACTGCTTGCTGACTTGTTGCTGGACGCGATCATCGCCGACGATCACGAACGTCATTCGCGAAAGATGCGGATTTTCGGTTTCGCCGACGGCCAGCGAATCGATGTTGTAGCCGCGGCTGGCCAGCATCCCAGAGATGTGGGCCAAAACCCCGGGGACGTTCTGAACGAGCGCAGAAAGGACGTGACGTTTAACGGGTTCGGCCATGACGACGGCGGACCGTGGCAAGGGGAAAGGGTGTCAATCGGGTCAACAGCGACGCGATTTAATGAGTGCGAATGGAACAAGCGGAGCACCATCCGGGCGATAAATCTCTGCACCGGAAGGCCATTTAAAGCGACGATGATAGTTTTGGCCTATCCCATCAACAAGGGCGGCGACCGGCCGTTTGCACGATCGGCACCAATTCTCTTGGTGAAAACAGGCTCAAGCGTGTACGATACAGTCGGCTCGACGCGCCCGATAAGAATATCGCGACGTCTACGAAAATCTTCAAGGATCAACCGCCCGCATGGGATTTCTCGTGCAATTGCCCGCCTATCGCGGGCCGATCGACCTGCTTTTGTACCTCGTGCGACGACAAGAAGTTGGTATCAACGACTTGGCGATCGCTAGGGTTGTCGACCAATTTATCGAATATGTCGAAATGCTGCAGGACCTCGATTTAGGCGATGTGGCCGATTTTTTGGAAATGGCCAGCATCCTGGTCGAGATCAAAAGCCAGTCGGTGTTGCCCAAGATCGAAGAGGTCGATGAAGAAAATGCGGTGCTGGAGAACGAATCGCCCGATCAGTTGATCGAGCGGTTGCTGGAATACAAACGGATCCGCGACGCTTCGCAGATTCTGGAAGAAATGGGCGTCCGCTGGCAGCAGCGTTACGGACGTCTGTGCGACGACCTGCCCGCACGCCAACTCGATCCCGGCAGCCAGCCGATCGCCGACTTGCAATTGTGGGATTTGGTCAGCACGTTCGGTCGCATCATCCGTGAATCGTCGGGACCGCCACCGACCGAGGTGATTTACGACGATACGCCGATTCACGTGTATATGAAACGGATTCACGAACGCCTGCAAACCGAACCACGCGTTCTGCTGATCGACATGATCCGTCCGAAAGTGCATAAATCGGCGCTGATCGGCTGGTTCTTGGCAGTACTGGAATTGACCCGCCACCACGGCGCCGTCGCTGAACAGGATGAAAACGGCGAAATCGTCATCCTGCGAGGGGCGAACTACGGCAGCTCGCTGCAGGTTGCTGAGGTCGACAATTATTCCGCCGCTGGCATCCGCGCCAGCAATATGCCGACGCAGATGCGATAGCGAAGGAAACCCTTAGTTGATTTAGCAACTAGCATTTCTGGCAACGGATGGTCTATCGCCCTGTGACGCCACCAACGACGCCACGAACACCGGAAGTGACGCCACGCATCCCGGCACCAACGCCACGCAGCCCCGTGTTGACCCCCGTACCAACGCCACGAATGCCTGTGTTCATGCCAACCCCTTGGTTGCCATATCCGTACCCATAACCGGATTGATAGCCTGGTTGACCATAATAGTCGCCACCATAGCCGCCGTATCCAGCGCTATAGGTCTGCCCATAACCGCCCTGCGAACCATAGCCGGAACTATACGATGATCCGCAACAACCACCCGAGACGGGCTGTTGGACGACGGCCGGCTGGACACAACCGCCCTGACCGCCCTGCGAACCGTAGCCGGAACTATACGATGATCCGCAACAACCGCCCGAGACGGGTTGCTGGACGACAGTCGGCTGGACATAGCCGCCGCCACACGGATTGCAGCAACCCGAGCGGTGACCGCGGCGATGGTGGCCAAACGCATCGGCCTCATGTGCCACAAACGCTGATCCACTCAATACAACCGTTGCGGCCAACAACCATTTCTTAAACATCTGCGAGATTCTCCAACGTGTGAATGTTCATCAATGAAACACTGCGAAAATTGGCCGCGATGATTTCGCGACCGCCGCAGTGAAACGTCCAACTCACACGTGGCTAAGGCACAAACGATGCCACGAGATCGACTTTGACTCGGGCACAAACTTCAAAGATGTCGGCATTCGCTCTGTTTAGCGAGCTTTTCCGACCATACCGTCACGCCGTATCACCGACCGTGACCGCGACGCAAGCGAGCCTTGAACGCCGGGCAACCAACGGTTGCGCGGCGAACGAGCGAGAGGCTTGCGCAAAGTTTAGCGACAAGGCGGCGAGTGCGGCTTGACATCCTCATCTCGCTCGCCGACGCAAACAGATGACCAGACTATCGGCCGATGTAAAGCGAGAAACCGCGCGGCGTGCCAAACGCGGGACCGTAAACCGGATACCCAAAGTTGCCGACACCGACGCCGACCGACGATCGATACGAATGCATCACCGGCGGCCCAAAGCCATAGCCATAGTTGAAACGAGGATGGGCCGAGTAAATGCGCTGGCTGTGGTAAATCGGAGCCGGAGCGACAATCACCGGTCGCGCCGATCGATACACTGGCCCCACGCGATGGGAAGACGGTCCAAATGTCCCAAAGGATCGGGAGGTTACAAACGGACCATGCGCTTCAGCCGTCTGAGCCGCCGCTACCGAACCGGCCAAGATTACGGCACCCACCAAAAGAATTTTCTTAAACATTGAACTTTGTCCTACGCAAAACAGACATCTTCGAATCGCCGTGTCGGCAAGGTGGCCAACACTAGGAGGGGCGTCACGAAAGATCACAACCAATGTTATGCAGTTGCGATACCAAAGGGTTGCCCAACACCCCTCATGCGACCATAAGTCTATGCAGGAAAGAGGTTTATGGCCGCAAATAAAAATGGAATGCTGATGGGAGACTCGGAACGTGCAGTCAGAGCGACTACACTATTGTCGTCAATATTTATCATCTTGCGCACTCCCGCCAGCTGAATGCGGCGCTCCGGATACGTTGATCTTGACGGTTTTTCTAGGAAAGACAGGCGGCCAGTGGTTCAATAGCCGACCATGCTGCGTCGTGCCGATGACAACGACAGCAGGTGGGGCCAGATCCGATGCACATTTCAAACCACGTCGGTTTTTATAGGTGCAAGGCCACGGACGGCGGTTTGAGTCCGGCCCCAAGAATACGTTTGCCCCGAAAGCCAAACGGTGATCGCAAGAAGCGATCTCCTTTGGCGAACCGGTGCGGAGATTGACCCACAGAAGGTTCACGGAGGAACCGACCCATGCCAGTTCTAAGATTGTTAATCGCCGCCACGATTCTGTCCGGCGGCGTTGCCAGCGCGGTCGGCCCCCTTGGTGGTGGCGGCGAGTTTATCGTCAACAGCCAAGTGGTCAGCGACGAAGTGACCGGCGGTGGGGCATCATTCGTAGGTGACGTCAGCAGTGGTTCGCAGCTCGGCGACACAATGGCCGGTTGCAACGGACGCACGTACGGCTATCCCGACCTATTCTATAACTATTACACCCAAGGGAACTGCAACCGTACCAACGCCCAGATGTTGGTTGCCCCCGTGCCAGTTCCACCACACGTAGGCCATACGTTTATGACCTATCAACCATTTCAGCCCGAAGAAATGCTTTATTGGCACACCAACCGCTATCACAATTACTATGACAATGGACGCGGCATGAACCATACTCGCGTTCATTACTACGCCCCACCGGTGCGAACCGCGGCTAGCAATTTTTACTGGAATGTTTTGCGGATTCCTCGCTAAACTGAAACGATCACCCCTTTCATCCGCTCTCCACCGAGGCACCGGTCTAATATGAAAAAAGTTTTTATGATTGCGATCGCTGTGCTGATCGGCGGCTCATGTTTGGTCGACCAGCGTGCCGAAGCCGGCAATCCGTTTAACGCTTGGGCACAGCGTCGCGCCGACCAGGAACCGTGGCACGGCAATTATTACTACCTGCCGTACGGTCAACCGACCGCCTTGGTCGTGCCACCGAACGTACACATGCGTCAAACGTATTCCTGGGGCGTCAGCCAAAACTTGATGTACCCGATGAATCATCAATTCGGACGCAGTGCATCATCGCCAGGCGCCCTGCCACCAGGTTCTTTCATGCCGACTCCGCATTGGCCCAGCCACACCGACCAATTCGGCGTCTACTACGTTCGCGGACCTTGGTAGACCATTTCTCATGGACCATCGGAAATGGCCCAACCTTAATTTTGGCCAGCAACAGCAAAAACTCGGTTTGACCGACCAGGTAGTCAAACCGAGTTGAATACGGTCGAACGTATGAGTTCGCCATCGCTCACCTAGTGCTCATCTTTCGATCAATGCGATCGCCCAACCGAGTCACGCTCGGCTCATGGCACAACGAGTCACGACGCAAAGCCGGCATCGCCAACGTTTGACTCCGTGGTTTCCGAACGCATTCACGTCGTCAATTCGCACCGACGTGTCGTTGCGCCAGCCTGATAACGAAGACCTTTCGCACCTAAAACATCGGTTATCAAATCCTCAGGCACCATCCACACTTCAAGTATCGTTCGCGGAAACCAATTCTTAATCGCCCAACACACCACTGAGCCAACCCAAAACTGGAACCGAGCCGTTACGATGATGGGATCGGACGGGTTGGGAATTGGTTGGAACAGGCTGACAGACAGCGTTCAATTTATGGTTGACACCAAGCAACCCGCAGTAACGCAATAACGCCCGTTTGTGCGATCGTTTAGAATCTGTTTGCTTGCAAGTCGAATCGTGAGTAGGTTCAGCACAGGGCATTCATCGCGCGGCCGTATCGCGTTTCAACTGAAGCTCACTCCAACCCCATTCGCTAACCGGCAATCTGGATCATGCTGCACATTCTCGACGCTCAGGAAATCGCTTATTGTCGCACCATGGTGTTACGGTTTACTTTTGCATTTGCAATACTGACCATTCAAAACATCTCGCTGGGAACTGAACTCTTGCCGAACAACAATGAAAATGCCGGTGACAACCAAGGATGGGCAATTGCGATTCATGGCGGTGCGGGCACGATCTCTGGCGAGATGACACCGGCACGCGAAACGGTTTATCACACCGCACTGCGTCGTGCCTTGGCTGCGGGTTCTTATGTCTTGGCCGAAGGTGGTTCGGCAGTCGATGCGGTCGAAGAAGCGGTCCGCATTCTTGAAAATGAACCGATCTTCAATGCCGGCCGTGGCGCTGTGATGACCTTCGATGGCACGTTCGAGCTTGACGCGTCCATCATGGATGGCACCAACATGAAGACCGGCGCTGTCGCGGGAATCAAAGTCGCCAGCAACCCGATCTCTGTCGCTCGCGCCGTGATGGACCACACCGATCACGTGTTGATCGGCGGCCCGGCGGCGGATCGATTCGCGATCGACAAGGGATTTGGATCCGTTTCGCAAGAGTATTTTTTTACTCCATCGAGATTCGAATCGATTCAGAAAAAACGTCAACAACAAGGCTTGCCTCCACTGGAAAACCCGGCGACACGCCATAGCCAAGGGACGGTTGGGGCCGTCGCACGCGACCAAGCAGGCAACTTGGCCGCAGCCACATCGACCGGTGGCCGCAGCGGAAAGATGAGCGGGCGGATTGGCGATACGCCGATCGCGGGCGCCGGAAATTATGCCCAAAACGGTATCGTCGCGGTCAGCGGTACAGGAATCGGTGAAGAGTTCATTCGGCATAGCGCGTCGGCGCAAGTCGCTTGGTTCATCAAGCATAGCAATATGACGGTTCAGCAGGCGACCGAGAAAGTCATTCATGAAATCCTTAAACCTGACGATGGCGGAATGATTGCGATCGGCCCAAGCGGCATACCCGTAATGACGTTTTCGACCAAGGCGATGAGCCGCGGGTACGCCGATGCATCAGGAAATGTACAAACCATGATCGGCCTAGACGACAATTCCAATCCATTGGCACCGCAACCATGAACATCGCTTCAATCGTTTCGACGCCATCCGAGTTTATCGTCCGAAACTACCTGCTGGGCTTGGCTCTGATCGCGGCCGTACCGATGATCGCGGGCCTGCCGACAGGTGTATCGGCCCAGGATCAACCGACCGCCGAAACGAAATCGGATTCGGATTCGGATTCGGCCACCGAGATTCGTTATGACACGGTCTTGATTGGCGGCACGATTCATCGCGGCGATGGTAGCGACCCGATGATTGGCCACATCGCGATCCTGAATGGAAAAATCGCTAAGATCTCGACCACGATCCAACCCGATGGGGCGATCCGCATCGATTGTACCGGGTTAGTCGTCGCCCCAGGGTTTATCGATTTACATAACCACAGCGACGATCCGATCTTGAAGCGTGACACGCGCGGCAATGTGAATTATCTGTTGCAAGGTTGCACAACGATCGTCACCGGTAATTGCGGATCGGGGCATGTCGACGTGGCAAAATACCTTGCCTCGATCGACGCCGATGGCGCGGGAACACACGTCGCGCATCTGTTGCCACAAGGCAGCTTGCGTCGCGCCGTCGTCGGTTCGGCACGTCGCGATCCGAGCGAAAAGGAAATGGCCAAAATGCTGGTGTTGGCCGACCAGGCGATGCGTGATGGAGCGTTCGGTATGTCGACCGGCCTGATCTATATTCCTGGGACGCTGACTCCGACCACAGAATTGATCGAAGTCGCAAAGGTTATTTCGAGTCATGGTGGAATTTATGCCAGCCATATTCGTAATGAAGGATCGGCGCTTCTTGAAAGTGTTGATGAGGCGATCCTTATTGGGCGCCAAGCCCAATTGCCGGTGCATATTTCTCATATCAAAGCGAGTGGCAAATCGAACTGGGGCAGCCTGCGATTGGCGATCGACAAAATCGAACAAGCACGGCAAGGCGGAATGATCATCACCGCCGACCAATACCCCTACGCCGCATCCAGCACATCGCTTGAGGCAACGTTGTTTCCCTCTTGGGCCAGCGAAGGCGGACGAAGTGAGCTTCGCAAACGATTGTTAGACCCCGAAACGGCCGCACGAATCCGCAGCGAACTCGTTACGCAGCTCGCAGGGTCTTCACGTATCCAACTCGTATCCTGCCCTCATAACCCAAAGTGGATCGGGCGTTCGATCGATGAAATTGCGAACGACGAGAATGTCCATCCGGCCGACCTTGTGATGACGATTCAAGAGCATGGTGGCGCCGCGGTGATCAACTTTGGCATGAGCGAAGAAGATATGAGGCTGGCGATGCCGGTCGCTTGGATCGCAACGGCCAGCGACGGAGGCGCAAAGGTCCCCTCGGACAACATGCCCCATCCGCGATCTTTCGGTACATTCCCTCGCAAGATAGGCCGTTATGCGATTGGCGACTCAGTCATGTCGATGGCCGCGGCGATCCGAAGCTGTAGTGGGCTGCCCGCAGAGATCCTCGGAATAACGGACCGGGGCACAATCGCAACCGGTCTTTATGCCGACTTGGTTGTTTTTGACCCCGCCGCCTTCATCGATCGTGCTACCTACAATGAACCTTATATTCCGCCGGTCGGATTAAAGCACGTCTTAGTAGAAGGAAAATTGGCCATCTATGAATCCCAAGCGACGGGGGTTCTTGCCGGTCGGGCGATCCGAAAACAACGCCCAGCGGCGCCCTAAGCATCCGTAACGCATCCGTAACGCCGCGGCTGATTACGTCGACGATTGGTGGAGTGCGACTCGATGTTTTTTTGGCCACTGGCACCGCTCGGATCGCGTGAGAGATCTTCGCGGCTTGTCAGCGATAAGATCTGGGCAAGGATACAAAAAAGGCCAAGCCGTTGCTGGCTTGGCCTAAAGGTTCAGTGTCGCGACTGGGCTGAGATTCGCTTACGACCCGAGTTCGATATCGATCTTCGACTCATCGGCCGCTTCGCGCAGTTTGCTTAGTGCCCGAGCTTCGAGTTGACGGATTCGTTCTTTGGTCACGCCCAGTTCTTCGCCAACCTCTTTCAAGGTTGCCGGTTCGCTGCCACGGCCGAGGCCGAAACGGGCAACGATGATCTTCTGCTCACGTTCGTCGAGTCGGTTGAGGATTCGTCCGAGTTCGCGTTGACGACGCTGATGGGCGTTCTCTTCGGCATACGGGTCGGTCCGTTCGTCTTGGCGGGCCAAGAAGAGTTCTTCGGCCGTTGTGCGGAACCGATCGCGATGCTTGAACTCGTTGGGAATCGTACGAGCAAAGTTTTTCATGATTGCCCATGAAGCATAAGTGCTGAACTTATTGCCGCGTGAGTAATCGAACTTCTCAACCGCTCGGATCAACGACATGTTTCCGTCGCTGACCAAGCCAAAGAAATCGTCGCTGCCACCCATGTGCCGCTTGGCGATCGAAACGACCAAACGCAGGTTTGATTGAACGATTCGATTCTTCGTCTTCACCGTTTGTTCGTACAGCGATTCGATCTCGTCCATCAACGCCGACTTATTGCCGCGAGCGGTTTCGAGCGATTCGCGGATCCGTGTCGCCTTATGCTTGAGGTAATTCATCTTGCGGAACAGATGATATTCCTGTTCGCGAGTCAGCAGTGCGGCGTCATACAAGGACGCCAAATAGCTGGGCAGGCCGCTTGGGGCGCGGACTTTTCGCGGAGCAACAGCGGCCTCGGGTTCGGCGCCCAAGTATTCGGCTTCGCGCGAAGCGTCCTCGAAGTCGGCGTTGTAGATATAATCCAGCGGCAACTCATTAATCCGTTCTTTACGCATATCGATTAAAATCCTTTGAATGCTGCTGCGGGTGCGGCCATACCGTTTGCACAACTGGGGGACCGTGCTGCCACGGCGGAACAGTTGATAAATCACCCGCTTGTCATCGTCGGTCAATACACCCCGATGATTCGGGAAGATTGCGATGGCGGGGTTCTGGGCGTCGAAGTTCTTCAACGTGTAACGGATCGTTTCGGGGCTGCGGTTCATCACGGTCGCGAGTTGGCGAGTGACTTCGGAAAGACTCGCCCCACCGTCGGCCAACTGCCGGGCCCGCTGGATCATTTCACCTTTCTCATCGTCAGTCACTTGGCTGAAGCGTTCACCACGACGAATCCGTTCACGATTACCAGCGGAGAATCGCTCGACGGTGCTGTGCAGGAAACCGACTCGGCGACGGTTGCCGAACAGGAACTTGCGTCCGATCAGGCCGGCCTCTCGCCACCTACCAATCGTCTTCGTCGAAACATTGAACATCTTGCTAAGATCTTCAACGGAATGAACCGGTTCACCGACTTCGGTCACCGAGACGTCCGCAGATTCGCTGATATCTTCAACCAATTGGCGAAGATCAGACACAACATCTGCCGAAGCGATCGTGTGACGCGACGCTTGTTGCGGCCGATAATTCGTGATGCGATAGCACAAAAAATCGTACGCATACGAACGGTCGGGTTCGATCTCGCTGAGCAATTGCTCAGCCCGAGTCGCCTGTTCGACCTTTTGAACTTTCGGCGCAAAGCGAACCAATTGGTCTCGCAGTTCCTTCAGTTTCGAATCTCGATAATGTTCGTGCATCTTCCTCTACTCCCAGTTCGTGACACTCGTATAAGCCGTTTGATTTCCATGCGATCCCGGCGGATCACTCGGCCCGGCGTGTCATATGGCCCGGGGACCCATCCCATCTTGGGATGATTTTCCTTTGCAAAACTGATAAACCGCGTCGTCTAGCTGCAGCGAAACTGTCAGCTGTGATTGTCAGATAGATTGGCTCGATGCGATTGGAACTGCCTAAACGTGGGCCAGACACTTCGCAGCGCGACATCCATCCATCTAATCTACTGGCTACCGTCGCTACACAGCTCAAAATCGCTCTTGAAATCATCATATTGAGTGTTACGCATCGCATCGCCAGTGAGTTCCTCATTAGACATCCAACACGATCCAAAAGTTCAACCCGGTTTACGCTTTCGGGTTTCGTAACCGAAAACCGCCCAGCTCTGCCAACATGCCAGTCGCAACTGTCATGAAACGGCCTATTTGGCGGATCACAATTTCACCGCGTTAACTAACTGGCTAGGGTGTAGTAGAAAATTCGGGACCAAAGTCGGCGAAAATATTTCGACCCGCTTGCTACGCGCGCGGTAAGTCGTTGTCCAGTCAGAATTACGGACCGAAAAGTATTTAGATGGCCGTGAAAGTTCCACTTCGCGTGGCCCATCCAAACCGTAAAACTTGCAAGTTTTTGTAGGTTTGGTCGCTTTCTGGTCACTTCAGAACTGTGCTGACGTCTCAAATCGCGACACACGCGCGCCAATTGGCAGCACTTGGGAGCCGCATTCGCACGCGCGACTGCCAACCTTGCAGTCACAGCTTGGGCAATTGGCGGCAAAAAAATGATCCCGCAAACCAACGCCCAGGAGCGAGCGGCTGAAGAGATGGCGATCCTGGAGAGGATAGATAGTTTGCCCAGCCTGGTCCGACCAGCTAGTTCAGCCAAATCAGATTAAACAACATTGGCACCGGCACCCCCATTCGGCTCAGCTCAACCAACCAATCAGGCCGTGTGGCGGCACAGGCGTTGTAATCCAGTGCAGACGATGGGCGGAAAATGCCGAAGTTAGCAAGGATTACGCCCACGAGGCTGCTGCCGTCCCCGAAACGAAGAGTTCTTGACGCCATGTCCGACCTGTTTATGAACCGCCGAAACTGGATGCGTACCTTTGCCGCCACGACAGCCGTCTCCGTAGTGGTATGGGAAGATCTGGGCGAGGCGCGAGCGGCCGAAGCGGGACAAACCGGAGCGATGTTGGTCGCCGATCCGACGAAAGATCTGTTTCGCGTCCGAGTCGAATTGGACATCGAAGGGAACGTCAACGTCCCCACCAACCCGTTGATTTCGAAAGAAAAAGCGGCTCAAGTGCCGGTAAAGAGTCGTTCGGTTCTTGATTGGGAAGAGCGGTTGTTGGGATACAACATCGACCGCACGGGCCACTCAGCCGAAAGGTTTTACTACGAGGCACAGAGCACGGGCAAAGTCGGCAAGAAAGAACAAAACGTGCGGCTGAGGGAGCAGTCCCAGGCGGTGCGTGTCCAACGTGATGCGGGCCAGTGGGTGGTTTATTCGCCGGACGTTTACTTGGAAGGCCAAGAGATCGACTTGTTGAAGGTGCCGGCCAGCAGCATGGCGGTCGACGCCCTGTTACCAACGGTCGCGGTAAAGATTGGTGACGAGTACAAGCCTGAAAAAGAGATTTTGGCAAAGCTGTTGTCGCTTGCGGCAGTTCAAGAAAGTACGGTGGTCGGCGAAGTTGTGACGCTGGATGAAAAGTCATCCAAGATTCACCTCAAGGGGCGCGTCGACGGTTCGGTCGCGGGAGTGCCGACGACAATCGATCTGGTTGCGAAACTGGTTTTCGACCGCGAGCAGGCGACCTGCACGTGGATTGCCCTTGCGATTCGTGAGGTGCGAGAGATTGGTAAGTCCGAGCCCGGGTTCGACATCGCCGGGACGATCCGCATGATCCGCAAGCCGCTGGAAGCACCGGCGCGGCTGTCCAGCAAGCCCGCGACGGATCTTGCCGCCCAACCGCCGGCCGATCGCCTGCTGACCGAATTATCCAGCAGCGCCGTCGGTTATTCGGTTTTGATGGACCGCAGCTGGAAAATCATGTCTGACGCTGCGGGTGCGAGTATGATGCGGATGGTCGAAGATGATCGCGGGATTGCTCAGGCGAACATCCATCCGCTTGGCAAGATGGCCGCTGGAACTCAATTGACGCTCGAAGCGTTCATTGGTGAAAGCAAAAAATCGATGGGTGAACGCTTCGTCGAAGTGCTGCAATCGAAAGAAGAAGTGAACTCCGCAGGGCTGCGAGTGATGCGGGCAACGATCCAAGGGGCGGTTCAAGGCGTACCGGTTCAATGGGTCATGATTCAATTTTCCAACGATCTCGGGCGTCGATTGATGGTTACCTTTACTGTTGGTAACGAACACTTGGACGCATTCGCCGGATCAGACGAACAATTGATCGGCTCGCTTCGGTTCTTGCCGATCGAAGATGCGACCGTCGATGTCGCTGCGGGGACCGCAGAACGATCGACACGAAAGTAACCTTATTTTATTCCCCAGCCTTGGTCGCATAACGGGCCAATATCGCGATGCCTTGACGGTGAAACCGATGAAATTGTCGTACTTAGCTAGTGCCGTGCGAGCGGACCGTGTGACCGTGATGAGTTCGACCGCGCGCAATGCGTCCGCGGCCGGCCATTGTCGCTCGGTTGGCAATTCCTGTTTAGCATTGGTTTTCGCGGTGGGAATGGCTTTGGCGACTGGCCAAGCCGTCAACGCACAGGAATTGGACACCGCGGAAGCCCCTTCGGCGTCCGACCTCGAACCGGTGCGAACGGAGATGACACAATTCGCTCCGGGGATCGTTAACGTCATTGCCCCGGCGCCGCATCCGCAGGAGACGTTTACTGGGCCGATGACGTTGCAATCGTTGATCGACGCCCATCCAGAAATCGAATGGGGTGCACCGAACTTTACTAACGGACGACCGAATTACGATCCACGCACCAGGACATTGGTCGAAATGGCCCGCCAGGTGACGCTGCGGCGAGAGGTTTACTGCCTGGAGTTCTCGTTCAAGCCGCTGCGGATGATTTACATGGACGTTCCGCAGCCCAACGGGCGCATGGCTCGCAAGTTAGTCTGGTACATGGTTTACCGCGTCCGCTACCGTGGCGGGGATTTGCGCCCCGCAGCGGACATGGTGGGCCAGTCGCCGATCTACAAGCGAGTGGAAGCGGTCAGCTATGATTCGCGGCGAGCATTCCCGATGTTGGTGCTGGAGGATTTTGTCGCCGACAAGAAATATCTTGATCGGGTGCTGCCAACCGCGAAGCAACGAATTGCGGTTCGGGAACAGATAACGGCCCCACTTTACGACAGCCTTGAAATCACGTCGGTCAACATTCCGTTGTCGTCGGACCCCGATGCACCGGGTGTTTGGGGGGTGGCGACTTGGGAAGATATCGATCCGAATACCGACTTTTTCTCGGTTTACATCTACGGTTTGACCAACGCGTTCCAGCAGGAAGGCGAAGGGGACGATGCGCCGTACAAGAAGAAGGCGTTGCGGCTGAACTTCTATCGCCCGGGCGATACGATCAACCAACTGGAAGACCAAATCCGCTTTGGCGTGCCGGCCCACCAAGACCCGGCTGAGCAGAATTATGTGCTGCAGCAGTTCGGTCTGGAGACGCGTCTTGATTACGAATGGGTCTTCCGCTAGTCTATTGCGGCAAAACGTATTTTTACCCAGCAACTCGCAATTAACCCTTCGATAAAAACATGGCACATAAGAAAGGCCAAGGCAGCAGCCGTAACGGCCGCGACAGCAATGGCCAACGCCGCGGCGTCAAGAAATTTGGTGGTGAAGTCGTCATCGCTGGAAACATCATCGTCCGTCAGGTAGGCACCAAGTTTCACCCTGGCCGTAACGTCGGATGTGGAAACGATTACACGCTTTATGCGTTGGTTGATGGCAACGTACGTTTCGATCGCGAAGGTCGCCGCGTCAATGTTGACGCCGCCGTCTGATCGTTGTCACCTCAAGTCCAGACTGGATTTGAAATCAAACGATCTTGACCACCCGCATCGATCGCATCTAACGGCCGGCCCGCTGGGGTCGGCCTTTTTTATTCAAACTTTTACGCCCGTTTTTCCTCAGCGCCCACGACACAGGTCGGTGGCCAAAATCGCTTGTTGAGTAGCCGATTCCCATGTTTGTTGACCGTGTTGAAATCGAGCTCAGGGCTGGGCGGGGTGGAAACGGGTGCGTCAGTTTCCGGCGTGAAAAGTACGTTCCCCGTGGTGGTCCTGACGGTGGCGATGGCGGTGATGGTGCGAGCATCATTCTGGAAGCTCGCCAGGGCGTGAACAGTTTGGCCCAGTTCGCCAACCGCAAGTTTTGGCGTGCGCCCAGCGGCGCGCCCGGCCAGGGGTCGGGATGTCACGGCCGAGCGGCTCGTGATTTAACGCTGTACGTGCCAATCGGCACCGCATTGATCGATGCCGAGCATGGGTTCGTGATCAAGGATTTAGTCACCGAGGGCGAACGCGTGGTCGTCGTGCGCGGTGGCAAGAAAGGCCGTGGCAACGTCCATTTCAAGTCGGCACAGAACCAAGCGCCCCGCGAAAGCACCCGCGGCGGCGAGGGCGAAAGCCGTTTGGTGATCCTGGAATTAAAATCGATCGCCGATGTCGGGTTGCTGGGGATGCCCAACGCCGGCAAGAGCACGCTGCTGAGCGTGATCAGTTCCGCGCGGCCCGAAATTGCCGACTACCCGTTCACGACCAAGCACCCGAACATCGGAATCGTTCGTCCGTCGGCTGATACCTCGTTCGCTGTGGCCGATATCCCCGGCCTGATCGAAGGGGCCAGCGAAGGTGTGGGCCTAGGTCATGAATTTTTGCGACACGTCGAACGGGCCGGGTTGCTGATTCACTTGGTCGAGTCGATGCCCAGCGATGGCTCTGATCCGGTCGCCAACTACCAGACGATCCGCGGTGAATTGGCCAGCTACAGTCCTGAACTCGCCAAGCGGGACGAGATCGTTGTGGTCAGCAAATGCGAGTTGACCGGTGCCGGCGAAATTCGTGACGCGATTGCCGCAGCGATTGGCAAGGATGTCCGCTTAATCAGCGCCGTGACCGGCGAAGGTTTGCCCGAATTAATTCGAGACATTGTCCAGCACTTGGCCGACGCTCGTAAACGCGAAGCGGAAGCGGATCCGTCGCAAGAGCCGCTTGCGGTCGGATTGCGGGCTGGCGAAGTCGCGGCCAGCAAGCAACCGGTCAAGCCGCGTCGCCTGCCGCCACATCTGTCTGGTCCAACGGCCGGACTGTCGGACCAGAATCAGCCGCGTGATTACAACGAGGCGCCGTCGTGACCCGATCGACCCAGACGGCCGCATCTGTGCGTGCCGTGGTCGCTATCGATATCGGCAATTCCGCCGCTAAATGGTCAGTTCGCCAGGTTGATGGCAGGCCGACGCCGCAGCAGCATGTGTCGATCAAGTCGCACGATTGGCCCAACCACATCATTCGCGATGTCCAGTCCAATCGGTCGTCCGAAATTCCCGCGACCACGCTGTGGCGAATCGCGACGGTCAGCTCCCCGGCGCGGTTGCAGTTGATTGCGGCGTTGCAGCGACGAGTCTCGCCCGACAATATTCGCACCATCACCTGGCGGCATGTCCCGATGGTGCCGCTGGTCCGATATCCCGATCGTTTGGGAATTGATCGCTTGCTGGCTGGTTGGATGGCGACACGGATTTATCCCGGCCAGCGGGTTGTGGTTGTCGATGCCGGGTCTGCGATCACGGTCGACTCGGTCGGCCCGGCCAGCGAGTTTCACGGCGGAGTGATCCTGCCGGGATTGTCACTGCAATTCGAGTCGCTTGGCCGAGGCACCGACGCCCTGCCGCTGCTGGACCCATGCGACGCGGCTGAGCAATCGATCGAACTGGCGGTTCCGGCGCTCGATACCGTATCAGCGATTCGCAGCGGCATTTTGTGTGGAACGGCTGGTGCGGTTGATCGGTTGATCCAAATGTCGCTGGCCAAGGATCCAGAAAATCACGACGAACGCAGTGCCGCCCAAGTGATTTTGACCGGTGGTGATGGCGGCAGGCTTTCGTCGCTGTTGCAAACGCCCCATCGGGTTAATCATCGCTTGGTCTTAGACGCATTGCTGGACGATGGACTGCGGGACGAAGCTCTTTTGGGCGATGCGGCTCACGACGACTTGATCGATCGATCGGAACGATCATCCGGCTGACCTATTGACGGTAAATTGCTTCTATTTCTATAGTTCGGGATTGAATCGATCGATCACGGGCGTCAATCGGGCCAGCAAAAGTAATCCCCTTGCGACAGGCCCGTCGATGCCCGCGCCCAAACTTCGCTGTCCTCCAGGCCCAAAAAAGTCTTAGTCGCTGGAAACGCTGGGACCGCCAAAAACGACGGAGCCTGAAGAAGTTGGGGTCAGAAGTCGTGACCAAATTCGTGACCACTAAATTCGTGACCA
>DIUH01000061.1:0-3778 GCA_002428205.1 Planctomycetaceae bacterium UBA6163
GCGGCTTGTTTGGCATAAAAGTCATAGATGCGGTCGCGATTGATATGCGCTTGCCAGTTCGGCCAATCGGCCGCGTTGATCGGTTCACGATTGAGCGGAAATGTTGCTGGGCCGCTGAGGTGTGCGCGTGCCCGGGCGATCGATGCGTCGAGTTTTTCGCTCGGCATCACATCATCACGCCCCAGCGATAACATCAGCGCGATCAAGTCAACGCGCTGCTGGGGCGACATCGCCGCAGTCAATCCGTCAGGCATCAACGATCCGACCACTTGGTCGTCTTCGATATCGTCGGACAAGATTTCATGAACCGTTTCGGTCGCTGGGTCACGAATGACAAGAGCCGNNGGCCAGTAGATCGCTTCGACGATTTCTTCTGGCTTTCGTTTGGTCGCCAAAGTGCCTAGCTCGGGGCCGACGTTGCCACCGTGACGTCCGATGCGATGGCAATTGATGCAGGCAAAGTTGGCTGACGCGAAAACAGAAACACCGCGTGTGGCATCGCCATGTAATTTGGATTGGGCCAGGATTTGGTCGATGGCTTCGCTGGAATACTGCGAAGTATCGATCGTGCCAGCGATGGATTTCAAGCATTCATTCAAACCATCAAGGTTTTTTCGCAAACGGGTTTCGGCGTTTTCTTGTGTATGATTCAGAATCCCGATCGGCCCTTGATAGCCGCTGGCGATGATCGTTTTGATAAGATCGGTTTCCAGGTCGCCGTCGCCGATGGGCAGAATCTTTTTGCCCGTTTTGTCACCTGCCTTGACCATGCCGTTAAGGTTCAAGCAATCGAGGTAGGGCATCATCGCTTTTAAGAGTTCGGGGAAACGATCGAGGTGATCGTGGCCGTGGTGCATGTTGTAGACGATGCCGACGTTCGGTCGATTGAGTGACTTGATCACTTCGATTTGATTTTCGGGTTCGCCAAACCATCCGCCGTGGTTATATAAGGAAACCCGGCACCCGATTTCGGCCGCGGCGTCTGCGATCGTCGCGATCCGGGCGGCTTCGACACGAACGCGTTCGGCTTGCTCTTGCGGAGTGTTTGTCGGGCCGCCGCCACCGGTTACCCACAGCTGCGTTTTGATGTCGTGTCGTTTCAGCACGTCGAGAATCAATCGTGCTTCGTCCGTCATGCTGGTCGGGAACCACCAAGCGGTCAGCTCGATGCCATGCTTTTTGATCGCCTTCATTTCGTCGTCAAACGTCGGAATGTGATGGGCGCGATAATCGTAGGCGTATCGCTTCAGCCCGAGGCGAACGAGCATCTCGGCCCGCTCAGTAGGCGTTCGATCGCGGTCGTCAAACGGGACGATGCACCAGGCGACCAGGTTTTCGATGGCGAACGGATCGACAACTTTGGGATTGGCCGCAGTGTCGTCAGTTTGAGCTGCAGAGTGTCGCGACGTGAACGCTACTAGCGCCGCGAAAAAGACACAGAACGCGAAGACGATTCTGCGCACGCTGGCGGTTTGTTCGCCGGTTTTTGGATGCATGGCAAGATGATTGAGTAGTGGGTGCCGATGAGTGGCATGGCGGGATGCGATCCAGGATAACGGCAAGTTGGCGATTGAGCAAGAAATCGCAGCGTGATTGCGGTTGCCGACCGGTCGCAAAAACGAAAAAAGCTGCGGGATCCAAGACCCCGCAGCTTTCACGATTTCGTTATCGACGAGTGCCGCGTGCGATTACTGGGCTCGCACGATCGCGGTCAAAGTCGCGGTCGAGGTCGCGGCCATTCCGCCCGAAGTCTTGACGACCACGGGGCTGGAGATTTGGCCGGTCGCGTCGCCGTTGGGGGCGAACCGCACGTTGACGATATGGGTCGACTTTGGTTCGGTGACGGGATCAAACGTGACGTCCCATCCCTTCGCTTCGATCGAATCGATCACGAAAGCTTCTTTGCCGCGGATGACCAATTTCTTTTCGATCGTTTCACCAGGTTTGACTGAACCACCGGCGATCGATTGTGGCGAAATCGTCAATTCACTTTCCAATTCGCCGCTGATCAGGAACGGTACACGTGGCCGTGAGCGGTCGTTGGTGACGACAACCAATTCGTCGCGGAAGAAACCGGCCGGGGCATCGGGGGTGAGGTTGACGGTCAACAAATAAACCGTGCTTTGACCGTTACGCGATTCCTGCTTGACCTCAACAGACACCCATGGCTTGGTGGTCAAAACGTCGACAACCGCCCAGTCGCTGCGGCCGGCATACATGATCTTTGCCGTTTGAGTCAGTTGTTGGCCTCGAGCTTGTTTGCCAAAGTCGATCGCGCCCGGATGGAACACGAGGTCTTGACGAATGTAGCCGTCAACTCGCAAACGGACTTCGGTATAGAAAGGTTGATCGATCACAACCGTCAGGTTTGCACCTTTTTGGCCGCGGTGAGTGCCGGTGTTGAACTTGGCCAAAATCGATCCGGTTTTTCCAGGTTCGATGTAATGAGTTTCGACAGACGGGGTGGTGCAACCGCAGCTGGTGCGGACTTCGCGGACATGAATCGTCCGCCCCGTCGTGTTATGAATCGGAAACCGAAACTCGGTTTTCGACGCGACCGCTACGTCGCCAAAGTTGTGGATTTTTACCGGAAACATCGCGTCGACGTTATTTGCAAACGCAGCGACCGGGGACGCGATACTCGCAACGAGGCACAAAATCGCAAGGCTACGACACATGATGTTCACAAAGGTTGGATTGGGAAAAACTCGGCTCGCCCACACAGCAAAGTGCCGGGCGAAATGTCTAGTCGCAGCCGCAAGTTTCGCTCGGTGTTGCAGAGCGAGAGCTGCCGCGCCTACAGGAAAAAATCTGGTTTTGATCGCTAGGCTGCGCAAGATCGTTTCGATTGGATGGAAGCGTTCTTGTCAACTAAGACTCACGCCATCGTTCCCTGCGAATGGGGTGCCGTAGTTGAAAAATTTTCAAATCAGCACCGCTCGCCATCCTTGCGCACATCTTATGCAGTCGCCGCATCTTGGGCAAGTTACAACGAAAGCTAGCATGTAAAACGCGGCACAACTGGTTCGCTTTACAGAAAGTTTACCGATGGGGAAGAAGTTGCTGGCAGTTTGGCGACCGCGCCAGTTGTTCAGATTTTGTTGGCGTGGTCGGCAGCTTGGGGCAGCGAGTCGGAGAAGGTTTTCGATCGCTTATTTCATTTTGAGATTTCGGTTTAAACACGAAATGCTCAGAGCTCGCCAGTCGCATCTTTGTCCGGACGAATATTCTCGAAATATTGCCGCACCGTTTCGCGATGTCCCAGCGGCAACGGTTCGTTATCCAGAACCGCTTCAGCTTGCGAGCGGAACTTTTGGTAACGCTGGGCATAGGCCCGTGCCGCCGACTGTTCGCCTTCGGGCGCTTCGATGACTTCCGATTCGCTGGGGCCGTCACCTTGTGAGCTCGACAATTGTTCTTCGCGACGCGACGCTTGCAGGTCGGTTGCCTTGCCGTCGTTGGGATTACCCGAAGCGCCCTTGCCCCAGCTCTGCGATGGCGAATTCGTTTTTGCGACCTTGTCGCCGCCGTTCTTTTCACAAGCGCCCCGACATTCGCTCTTGCACTGAGCCAACCGGTTCAACTGGCAAGCCATGCAATCGCCGATCTTTTTGCAATTGCCCAGCGATTTGCACAAACCGGCCAACTTGCAGAGGCCGTCCTTGCATTGGCTATCGTTCTTCTTTTCAAGCCCTTCTTGGATTTCTCCGATCGCTTCGGACAATTTTCCTTTCTGGCCAGGCGACAGTTTGCTGAGGAACTTTTTCATGTCGTCCGA
>DIUH01000061.1:3791-4585 GCA_002428205.1 Planctomycetaceae bacterium UBA6163
CGCCGCCGCACGCTTCATCGCTTCGGACGACATCATCG
Organism: Planctomycetaceae bacterium UBA6163; assembly: GCA_002428205.1. Taxonomy (GTDB): domain Bacteria; phylum Planctomycetota; class Planctomycetia; order Pirellulales; family Pirellulaceae; genus UBA6163. Next base: position 3,830 of record DIUH01000061.1, read on the forward strand.
CTTCGGACAGGCTTTTCATCTGTGCAGCGGTCATCTCCAACTGCATCGCGCTTTGCATCTCGGCGATCGCTTGTTCCATCTCGGACAATTTGGCCATCATGTCCGCTTCGTCCATCGCCTCGGTTTCCAATTCCTCGACGATCTCCTCCAGCTTCTTGGTCAGTTCTTCGACCTCCGGATTTTCACTCGCCAAGTCGCGGATCGCTTCGAGTTCCGGCAGCATGGTTTCACGCAGCAGCGACGCCTGCTGGACGGCGATCGCTAGCGGTGCCGCAGCAGTTGGTTCGACCCGCCGCGATTCGACGAAGAACAAAATGCCAAAAGCCACGATCGCCATCGCGCCGCTGGACAGCAGCGCCGGGCGGTTATGGTGGATCTGCACACAATCTTCGGAACGGACTTGTCGTAAATGTTGCCGAGCGTCATCGACTTGCATTTGGCGAACCGGGTCGTCGTTGGATTCGAACTCCAACGCCGTGATGATGCGGTCCTTCATCGCGTAATAGCTGTCGATCCGCTGGGCGGCGGCCGCGAAAGATACGGGGATGATCGCCCCAATGGCTCCGCCGATTGCCGCACATCCGGCGACTGCGACGGCCAGCCAATACCACGCGATCGGAATTGCCAAAGCGTCAACTGCGGCGAGCGCAATCGCCAGGATTCCGCCGGCGACAATGCCAGCGGTCGCCCCGCCGGTCATGTTTTGCAGACGCGTTCGCCTGCGTACGCGATTGACGACGTTTGCGACGCTGGGGG
>DIUH01000452.1:0-122 GCA_002428205.1 Planctomycetaceae bacterium UBA6163
GCTGGCGTTTGGCATGGTAAATCGCACAATCCCATAGTCGATTTCACCGCGAAAATATCAATCTCCACGTCCCAACGGAGGCCATAAAGTTCCGCGATCTGCTCAGCCGATTATCGCTTGGA
>DIUH01000452.1:197-1725 GCA_002428205.1 Planctomycetaceae bacterium UBA6163
CTTCACCGCAATTAACTTCCACAGCGATGGCCACACGATCACCGGGAACGAGCAACTGGCCGTTGTAGTCCATCGTTCGAGCGGCGTTATCCCCAATTTCGACGGTTGTCCCGATGACTTCGTGACCACCGACATACGGAAAAATTGATTTGCCGCGCAGGTGCGTGGCTTCGCCTTTGAAAATGTGCCGATCGGTTCCACAAATGCCCGACATGTCGACTTTCAGGATCGCGGAGTCATGATCCATCGTCGGATACGGATAGGTTCTCATCTCGGTCTTGCCCGGCGCCGTCATCGCGACAGCGCGAACGGTTTGAGGAGTTACGTCAGTCATGGATTTCTGCGGACTGTCCAAGATTGTTGTTGCGTTCATGGAGCTCTCGCTAGAGTTGGAGTCGATCTAGATTCAGTGTTTGATCGTTCAGGTGGGCTCTCGTTGGCTGTGCCCACATTCACGCAGCCCTAAGGTTTCGAAACTTTATTTCTTTCTCGCCATCGCGGATAATCCTTTTCCAAAAGCGACTGGGCCCAAGTTCCGTGATAGGTGTATCCGCTGCGGCGTTCGTAGCTGATTGCGTTGTAGTCGTAGCGGAATTCGGAATCACGATCGAGATAAAGCGGTCGATCGGTTTTGAGTTCGTAGAAGCGCGACCAGAGAGGCGGCGCGTTCGGATCGGCAATCAGCAACCGCTCGCGGCGACCGTCAGCATTCCTCACTTCCTCCGAGCGCCAGCCCTCTATCTGGACTTCACGCAGCCACTCAACGGCGCCTTCTACAGATGCGATGACTTCTTGGGATGGTCCTTCAATCTTCATCAAGAAGCGAACGATCCCAACCGATTCGCTGCCCGAGAGCGAAGGTGGTTCATAGGCGCGAGCCCACGTTGGCTCTAGTGAAGTCGCGTCATGCTGGGCGCACCACACCGTCAGTTTACCCTCTTGGCGAATTTGCGTTTTCAGTAGGCAATCAATACCACGTGCCATTGCCTTGGCGGCTTTATCCCGTCGTTCCGCATCGACGAATTCATACGGAGCCTCGCCGCTTGCGATTTCACGTATTAATTCCATCACGAGAATCATGGCTCCGTCATTGTAGGTAATGTGTGAGTAATATCCTTTTCGCAGAGGCCAAAATTGGGGCCAACCGCCGTTGGGATACTGGGCGGCAAGTACGTAGTCGAAACCCTTCAGGAACGCATCGCGATACTTTGTATCACCGTTCAGGTGAGTCATCCTTGCCAAAAACTGCATTGGCAAAGTCGTCGCGTCATTGTCAAAGCTGTTTGCTCGACCGCCGCCCGGTGGAGGAATGTCGTCCGATGTGCGTGGCGGATTTGAGAGTTCTGTGCTCTTGGGCCAACCTCCCTGCGGCGACTGGTACTCAATCACGCTATCGGCGATCGCTTTGGCTTCATCCGATCGAAACCAAGCTTCGTCGCGTTTGAGCAGGTTCTTATCGAACCGGACCTGAGCGCAGGCGTCTTCCGATAGGACCAGCGACGCAGTAAGAACGGCCAGCAAAAAGACA
>DIUH01000452.1:1799-7778 GCA_002428205.1 Planctomycetaceae bacterium UBA6163
GTCAATAGAGTGCCTGGCTCGCCATAGTAGAACCACTCATACGACAACGCATCGCCGTCTGGGTCGGTTGAACCTTCGGCGCTCAGTTGAACTTCTTCACCGGGCTTGGCGGTCATCCGATCGGCGTGTGCAAGTTTTGGCACGGGAGGATGATTGGCTTTGTCAAACGGTTTGATCGTCCAGTCCATCCGGGCAGCGAAATCATTTTGGTACGCCGATCGCCAACGCCAGATCGTGGCGTGGTTATCGGTGTGCCAGCGGTTATCGATTCCAAGCACCTCATCTTCCGCGTCGGTCCAGAATGGACGAGTCTCTTCCTGCAGGTGCCACTTTTGTTTACGTGGCGTATAAAATTCGTAGCGTCCACCCCAACCACCCCAGTCCGGATGTTCAGGATCGCTTAAGCCATTGTTAATGAGATTGAAGAACGCAGGGGTGTCGCCTTCCATCAAAAACTCCCATCGCGGATACTCTGCACCCAGCGGTCCCTTTCGTCGAATGTGCTTGTCAAGCCACTCGTTGGAAACCAGTTGGAAATCGGCGCCGGAAAATCGACCGTGGAAGTAATCGCCACTGATGCCGCTCCACGTTGCATGGTGGTAAGCGCCGCCGGAATGAAAACCGGGACTGGCGATATAGAACAAGTCGGGAAACTGCTGGCGAATCCATGGTCCGCTGTCATCCTGGTCAGAAATCGTATACACACGCAACTTGGCTACAAACTTCCGTAGTTCCTCCGCCGATCGCGTTGCGCGCACTTTCCAAAGCGACTGAGCCAACACATTGGGACCTCCCCAGACAGAGACCCATATCGGTCGCGGGTCGTCTTTGTCCGCCGCCATGATCAACCGCTGCGATGCTGGTGAGTCCTTACCATCGCCGACGCCCTTCATGCCGTAAACTGGATTCCCTTCGGTGACCCGTTGCAGCAAGTCGTCTGCCGTCGGATAGCCTGTTTCATGTTGTTCCAGATTATCCCGCACCATGCCATAGGCTTTGACAATCTGGCGTATGCGCTCTGGAGCGACGCGATTCTGTTGGTGCACTGACGTCGTCGCCGCCAGTCCTTCAATGTCGAAGTGATTTGCGTAGGTCAAACATCGCACCATCGACATCGCATCATCGGGTTCGTTTTCAATGTCGGTCAAAATAAAGATTCGCGGCTTTTCAGCAGCGGAAGTGGTGCTCAGGCACAATAAAAACATAACCAATAGGGCCGTTATGTGTTTCATGCGATTTCCTTCATAGCGAGCCATTTGTTAACTTCCTTTATAGTTGGAAATGAAGTCTGCGTGCCAAGTCGCGTTACCGAGATGGCGGCCACGAAACTGGCACTGCGGGCGGCGTCCGCAAGAGTGTTGCCCTCTGCCAGTGAAACAGCTAACGCGGCGGTAAAGGCGTCTCCGGCACCGGTCGTATCCACAGCATCTACACTTATGGCGGGAATACGAGTTGATCCCGATTCGTCTAGCAGGAGGACTCCTTCACCGCCCATGGTTAATGCAACTCGCTTCACTCCACGCTCGCAAAGTTTTTTCGCTGCACGCAACGCGTCACTCTCGCTATGAATCGCTTGTCCGGTCAATGTAAAAATTTCCGTCTTGTTCGGAACACAGATGTCACACAAAGCTAAGAGTTCGTCAGTGACATGGGCGGCAGGCGCGGGTGTGAGGATGGTGAGTACGTTGGCAGCCCGTGCGATGCGAAACGCTTCGACCGCCGCATCCGCTGGTGTTTCCAGTTGACAAAGAACGGCCTTGGATTGCTGGATCACCGGTAACGCCGCCATTACATCGGCTGGCGTTAGTGTTGCATTTGCTCCGGCGACCACGATGATGCAATTCTCCGCTTTGTCGTCCACGAGAATGGCAGCGGTTCCGGTCGGCTGATTCTTTACCTGTCGAATAAATGTTGTGTGAATTCCATCGGACGCATAAGCTTCCATCGCCGCTTTCCCAAACGCATCGCTGCCAACACAGGCGATGAATGTCGCATCAGCGCCGAGTCTTGCGGCGGCCACAGCTTGATTGGCTCCTTTGCCTCCCATGCATTGATGCAGCGAGTGGCCGGTCAGCGTTTCGCCCGGATATGGAAATCGCGGCGTTCGAAACGTTAGGTCAGTGTTCGCCGAGCCAACGACGGTAATGCGAGGATGTTTCATTCATGGTTCCTATGATGTGGCGTAAGCTTCCAGCTTGCGTTGCCTGCTTTATCGCAAGCTGGAAGCTTACGCCACTACTTACACCGTAACATTCGTTTAGAAAAATCGTTTAGAAAATCTTCTCGCCAACGGCTGACAGATTTTGCGCCATGGTGCTCGCGTTCGGCAAACTCGGGATCAGGATTATCGGTCCACCAGTGAGGAAGGTCTAGTGAAGGATTTTGTGCAACTGCAGGTGATGGAGCGACGGAGGTGATCCCGCCGACCTTTCCGTCGATCGCTGAAATATTGCTGCGGATTTTAAACTCGTAGACCTTGGCAGCTTTCGAACAGAAACGGAATCGCATGGTTCCGTCTCCTGGCATATACCCAACAAGTTCCAATTGATCAGCCATGAGGACCGCTGCGGGCTTTTCCGGCAGGTGGTCGTCCAGCGGCAAAGCAAGTTCAAGAATTCCAAACACTTCCATCTGATCATCTGGCGTCGTGATTCGGTTGAACCGCGAATAGGGCCGCTGCCACGCTCGAACGAATTGGCCTCCCCAACCCGGTCGCGATGGATCTTCGGGTTTTCCACTTAGTAGCCAACCCACGGAAGGTGTATCGCCCATCTTTATAGAGTTCAAACTTGTGTAGAAGAAATCACCGAGTGCTCCATGCCCGGCGATATGTTGTTTCACGAACTCGCGATTGCCCCATTCACCGGACTGATTGCCACCCGTAAACCAACCGCGATAGGTTGCGTTTGATTCAATGATCCATAGGTCGGGATGCTGGTCGGCGATGTACTGATAAGCATTCGGCCCCCACTTTTTATTCGGCCCACCGATGTAATACACTCGCAACTTTGGAAGGATCTCCGGTGCATCATGCAAGGCCTGGGCCAGGTCTTCGATGCCGCCCCATACAAGCACGTGCAACGGGCGCGGGTCATCGCGTCGGGCACATTCGATGAGCCACCGCGAACCTTCCGTGGAAGCTCGCACCCCAACATACGGAGCGACTTCGGTTTCACCCTGCTTTGTGATCGCTCGCAAAGCATCGGGCGTCGGATACTTGTCCGAATGGGCTTTCAACTTTGCGAAGTCTTTTTCGTAGCAATCGATCACATCAAGAATATGCTGTTTTCGCCCAAGACCAAATGGCGATGAAATCAATCCTTCAATTTCAAGCACGTCGGCATAAACCAGCAGATGAACCATCGATTGGAAATCATCAGGATCGGTGCCACCAATGTCCGTGGAGACAACGATGCGATGCGGTTCAGCACAAGTTGCAGCGTTGTGTGTCGCCACCGAAGCGAGCAGTGCAAATAGAACCACGTACTTCGGCATGTTAAGTCTCCAATAAGCCTGTTTCATTAACGTTTTTCACAGTTCGTGTAGGCCTTGAGTCTTTTAGGTCTCGAGGATTATCGTGCCCCACTTTCCGTGCCGAGAATTTCCACCAGGAGCGGAGTGAGGCTGCGGACGGATGATAGGCTACACTCGATTTGACAGGGATTCTCCCTGTTCCGCGACTTAAACTCACGATATTCTAAGGAAATGAAACGATTTGACACGGCACGCCCCGAGTTTTCGCCCTACGGTTTCACCTGCGAGCAGTGGACGCCAAGCCTTATGACGCGGCCGGACCGGCACAATGAGATTGAGATGAACTTGCTCGCGTCCGGTTCGCTGACGTACTTGTTAGGCGGGCACCGTACAACGCTTGAGCCAGGAAGGCTTGCCATTTTTTGGGCGGCGATTCCACACCAGATTGTGGAAACAGAGGGCGAGACACCGTATTTCGTCGCAACCATACCATTGAGTGAGTTCCTTCGTGCGGGATTCGATCTGAGTTTCGTGAATCGCATTTTGCGGGGCGAACTCATGGTCGATCTTGAAGCGGACGATCGGGATGAGAAAACTTTCCACCGTTGGGCTCAAGACCTCAAGACCAACGATCCAGTACTTCAACGTGCCGCTCAGTTGGAAGTGCAAGCGCGACTGTTGCGGTTTGCTCGTGGGAATTCCGATCGGACCATTACCACTTCGATGGCAACGTTGACTCGGGCTGATCAAATCGCCTGTTATATCGCGAGGAATTACCAGCAATCGTTAACGTCTCAATCGATTGCTGAGGCAATGGGCGTTCAAGCGAATTACGCGATGAACTTGTTTCGCAAGACGTTCGGCACGACGATGACGGGGTTCATCATCCAGCACCGAATCTCACACGCTCAGCGACTTTTGGTCACTACGGATGAAGCGATCTTGAACATCGCACTGGATTCCGGCTTCCAAAGCCTGAGCAGATTCAACGAAGCATTCAAATCGGCTTGTGGCTGTGCTCCGCGAGAATTCCGTAAAGCACATCGTCCAACAGGTCCACGCCACTCGGCATCTTGACGGCGTGAAGTTCTAATCTCGTGCTGGAGCAGCTCCCGAAGATTCATGGTGGTGCGCGTCTTGAGTGGCTTTAGTTTCGCGTCGCAAGGTCGCACACGCGTTAATGGAAACCTAGCTCAACAAAACGGAGACTTAAAATGGTCGGATTGCTGGCGGCACAGCGTAGGCCGTAACAAGCGGAGCGCCGTTACGGCGATTGGATGGCATTAGGTTGGCAGTTGTGCCGTAACTGCGCTGCGCTTGTTACGGCCTACTATCTTCCAACTCGCGTTACCCGAACCAATCGTGAATGACTTCGCCGTGAACGTCCGTCAGACGGAATTGACGGCCCTGATATTTGAACGTCAACCGTGTGTGGTCGATCCCGAGTGCGTGCATGATGGTCGCCTGCAAATCATGAACGTGAACTGGCGACTCGGTGATGTTGTAACCAAACGGATCGGTTTCACCATAAACGCGGCCGCCGGCGATCCCGCCGCCTGCCATCCACATGCTGAAACATCGTGGATGGTGATCGCGACCAAATGCGTTGGCCGTTAATGGCCCTTGGCAATAATTAGTTCGACCAAACTCACCACCCCAAATGACCAGGGTATCGTCCAACATCCCACGTTGTTTCAGGTCTTGTACCAGCGCCGCGGCCGGTTGATCGGTCTCTTTACATTTCCCGGGCAATTGACCGGGCAGGCCACCATGGTGGTCCCAGTCTTGGTGGAACAGTTGAATGAATCGCACGCCACGTTCAGCCAAACGCCTCGCTTGAATACAGTTCGCGGCGAATGTTCCTGGCGTTTTGGCGTCGGGACCATACAGTTCGAGAATCGACTCGGGTTCATCCGACAAATCGGTCGCTTCGGGTATCGAGGCTTGCATGCGATAAGCCATCTCGTGCTGGGCGATCCGCGCTTCGATCAGCGGATCGGCCCCATCAGCCATCGCCAATTGGTGAAGCTTGGTTAACGTTTGCAACTCGTCGCCTCGCGCCGCGGCATCGATTCCCGGTGGATTGTTCAAATACAAAACCGGGTCGGCTTCGCTGCGAAAACGAACCGCTTGGTGACGCGATGGCAAGAAGCCGTTGCCCCAATACCGAGAAACGAGCGGTTGGCCACCTTTGCCTTTGGTGACCATCACCACATAAGCGGGCAAGTCCGCACTCTCGCTGCCCAGTCCGTAATCAATCCAAGCTCCCATGCTTGGGCGACCTGGAAACTGTGACCCGGTTTGCAAGAAAGTAACGCCTGGGCCGTGATTGATCGCATCAGTATGCAACGATCGAATGATGCAAAGATCGTCCGCGATCTTTGCGGTATAAGGCAATAGTTCGGTGATCCAAGCGCCGGCTTGCCCGTGCTGAGTGAATTTAAATGGAGAACCGGCCAGTGGAAGCGTCGCTTGATTCCCGCTCATCGCCGTCAATCGTTGTCC
>DIUH01000407.1:0-3576 GCA_002428205.1 Planctomycetaceae bacterium UBA6163
ACGATGCGTCGCAAGATGCTAGACGCGATCGCCCAGATGAACGAAGCCGAACAAAAGCTGACGGGCGATCCAGAAACCATGGCTCGCGTCTCGCAATACGAACTGGCATTCCGGATGCAAATGGCGGTGCCAGAAGTGATGGACATATCACAGGAACCGCAACATATTCTTGACCTTTATGGCGCAAAGCCGGGATTCGTATCCGGCGCCGAAAGTGCGACGGATCCTCGAACGTTATACAAAGGCGACGATCCGACGTTTGCCAATAATTGTTTGCTCGCACGTCGTTTGGTCGAGAACGGTGTGAGGTTCGTGCAATTGTATGATTGGGGCTGGGACCATCATGGTTCGTCGCCCGGGGAAAGCATTGATGAGACTTTGCCGATCAAGTGCCAACAGATCGATCGAGCGATCGCGGGATTGTTAAAGGATCTTGACCAGCGTGGGTTGTTGGACGAGACGCTGGTCGTTTGGGGCGGCGAGTTCGGTCGCACTCCGATGATGCAAAATAACGTTCGCAGCGAATTGGCCAAAGGTTTTGTCGGTCGCGACCATCACCCCTATGCCTTCACGATGTGGATGGCGGGCGGTGGAATTAAAGGCGGGATTTCGTATGGAAAGACCGACGAGTTCGGATACTATCCGGTGGAGAATCCGGTCAGCATCCGTGATTTGCAAGCGACCATTTTGCAAACGATGGGACTCGATCCGCATCGATTCCATTATCAGTACCAGGGGCTCGACCAACGATTGATCGGCCCGACGGATGAAGGGCGGGTGTTGACCGATTTGTTGGTGTGAGCCTCCCCCCTGCTGTTCCTACCTTTTCGTTGCTTTCACCAAATGCAGCAGATAGGCTGTGAAACGGCCTAGACGGGTCAGTTTCTGTTTCACAAAGATCGTAGCAAATCGAGCAGCGTAGCGACTTGTGCAGGAACCGCTGAACGTGGGAGAATGAACTTTTCGTTTCAAATCATCTTTCATTACTAAAAGTTGTTTCATGCTCAACCTGCGTGCGTCATCGCTCTTGTTGCAGTTCACATTTGTTTCGCTTTCCTGGCAATCGATCGGTGTTGCCGACGATTGGCCGCAGTGGCGGGGGCCATCTGGCGACGCGGTATGGCGTGAAGAGGGGATTGTCTCCACATTGCCGACGGGGAAATTACCGCGCAAGTGGACCGCAAAAGTCGCGTCAGGCTACAGCGGACCCACTGTTGCAGAGGGTCGAGTCTTTGTGACGGATCGGGTCAGCCAAGAAATGCAGACCGGTGACGGCGATAGCGAGCGAGTGCTTTGCTTCGATGCGAATGACGGCAAACCGCTTTGGACTTACGCCTACGATGCGCCATACACGATCAGCTACCGTGCTGGTCCGCGGGCACCGGTCACGATCGATGGCAATCATGCTTATGCCGTCGGTGCGATGGGGCATTTTCATTGTTTAAATGTTGCCGACGGATCGGTCGTCTGGAAACGCGATCTGAATGCCGAGTACAAGATTGCCATGCCGATTTGGGGCATCGCGGCGGCACCGGTGATTTACAAAGACTTGGTGGTCCAGCAAGTCGGTGGTTCAAGCGGTGCCTGTATCGTTGCGTTTGATAAAACGAGTGGCAGGGAAGTTTGGAAAGCGTTGGATGATCGCGCGGGTTATTCGACGCCAATCTTGATCAAGCAAGCGGGCGAAGATGTGTTGGTTTGCTGGACCGGTGACAGCATCAGCGGATTGAATCCTGAAACCGGTAAAGTGCATTGGGCGTTTCCGTTTCCGCCATCAAAAATGCCGATCGGAATTGCGACGCCGGTCGTCTCGGGCGATCGCTTGTTCGTCACTTCGTTTTATGATGGGTCGGTTATGCTTCGGGTTCCGACTGACCGAGTCGGATTTGAACTGCTGTGGAAACGGGTTGGCCGGAGCGAACAGGATACCGACGCGTTGCAGGCGATTATCAGCAATCCTATTTTCGTCGGCGATTTAATTTATGGCGTCGACAGTTATGGCGAGTTCCGTTGCTTGGACGCAAAGACCGGTGATCGGATTTGGGAAGATCAAAGTTTGGTTCGCCGCAACCGCTGGGCCACGATTCATATGGTTCAGCGCGACAACCAGGTTTGGATGTTCAATGAACAGGGCGAGCTGATGATCACGGAATTGTCCGAATCGGGCGCGAAGGTACTGAGCCGAACGAACGTGATTGCGCCGACAAGGATTCAGTTGACGCGTCGTGATGAAGGGGTCTGCTGGGCACCGCCTGCGTTCGCCAATCGCAGCATTTACGTCCGCAGTGATAACGAACTGGTCTGTTGCAGTTTGGCCGCGGATTGATTCGCGGTTGCTTATTTTACTGTTGCCACAACACCGACTCACGGGGCGCCTTGTAGGCGATTGCCATTGTCGGCGTTTCGATAATCGCGCCGGCCTTGTGCAGCGACTCGACTCCGGCAATCACCATGCCGGATGTCAACAACGTTCGATCGATCGGATACGACGTTTTACCCGCGGCGACCATCTGTTCAACCTGCATGGTCAACGGGTTAAAGAAGTCAGCGGTTGTCGCGCTGGACCCTGGCATCGGCAACATCATTTGACAACCAATAATTTCGTCGGTGTCCGACCTTAGGCCCGCGTAATTGAAGTCGCGGATGCCGGTCATAAAAATGGCCGTGCGGAAACCGTCGAGGTGTTCGATGAAGTATCCGGTGATGGTCGGCAGCGCACCGCGAGCCCAATCGAGCGTGATTGGCGCGGTCGGGTATCCGTTTTCTACGGGCAGGTTGTGGCTGCGGCAGAGAGCGGCGACGACCAATCTTGATGTTGAATCGCGACTTGCGATCGCGTTCCAACAATCCTCATCACGAAGTGCTTGGCAATTGCGAATACCGACTTCACCACCTCGTCGTCGCTCCGACATGCACTGGGCGGTTTCAAGGGCGTGGAAATCATAACTGTCGACCCCGCCATAGGCGACGCAAACGCTTTCCGCGAGCGGTGTGTCATAGGGCATATCGATTGACGGCAAACGCCAGGTCACCGGCAGTGACGATCCGGCGTAGAAGGGGAAACCGAGTCGTCTTGAATCGGCGACCATTTCAAGGCATTCGTTCCAATCGGTTGATAAATGTTTGTCATTAAAGACCGGCACGCTACGGCCGCTTTGTTCGAACACAGAAACGATTTCTTTAAACCACTTATAACGTGGGTAAAGCGTTTGGCCTTTTTCGTTCTTGGGATAATTGCCGTGTTCACCGATAATCACCACACCATCGACGGCTAGATCCTTGCCACCTAAAGTCAGCGCCTCTTTGACGCTCGAATAAGTTTGCAGCCCATACTTTTCGATCCGTTGTTTGCCGATGTCGTTATCGTTGAATTGCTCGATATAAACCGATGCCAGTTCGAATTGGGGATCGACCCAGCGGCCTCCCATCGCATAACCGATCGAAAATCGGTCGAGGAAATGCTGGGCGTGTGAATGTCGGAAGACGGTTGTCCCAAGAAAGGCGATTTTCTTTCGCTGGGTGTCGGTTTGTGCAATGGCACGTGACGCGGGCAAAACGCTTGCGCCAAGCAGTGAA
>DIUH01000407.1:3608-10577 GCA_002428205.1 Planctomycetaceae bacterium UBA6163
GCCAGATGTGGCCAACCGATGTGGCCAATTTGCGAGCGATCTTTTGTGATCCAAGCGCGTGATGCCGGCGTGAAAGGATTGCCGGGGGGAATGACTTCTGCCGATTGATAATCACCAACAAGGGCGGGATTGATTCGCAAAATCATGGATGTTTCCCATTCACACGCATGCCCCATTACCCGCTGATGCAATTCGGGCATCGTTTCCCATGGTTGTGTACCGAGTGACCAATAGGTTGTGAACAGCAACAACAAATCGCTTCGGTGGCGATGATTCTGCCGCACTTCGAACATCGCTTGTTTGCCGGGTACGTCGTTACCGCCGTGTCCATTGAGCATGAGGATTCTTTTGAATCCATGGGTTATAAGATTTTCGACCAGTCCAACGATCATGTCCAAATAGACTCGTGGCGGACAAGAAAGTGTTCCGGCGAAGTCGAGATGGTGGTGTGAGTTTCCGTACCACATAAGAGGTGCGACCAAAACTTGGTCCGCCATCGCCGATTCGACTCGACGAACGATTTCGCCCAGCAGCATACTGTCCGTAAAAACCGGCAGGTGATGACCGTGTTGTTCGACCGCCGCGATGGGCACAATGACGGGGGTATCTTTGGAAAGCGAAGAAACCTTCGACCAAGTGAGTTCTTGTAGGAGCATGGTGGGCGGCGACTTGTTACGATGTCGGCGGCATGGGGTGGGAAGCCATCGGGCTGACCAGATTGTGCCTCATCCGCAAACCGTTCGCCACCGTTGCAAGGAAAAATTGATGAACAAGCGCAATCGCTCCCTTACATGGCACTGGTGGGTAAGTGGATTGCTGTTGTTGGCCACCATGATCAATTACATGGATCGCCAAACGCTGTCGAACTTGGCACCGCGAATCAGCGAGCAATTTTCGCTGTCGAATGTCCAATACGGCAATATCGAGTTTGTCTTCGGAGTGGCGTTCGCGTTCGGATCGCTGTTTTTCGGAATCATTGCGGACAAAGTTTCGGTGCGATTGCTATATCCGGCGATCCTGGTTGCGTGGTCGGCGGTCGGCTTTGCCACAGGGCTATCGCGAGGCTACACGTCGCTGATCATCTGCAGAGGGTTGCTCGGTTTTTTCGAAGCGGGCCATTGGCCGTGTGCGCTGATCGTGACACAGGCGGTGATGACCAAAGGGAACCGCGTGATGGGCAACAGTATTTTGCAAAGCGGAGCGTCGCTCGGTGCGATCCTGACGCCGATCATCATCGCGGGCATGGTGACGGGGTCGACCGATCCCGATATCTGGCGAATGCCATTCTTTGTAATTGGCGCGATCGGCTTCGTTTGGGCCGCGTTCTGGTTGATGGTCATCAAACCGGGCGACTTGGATCGTCAGCAGGATGATGAGTCGAAGAAGATAGAACTGCCATGGCAAATGTGGTTCAGAAGGCTGATGGTCGACCGACGATTTTGGGCATTGGTATTGATGGTCGTATCGATCAACACATCATGGCAATTGATCCGCGCGTGGCTTCCAAAATTCTTACAAGAGGGGCGGGGCTACAGCGAGGGAGAGGCGTTAGCGTTCAACTCGCTCTATTTCATATTTACCGATGTCGGATGTATTGGTGCCGGCATCTTGGCGATGTGGTTGGTGCGCAAGGGATTGTCCGCACACCAAAGTCGAGTCTGGGTTTATCTGGGGGCATCGTTGTTGACTGCGTTGACAACCGTTGCGGCGTTTCTGCCGCAGGGATGGCCACTGTTGCTGACTTTATTATTGGTCGCCGCAGGGTCGCTGGGTGTGTTCCCTTGCTACTACTCGTTTACGCAAGAATTAACAACTTCGCATATGGGACGACTGACCGGGATCTTGTCGTTCATCGGCTGGTTGGCATCTGCGCCGGTGCAAAGCTTGTTCGGATACATCGTCGATCAAACGGGCAGTTACGACCTGAACATTGCCGTGCTCGGCTGGGCGCCTTTTGTTGGACTGGTCGCGTTTTGGATACTTTGGCCCCAGCACACGTTGTCAACCGAGGCGGATGATTGACGATTGGCTGATCAAGCTTTTTGCAAGCGCTCGTCCGATTCGGATCGGGATCACCATGCGTTACCAACAGGCTGTTAAGGCTGCCAGAAATCGGCAGTACCGATGGGCAAAAAAAACCGCCCCAAGCGTTTTGCAACGATCGGGGCGGGCTGGGTCTTTTGTCGTGGGGACAATCAGGTGCTTTGTTGGCGATTTGCCACGTAGCAGACGCGGTTTTTCAGTCTTTGAGGGATCAAAATTATTCGCGGGGGCGAATCGCGCCGGTCAGGCCGCTGTAATCCACTCGATCGGTTCCGTGCCACAGCGGTTGACCGAGTTCCACGCGACGTCGCAAAACTTCGATCTTCTCTGGGCTTCCCGCCGGCGCATCGGTCGGGATGAACTCGTTGTCCTCGTGGGGGACGAAATCTTCATCGTGACCGTAACGCAAAATGGCTTCGAAAACGTTCTTGCAGGTACTCATATTTTCTCTTTCAATTTCTCCTTGCGACTATCGTCTGTCGCGTGCGGCGTGAAGCTTGGGGTACATCGGTTGCGAGCAATGGCTCTGTGTGTCATTGATGCGCTGGAAACAAACTTTGAATTGTGATCGCAGTTATTTCTCGCGGTTCGCACGACACGATCAGCTCACCAATAGATTCAAGCGGTTCGCCTGTGATTAGATAAAAAAATCCGTCAGCACTTTTTGTTTGGCAACGAACTTGTTGTCCGCCAACTAGTTCAAATCCGAAAGCGTGGTCGGCTCCTGCCAAACCTGACACCGACGATTATCAGCGACTGGGAGCAATAGTCAAGAAAATTATGAAGGGTTGGCGTGCATTTTCGCTTCGGTTTATGAACCGAAAGTCGACTGCGAAAAATCGATCGATTAGCGAAGCTGTGAGGTTGTCAAGGTGGCTGGAGGACCGTGTTTGTCAACAAGTTTTCCAGCATTGCGAATAAAGGCGAACAAGACTCCGTTACCGAAGGCCGGTGGTCTGTCAATGCGGCATTCGTGGGCGGCGCGTGTTTGTGGGCATCGACAACGACGATCCTCCGCTTGTCAACCCGTGTGACCCATGCAATCGTCCCAGCCCAACTTTGGGCTGGGAAAAGTCCCCTTGGAGCTTGAAAAATATTTTTATTTTTTTCTGACACTGCCAATTTGGGCCACTTTGGCATCACAAGCTCAGCCGTTCCACCACCAAGTTTGGCTGGCATCGGGTTCGGCGGCGCGTTCACGAACGGCTGTTATGGCAGGCTCCACTTGCTGGGATTGAACGACTTCGAATGCGTTAACGTCAACGCCACCGGAGGCCGTCACGACCCAACCGCTAGCACCTCGCACGAAGCTGCACTGTGGCTCGACCGATTTGGGGACCGCGAATTGATCGAGCTCGATTTGGCCGCTGTCGCCCATCAGGTACGACAGGTCACAGTCCGCTCGTTGTGCGAGTTGTTCTTGCACGATCAGGGTCGCGACGACGCTGAGGTCGAAGCAATTTCTCAACTCGCCAAATATCGATTGTGCTTGGGATAGGTCGTCGAACTTCTGGGTCATCGTGTCGGCCCAGAGGGTTGCCGACTTGTCAGCTTTTTGCCCAGGTTGGGCTTTTCCATCGGCAGTGATCAAGTCGGTTTCGGTCAATGTTTTGACCCCTTGGCCACTGATTCGCCAAGCGAGTTTATCGTCGGTGTGAGAAAGGGCGTCGTAGTTGCACGCCATCCACCAGCGCGGATTGGATTGTGATGAGTGACGTTGGTTACGAGAAAGTGCTAAATAGCTGGGCAAGCCAGCCACTGGCGAATCTTCCAATGCCATTGCCAATCGCTTCATTTGGTAATCGGCGGCGACGAGTGTGCGAGCGTAATGACTGCTGCTGGGGACCCCGGTTAACTTGATCATTTGGGGGCCGAACGCTTCGCGCATCGCAGGCTCGAAAGTTGAAGGGTTTTGGCCGGGACGTAAACTGATTCGCTTGAGCAGCGATTGCAGGCGTACGCGTCCTTCTTCGGTCGGTTCGATCGAGCAAGTGATGCCTTCGGTGCGTGCCGGCTCAACGGTTCGCAGTGCGACGATCAAATCGTCTAACTTCATCACCGGGCGTCCGGAGTTCACTCCGACAATCGAGGCGTCGTCGCGAACGGTCCAGGGTTCGGCGGGTCCAGCCAAGACGATATCGTTGCGGTCTGGATAGACAAAAACGAATTCGATTCGCTGAATACCGGCCAAGTGTCGCATTTCATCGCTGAGCGTTTTGCCGCTGGCGGCACACTCTTCCATCGCTTGTTGCAGTTTGGATAGCGAAATCATTCGCAATTCGGCAGGTTGGGCCAGATCGCCCTGCGGCTGGCCAATTGCTTCACGTAATTCCTTCAGCGTCGCCTGTCTTTGGTCAAGTGTGGCCGAACGAAGAACGCCGTTGGAGTCAATGATGACACCACCGACGGCTTGTTGCTGGCCAAAACCGCCAATCTGCGCCTGGGCAAAGGGAGTAAAATATGCAGTTGCGAAAACTGCGGCCAGTGTGCCGAAGAGTCTAAACGGGCTAGACATTCGCGAGTTGCGAGAAAGAAGCGCGGCGGACGACCCCATGGGGCAACTCCGGTGACAAATGAGAGGGCGGATTACCGAGTGCAAGACAAGCCATTTTTTTAGGATAGTTACGCGGTCAGCGAGTTACAACAAGCAGACGGGCGAGTGGCGGAAAGTCGCTCGATGTTGTCGCGGCCAGGCGGCCATCCAACCTGCACAGCCCCATCATTTCGAAGCGGCCTCTTCCCAACGGCTGACGAGCAACCGATGTGTCGAATCACAATCCACCCCATGCCCAGCGAACGTTTTTGGTGGTCCGCCACGGCGGGCGGTGTTCCGACGTGCTGCGGTTGTCTGCCGGCCCACCGGCGAAGGCTGTGACGTTGTCAGCTCAGCCGTTCCACCACCAAGATTGATTCTCATCGGATTCGACGGCACGGGTCCGAACGCCAGCAACCGCGGGGTCGACCTGCTGCGATTGAACGACTTCGAACGCGTTGACGTCGACGCCGCCAGAAGCCGTAACGACCCAACCGCTGGCCCCCCGAACGAAGCTGCATTGTGGTTCAACCGATTTGGGTAACGAGAGTTGATCGAGCTCGATTTCGCCGCTGTTGCCCATCAGGTGCGATAAGTCGCAACCGGATCGTTGTGCGAGTTGTTCTTGCACAATCAGGGTTGCCACGACGCTGAGGTCAAAGCAGTTTCTAAGTTCGCCAAAAATCGATTGTGCCTGGGACAGATCGTCGAACTTCTGAGTCATCGTATCGGCCCATAGAGTTGCGAACTTGTCGGCTTTTTGGCCGCCCTGGGCCTTTCCATCTGCGGTGATCAAGTCGGTTTCGGTCAAGGTTTTGACGCCTTGGCCGCTGATGCGCCAGGCGAGTTTATCTTCGGTGTGAGAGAGGGCGTCGTAGTTGCATGCCATCCACCAGCGCGGATTGGATTGCGACGAGTGGCGTTGGTTGCGCGAGATCGCCAGATAACTGGGCAAGCCGGCAACTGGTGAATCTTCCAGCGCCATTGCCAATCGCTTCATTTGGTAGTCAGCGGCGACGAGCGTGCGTGCGTAGTGGCTGGTTCCAGGCACGCCCGTCAGCTTGATCATTTGGGGTCCGAATGCCTCACGCATCGCAGGCTCAAAGGTGGTTGGGTTTTGCCCTGGCCGGAGACTAATTCGCTTTAGCAGCGTTTGCAATCGCATGCGCCCTTCTTCGGTCGGTTCGATCGAGCAGGTGATCCCTTGGGTACGCGCCGGTTCGACGCTTCGCAGAGCGACGATCAAATCGTCCAGCTTCATCACCGGGCGTCCGGAGTTCACTCCGACAACCGAGGCGTCGCCGCCCGCGGTCCAGGGTTCGGCGGGTCCAGCCAAGACAATGTCGTTGCGGTCTGGATAAACGAATACGAACTGAATTCGCTGGATTCCGGCCAAATATCGCATTTCATCGTTGAGCGGTTTGCCGTTGGCGGCGCATTCTTCCATCGCTTGTTGCAGTTTCGCCAGCGAAATCATTCGCATTTCGGCTGGCTGGACGAGGTCGCCTTGCGGTTGAGCGATCGCTTGCCGCAATTCCTTCAGCGTATTCTGTCGCTGGTCAAGCGTGGCCGAACGAAGCACACCGCTAGCGTCGATTACGACACCACCGACGGCCCGCTGTCCACCAAAACCACCACCGATCTGGGCATGTGCGGAAGTGCCAATAAGCGTAGTTACGAAAATCGCGACCACTGTTGCGAGGGCCGTAAATAGGCTGGACATTCGCGCGTTGAAAGAAAAAATCGCGGCGGACGACCCCATAGGGCAACTCCGGTGACAAATGAGAGGGCGGATTTCCGATTGCAAGACAAGCCGACGTGTTAGGATAGTTACGCGGTCGGCTAGTTACAACAAGCAGACTGTGGTGTGGCGGAAAGTCACTCACCGTTTTCGCGACCCGCCATCCTCTTTCCATCGGCTAACGAGCAACCGCTTTGTCGAACCACGATGCCCCCCACGCCCAGAGAGCCTTCTTGGTCGTCCGCCACGGCGGACGGTGGTCCGATGTGTTGCGTCTGGCCCCCGACCAACCGGCGATCATCGGTCGGGCATCGACTAATTCGGTGACGATCCGCAGCCACCAGGCAAGCCGGCGACACGCCGAAATCCGCTGGGACGACGGCCAGTGGTGGTTGCGAGACCTGGGCAGCCGCAATGGCACACGAGTTGGCTCTGTAATGCTGGGCTCGAGTAACGGGACCGAAACCGCAAGGCGATTGGTCGATGGTGATCAGATCGAAATCGCGGGATTTTCCTTGCTGTTTGTGACTCGCATCAGCGACGCTTTATCCGCGGGCAGGTCGCCATCACCCGGCAACTCGCCCACCGGACGGCCGGGTAACGAGTCCGGTGATGACCAGATGACGCTCGATGGACTTGCCGCTTCGGAAAT
>DIUH01000407.1:10594-15574 GCA_002428205.1 Planctomycetaceae bacterium UBA6163
CTGGCGTATCGCGTGGCATCGAGCGAAACGATTCGCGATGCCGCGGAGATCACGCTGCAGACGCTTTGCAGTTCGATTCCGGGGGCGTTCGGTGGCGTTTTCCTGAGCCAAAAACGTGAAACCGGCGAAACGCGTGAAGCGACCGGCGATGAGGCGCATCCCGAATTGGTCGCGTTTCACTCCGCCGCGAATCGTTCTTACAGCCGTCCATCGCCCAAGATGGTGCAGTCGTTGGAAGCGAGCGGACGGGCAATTTTGATGCGCAACTTGGTCGACGACAGCGAACTGCAGGCCGCCGACAGCCGCGGCGAATTGTCGACCCAGAGTGCGCTGCTGGCACCGATTCGGATCAGCAAACCGCAACAACCGGCGACGCCTGCGGTACCACCGACAACAGTCGGGTTTTTGCATTTATATACGGTCGATTCAGCGGCCAATTGGAATGCGGATCATTTGGAATTGGCCGCTGCGGCCGCTGGCGTTCTGGGCGCGGCGGTCGACAGTCTGGCCCAGCGTGGCCGCTTGATTCGATCGCTGCGTCGCAGCCGCCGTACGGTCGATTCGCTGCGCCAGCGGGTTGACGATTCGGTGCGGATTATCGGTGCTAGCCCGCCGATCATCCGTTTGAAAGAGATCATTCGGCGCGTGGCGACGACCGATACGACCGTGCTGATTCGCGGCGAATCGGGCGTCGGCAAGGAATTGGTCGCCGGCGCGATCCATCAAGCGAGCGATCGGCGCGACGGGCCGCTGATCTGTTTGAACTGTGCCGCCCTGTCGCCAACGCTGCTGGAAAGCGAACTGTTTGGCCATGAAAAAGGTGCGTTCACGGGCGCAACCGACCAGAAAAAAGGGAAGTTCGAAGCGGCCGACGGCGGCACATTGATGCTGGACGAAATCGGCGAAATGGACATCAACCTGCAAGCCAAACTGCTGCGGGTGTTAGAAGGGCATCCGTTCGAGCGACTAGGTGGTCATCAACCGTTGCGGGTCGACGTTCGCCTGGTTGCAGCCACCAACCGCGACTTGGCCGCCGAGGTTGCCGCTGGGCGATTCCGTGGCGACCTTTATTATCGATTGAATGTTGTCGACATCGTTGTGCCGCCGCTGCGTGATCGCGGTGACGACATCGCCAAACTTGCGGATCATTTCGTCAACCACTTCGCCGAAAAGACGGCGCGCACGATCGACGGTTTAACCACTGCGGCGCGGCGGGCGATCGTCGCGTATCACTGGCCCGGTAATGTTCGCGAACTTAAGAATGTGATCGAGCGAGCGGTGGTGTTGGGCAACGACGCGCTGATCGACGTCGGCGATTTGTCGCTTCCCGCTAAACGCGATGACGTGTCGATCGGTGAAGCGGAATCGGTTAGCCGGGAGATCGTCCCGTCACCAGATTTAGCGGCGGGTGAGCCGGCGCCTCACGGAACCGACGAAAGCCGTTTGAATCTGTCGTTGGAAGAGCTGGAAAGGCGGCATTTGCTCGATGTGCTAAGAGCGACCGAGGGGAACAAGAGCCGCGCGGCGACGATTCTGGGAATCGAGCGCAGCACGCTGGACCGCAAATTGAAACGGTATGGACTAACGCCTGCAAAGATGAGTCGTTCGATTGATTGACCGGCGGTGTCGGGGGGCGAGGTTTCGGTCCGATGCTGGGGCGGCAATGGGAAATGATGAAACCGCGACGCGTCTTCACAAACGTCACGGGTCATGATTTGAAGGACCGAAACCTCGCACTCCTGCATGCTCCGCAGGATCGATGTCGCGGGAGGGTGAACGACAACGACGGAGCATGCCCGACTTGCTGAAACGGCCCAGGGTTTTGGGTGCAGGAGCCCCCGGGGGGATTGCCGTTTCAGCGTCCAAAGTCACAACGAAAAATCATCGGTTTCCAAAATCGCAAAGTGTGTCGATGCGGCTAGTCAGGCCGACTCGACCGCTTGAGACGATGTGGGTGCATCGATCGCGAATTAGGGAACTGGTTTTGATTTTTCGCAGCGACCGAAAATACTGCTATAAACAAGTCTTTGATTAGCTGGCCGCTTTGACGTCTTCCGTCGGTTGGGCTGCCGCTCGCGATCGGATTCGCTTTCGCGGTTTATTTTGGCCCCATTCCTTCGTCAACATCTCGAACACCTCGCCCGTTTCGTAGCGCACGATATTTTTTCCGTCAGGCATCGGGCCGACCAATCCTCGGAAAACGGGCATCCCTCTCAGGGCCAAGTCGGTGCTGCAGTCGTCAATCCCGATCTGGGTATACGAATGCATCAGCGCATCAATGGTGGGATAGTCGCGGATCGAAAGCGAGCCGTCGGCGGCGCGGGCAACGATTCGAAAGGTGTCTTTTTTTGCCATTGTTGATTCGTTTGGGTCGCTGGCGGAACAGTACGCGGGGAGGCACTGGCGGCGTTTGAAGGCCGCGAGTCAATCACTGGGTGTACAAAGAGTTTCGACACGTTTGGCTCGCAAAGCGACAAAAGAATCTTGCCGCCGTGCGACACTCACAAGCGGCTTGCCAGAATCAACTGAATCATTACGAATACACATCACTACACGTTTCGCTGGAACCACCGGCACCGCCCCATCGGCACGAACAACCGGAACCTGCGGCTTTCATCATCGATCAAATCTCCGCTAAACTGCCGCTGACCTTTCTCGCGACTCAACAAACCAACGGATTGACCCTCCCGCATGACGACCCAAATCACTGTCAAAGGTGCTCGCGAACACAACCTGCGGGATGTCGACCTGACGTTGCCACGCGGCCAATTGATCTGCTTCAGCGGCGTGTCGGGCAGCGGCAAGTCGTCGCTGGCGTTCGATACGCTGTACGCCGAAGGACAACGACGCTACGTCGAATCGCTCAGCAACTACGCTCGCCAGTTCATGGGCCAGATGGCCAAGCCCGATGTCGACTTCGTCGGCGGCCTGAGCCCTTCGATTTCGATCAGCCAAAAATCAACAGGCACGAACCCGCGCAGCACCGTCGGCACGATCACCGAAATCTATGACTTCTTGCGAGTCCTTTACGCTCGCGTCGGTACCGGTTATTGCCCAGCGTGCGACGTGCCGATCACCGCACAAACGCGTGATTCGATCGTCGCCCGAGTGATGGACTTTGATCGCGAAGCGACGTTGTGGCTGCTGGCCCCGCTGGCCCGCAACCAAAAGGGCGAATTCCGCGACCTTTTCGAAGACCTGCGCCGCCAAGGGTTCGCCCGTGCCCGCGTCGATGGCGAGACGATTTCGCTTTCAGAACCACCGTCGCTCGATCGCCAGCATCGCCACAACATCGAAGTCGTGGTGGAACGGATCGAGCCCGATTATCGCGATCGTGGTCGCGTGGCCGAAGCGATCGAGATGGCGCTGAAGCTGGGCGAAGGGACGCTGATCGTTTCTCCGACCGACGAAGACGCCACCGCCGTCGCGGCCGTGAAGCACGATCTGCTGTTTTCATCCAAGTACGCCTGCGGATCGTGCGGCCAAAGCTTCCAACCGCCTTCGCCGCAACTGTTCAGCTTCAACAGCCCCCAGGGGATGTGTGTCGGCTGCGATGGATTGGGCGAACTTTACACGTTTGTCCCTGCGCTGTTGGTTCCCGACGAATCGCTGTCTTTCAAGAAGGGTGCGATTTCGTTGCTGGGCAAATGGACCGACATGGGCCGGTACCGCAAACACGTTTACCAAAACGTCGCCAAGGGGGTCGAAGCCGATTTGGGTTGGGCGTCGGGAACGATGTTGGACAAACCGTGGCGTGAATTGCCTGAGGAAGCGAAGCGGATTTGGTTGTGGGGAACCGACCAAACGTTGCAGTTCACTTGGACCGGCGGCCGCAGCGCGAAGAAGTATAGCGCGGAGTTTGATGGGATCATTCCCGA
Organism: Planctomycetaceae bacterium UBA6163; assembly: GCA_002428205.1. Classification (GTDB taxonomy): domain Bacteria; phylum Planctomycetota; class Planctomycetia; order Pirellulales; family Pirellulaceae; genus UBA6163. Next base: position 14,473 of record DIUH01000407.1, read on the forward strand.
ATTGGTCGAGCGATATCGGACCAATAAAAACAAGCTGCAGCTGCGCCAATTCGAAAAACAGATGCAGACCATTCACTGCGTCGACTGCAACGGCCAACGGCTGAACCCGCAAGCTCGCGCGGTCAAGATGACCAGCGGCGCGAAATCGTTTGCTAACAAACCGCAGATGTCGCTGCCGGAATTGTGCGANNGATCAACAGATCGCTGGCGAGGCGCTCAAGGAGATCCGCGCACGGCTCGGGTTTCTGACCGGCGTCGGACTCAATTATTTGACTCTCGGACGCACCGCGCCGACGCTTTCGGGCGGTGAATCACAGCGGATTCGTTTGGCGGGCCAGATCGGCAGCGGGCTGGTCGGCGTGCTTTACATTCTCGACGAGCCGTCGATCGGCTTGCATCCCCACGATAACGACCGCCTGATCGAAACGCTGGTCAAATTGCGCGACGCCGGCAACACGTTGATCGTCGTTGAACATGACGAAGACACGATGCGCGCGTCCGACTTGATCGTCGACTTCGGCCCCGGCCCCGGCGTCAAAGGCGGGCACGTGGTCGCGATGGGCGATATCGATGTGATCGAAGCGTCGGACGATAGTGTGACGGGGCAATTTTTATCTGGCCGTCGCTCGATCGCGATTCCCGACAAGTTGCNNAAGCAGATCGATGTGTCGATTCCGCTCGGAACGCTCGTCTGCTTTACCGGTATGTCGGGCAGCGGCAAGAGCTCGTTCGTCGGCGATATTCTTGAACCGCTGCTTCGCAACCGGCTCAATGGGGCGGAATGTGAAATCGGCGATCACTCGGCGGTCGAGGGGTTGGAGCATTTGGACAAGACGATCGCGATCGACCAATCGCCGATCGGCAGAACGCCGCGCAGCAACCCGGCGACTTATGTGAAAGTCTTTGATGACATTCGCGAATTGTTCGCACAAATGTCCGAAGCGAAAACTCGCGGCTATACGGCCAGCCGGTTCAGCTTTAATGTCGACGGCGGGCGTTGTTCAGCATGCGATGGCAACGGCGCGAACAAATTGGAAATGGACTTCTTGGCCGACATTTGGGTGACGTGTCCCGTTTGTGCCGGCAAACGTTATAACCGCGA
>DIUH01000407.1:15584-16089 GCA_002428205.1 Planctomycetaceae bacterium UBA6163
GGCGGCGAAGCCCAGCGGATCAAGCTGTCGCGTGAATTGAGCAAACGCGCCACGGGGCGAACGCTTTATATTCTTGATGAACCGACTACCGGTTTGCACTTCGCAGATATCGAATTGCTGTTAAAGGTTTTGCACGGCTTGGTCGATCGCGGCAATTCGGTGGTCGTGGTCGAACACAATTTGGACGTGATCAAAACGGCGGATTGGGTGATCGATCTGGGGCCACTGGGCGGCGACAAAGGGGGCGAAATCGTTGCCGAAGGGACGCCGCGAAATGTCGCTCGGATCAAACAAAGTTATACCGGCGCGGCGCTCGCTAAAATCTTTACACCTGCTTCACGCAATCAGGCGTCAGCAAAATCGAATAGTAAGAACGGTGCGAAATCCAACGGCAGCGTCACGGTTCCGCCTTCGCGCACTCATCTAACGGTCGAAGGTGCGTGTCAGCACAATTTAAAGCATGTCGATGTGTCGATCCCGCGCGACGCGATGACCGTTTTTTGTG
>DIUH01000407.1:16157-16304 GCA_002428205.1 Planctomycetaceae bacterium UBA6163
GGATCGAAGGGTTGTCGCCAGCGGTAGCGCTGGAACAGAAGAATATCGGTCACTCGCCGCGCAGCACCGTCGGCACGGTGACCGAAGTCTATGATTACATGCGAATCCTGATGGCTCGGCTGGGCGTGATGCATTGCCCGAAGTGCC
>DIUH01000273.1 GCA_002428205.1 Planctomycetaceae bacterium UBA6163
GAAGGGTTGTACTTCAGTGGGCTGGCGATGATACGAGCCGGCAAGGTTGATGAAGGCGAAGCGGTGATGGCGAGGGCGCGTAAAGCGGCGTATCACCCAAGAACGCTGTTGCAAATGGGCGTCGAGTCGTTGGAGATCGGGGAGGTTGAAACGGGTAAAGCGTTTTTTGAAAAGGTGTTTCGGCTGGCGCTTCCCCACGACCCGGCGCAGATGGAGGCGATCGGGCATTTGAAAGCGTGTGCGAGTTCGCCCGAAGAAGTGATCAAGTGGAGCCAGCAATGGCAAATGCTGCATGCCCGTTATCACTATGGATACGGCGATCAAGCCGAATTCTTAGAAGTCCCTTGGGCGATGCATGGTGCGGTGGCTGAGCGTGGGTTTGCCGCCCAGGATTGGCCAGCGGTCGACCAGGCATTGAAGGTTTGTTTTGAGATCAAACCTGGTGAGGCAGGATTTTTTTCCGAGTGGGTCGAACGCTTGAAGCAGGCGGGGCAAAACGATCTGGCAACCGTTTGGAAAACGAAACTCGGTGGTGAAGTGGTATCGAACGATTAGAGGCTCTGTCTCAAAACGGGTTGAGTTCTAGCCAGCGTTCTTCGGCGGTGGCCATTTCGGCATTGATTTCGGTCAATTCCTGGTGCATCTGAACCGCTTTCTTAGGATCGGTTTCGGTCAGCAATTGCTGTTCGAGTTGCTTCTTTTGTGAATCGAGTTTGGCGATTTTCTTTTCAAGATTCTTAAGCTCTTTGTCAGCCCGACGGTTGTCTTGCTGTGCCGCGCGATAATCGGCAGCGCCACCTGCTTTGGCTGGTGGTGCGCTGGCCGATTTGCCGCTGGCGGCGTTTCGTTGGCGTTCACCTTCGTCGACTTCTTGTTCGACGGCTTGCAGATAGGTTTCGTAGTCGCCAAAGAAGTTTCGCACGGTACCGTCGCGGACTTCGATCACACTGGTTGCGACACGGCGCATGAAGTGGCGGTCGTGGCTTGTAAAGATCACTGTGCCTTTGTATTCCAGCAATGCGTCGGCGAGTGCTTCGACGGTTTCGACATCGAGGTGGTTACCGGGTTCGTCCAAGACCAGGATGTTGTCGGTTCCAAGCAAGAGCGCGGCCATGCAGAGTCTTGCCCGTTCACCACCGGAGAGGACTTTGACTTTCTTATTGACATGTTCGTCGCGAAATAGCAGTGCGCCCGCCATCGCCAAGACTTCTTGGCGAGTCGTCTCGCGATCGCAGTGATACTCGAGTGCTTCGAGAACCGTTTGTCGTTCGTCGATGCTGGTGTAGACGTGTTGGGCATAGGTGCCGACGTCGCACCCGTGGCCCCATTTCAGTGTTCCACCGACCGGTGGCAGCGAGCCGACGAGGGTTCGCAGGAGCGTCGTTTTTCCTTGTCCGTTGTCACCGACGATCGCGGCACGTTCACCGTGTTCGATTTCGAGGTTGATCCCCTTAGCGACGCAGTGGTTGGGATAGCCGATCGCCATGTCGGTGCAGCGGAGGGCAGTTGCCGATCGGGGCTGGACGCGAGGAGCGCGGATGCGAACGGTCGGTTCGTCGAGTTCGATTTCCGTGGTCTGCAGCCGTTCGAGTTGTTTGGCTTTGCTTTTCGCTTGGCTGGCGGTGGACGCATTGGCCCGGTTCTTTTCTATAAACCGTTGCAATTGTTTTTGTTTGGCGATCACGGTCGCATTGACGCGTCGATCGTGTTCCAGTCGTTCTTCGCGGTAATCGAGGAAGGCATCGATTTTGCCTGTGAACATTGTCAACTTGCCACGGGACAATTCGAGCGTGTGGGTGCATGTCGCCTTTAAGAAGGCGCGATCGTGCGAGACGATCAGCGCGGCTTTGCTGAATTGCCGCAGGAAGTGTTCGAGCAGGATTTGGGTGCGCAAGTCGAGGAAGTTGGTCGGTTCGTCGAGCATCAGCAGGTTGGGATCGTGCAGCAGCAGGGCAGCGAGTTTAACGCGGGTTTGCCAGCCGCCGGAGAGCGCTTTGACGGGGCCGTCGAGGTAGGCGCCTTTGAGTTCGAATTGGCCGGCGACTTCGCCGCATTTCCAATCGGGTTGGCCGCTGTCGCGCATCAGGAAGTCGAGCGCCGATTCGCCTGGCAGGAACGGATCATGTTGGCGAAGGTAGCCGACTCGCAATGACGGATGATGGATCACTTCGCCGCGATCGACTTCTTCTTCGCCCAGCAGGATTCTCAGCAGGGTCGATTTACCGGCGCCATTTCGACCGACGAACCCGACTTTCACGTCGTCGACCAGCGATGCTTCGGCACCGTCGAGCAGGATTTGGTCACCAAAACGCTTGTCTGCGTCACGAATCTGAATCAGAACGGCCATATTGCCAGAGGGGGGACAAAACGAGCTTCGAAATCTAGAAAACCGCTCGCAGTTTATGGATTGGGACAGGAGTCGGTGTCAACGACAACCGCTTCGCCCATCAAAACCGCGTGCCACAGTAGTCCAGTTTGACATCGCCAGGGCGATTGCTCCACCGGGCAACCGCGTAAGTTGCCAGCGGGTGACGCGGAACGGCAGGATCAGAGACCTTCGCGTCGCATCGTCAGTTCACGACGAATCGTTCGCCCGGCAAAAAACTGCTGTGGGAAGTAGCTGTTGGTGTCCAGTGGAACAGTGATTCGGACTGTCACGTCAGGCGTTTCGGGGGCCAGGACAGGCGGGACGATTTCGACGAGAAAATCGGTGATCCCGATTACGGAAAACAATCGCTGGGTTTCGTTGCGTGCGTCGGCGGCAGTGCCGCCGGGAATGATTGCCAGTCTGGCGGATTCGTACACCGCGTTATCGACGCTGTGGCGAATCATGGTAACCCGCGCGAACTCGATTGCGGCAAAGGCGAGCAGCAGAACCAGCGGTACAACCAACGCGAACTCGACAACCGTAGCTCCGGCACAGTTCCTGGCGGATTGCGATCGACGAGCGGTTCGGATTGAGGAGAACAAGTGTGTCACGATTTTTGGGTTACTCGGTAAGTAGCGTGCCGAGGGAAAGTGCGATTTCACGGTAGATTTCAGCGAGTTGTGCACCGCTAGCGGCATGGAAATGACGCCCTTGGCCGATCGTCGCGACCTCTTGCATTCGGGGAATGTCGGCGGCGGAACCAAAAGTGATCGTATGGATCACCACGTTTTGGTCGGCCAGGGACCTGGCCACGATCCTCGGTTCGGGGCCTCTGTTATGCAGGCCGTCGGTCATCACGATCATGGTTCGTTCGACGAATCGGGCTGAGCGTCCCGATTGAAAGATCTGCTGGCCGGCCTCCATGCCGCGCGAAATGCTGGTGAACCCAGCGGCGCGCAGTCGACGGGTAGCCGCATCGATTTCGGTCAAGTTCGGTGTCAGCAGCGCGTCGATCGTGGCAGTCGCTTCGTAGGATGCCATGCCGACATGTTCATCGACGGGCGTTGAGTTTAGCGTTTGCGTGAATAAGAACAGAGCGGCCTGAAGTTCTTGCATTAGACGGCCACTCATAGACCCCGAGCGATCGACCACCAGAACCACGTCGCGGTTGATAAAGGTTGCTGTGGCGACGGCCTGGGGTTCGAAAATCGATGTGCCGAGGAAGCCGCCGAAAAACAGCGAAATTGGCCCGCTGCGGGAGCCGTTGGTTCGACTGCCGGTGACCCGAACGCCGTTGATGGGTGTGCTGGACTGGTCGAACTCGAATCGACCGGTGGCTCCGTTTTCGACCGAGCTGCCGAATTGGAAGTCGCCCGGTGATAGCAGTAGCGGGGCGCCTATGACTTGGTTCTCTGCGGCGACATCGGTACCGCGGGCGATCGCTAGGCCGATATCCTGGGTCCTGGCCAGTTCCAACGCCGCAGCTTTAGAAGCCGCATCGGTGGCTGAACGGAGTTCGGTTCTGGCGAGTTGGATATGAGCAATTTCGATGCTGATCGCCACCATCGCCAAAAATCCGGCTAGCAACACCGCAACAAAGACCATCATCGCACCACGACGCTCGCCCGCTTCAACCCGGCAGGTGANNTTTGCGGTCATTCTGTGTCGACATCATCGGATTATTCTTTCAGCATGAAGACGCGAGAAGTGAGCGTGCGATTGGCAATCCACTGGCCTGCCAGCGGACTGTTGACGTTGGTGGGAGCAGCGACTTCGACGATGATGGGATCGCCACGCTGGATCGATGCGACATCGCCGGTGACGAAATTGATCGTCGCACCGCGAATGTCCCGTGAGTCGAGAATCGCACGAGCGCGGGCGGCTGATTCGGCCTGAGTGCTGGATCCGCGGCTGGCGGTTCGTGCGCCTTCATAAGCCGCGACATGGAGCGACTGTTTCAAGAAAATAAAGGCTGTCGCCTCGATCGATCCGAACACCAACAAAGCCAGTACTGGCAAGCAGATGGTAAACTCCACGGCCGCGAGTCCACGACGGTTCCGTCTGCGTCGCGAGTGCTTGGCAAGGTTCATAGATCACTGGTAGGGATATCGATTGATAGTGCGGTCGACCGGAACACACCGATCGCCGCTGCGAAACAGATTCTTTAGCTGCCTATCACGGTGCGGATTAAGCGGTGACAGAGTCGAGCAAACGCAAGGCTTCATCCGCCGAGCGAACACTTGACTGATTGCGATCGGAGGCATTGACCGCCGTTGCAGCCGGTGTCGGTTCTTGAGCGCGTGACTCGAGCATTGCCTGGCTTTCGCGAACGAGTCGGCGATCCTCTTCCTGGCGTTCCATCAGCGTGTTAAAGCTTTCTGCCATTTCCTGCCAAAAGTCATCGTGGCGAAAGTGCATCGGCCGGACCGGCAATCCATGAGATGCATCCGAAAGGGCGGCCCGGAATCGGAGTGCGGGACCGGCAAAACGGCTGGTTAATCGCAAGGTATCGAACAGGAAAACCGGCAACAGGGCGGCGCTGGTGACCAGAAATGGCAAGCACTTCGAAAACGCAGTCGAGAAAGCATCGCCAGACGATGCATCGGTACGCTCAAACAACCAAATCCAGGTCCCGAAGACGCCGCAATTGACGGTGATCAGGGCCACCCAATGAAACGAAAGCTTCCGTAGTAACGCCCCCTGAACACCAGGATCGATGTACGACCGTGTTCTACCGGAACGGATTTTCGCGACCATGTTTAACACCTGAGCTGGCTGATCTTGATGCCCCCACCGGGGGAAACTCCCACACGGGACCGTGCGGCCGTGCGACTCTGAAAGCTAGGTCGACTTTTCGCAGCGTGTAGCGATCGCATTGCGAAGCGGAAAAAAATCTCGCGGTCGTCCGCACCAGATTTTCAGCCTGGAAGGATTATTCGGCTTGCAGTTGGCGGCGTTTCCATCACCAAAGACGACGCATCGGCAGTGGATGCCCAAGCAGCCCCGCGGCCGCTCACACGCCTAGCCTTGATTCGCAAATAAGGGGCGATGAAGCGAGCGCGATCGGAGAACGTGTCACGCGCGGCCGATTCGTCGGCATGCATCGGCTCAATAAAGTCTTCGATCACCATCGAATTGCGACAAATCCCGCCGATCAACTCTTCCAGACGATGCAAATATTCCACCGCGCCACGCTCGCGCAGTCGTTTTGATGCTGGCGATTCTTGACTTGGTCCCGGAATGGCATCGCGTCGATAATAGGTGTGCTCAATTCGATAACACGCAGCGACGTCTCTTTGGTGACTGGCTTGCAAGCTGGTGGGTGATTTATGCTGGCTGACATAAACGCCGCCCGGTCGCAGGACACGGGCTACTTCGCGAAACACCGGCATAACGTCGGGGACATAGCAGGTGCTGACCGGATGAACGACAATGTCGAACGATGCGTCGGCCAGCATGTCGAGGCGATCCATCGATGCTTGCAGCAATCGCAAGTTGAGTCCGCGACGGATGGCAACTTGGCGGTCGAGTTCAAGCATCGCCGGACTGATATCGACCACCGTGACTTCGGCCCCTGCGGTCGCGTAGATCGCACTTTGTCGTCCGCCGCCGGCGGCCAAGCAGAGCAGTCGTTTCCCTTTGACATTGCCCCCTAGCCAGCCCATCGGGTCGAGCGTACCGAGCGGATCGGCCAGTTCGGAATCGCTGGCCGGTCTGCACAAAGCCGCTTGGCCTGCGACCAGGGTGTCATAGCATTGTTGATTGGCGCGCAGCGCGACAGCGCGACGTGCGGTTTGGTCGTCCGATTGGTTCATGTTGCGACCAGCTTAACAAAAGCCGTGCAGCCAAATCGGTTCGAGATAGGACATGAAAAGAAAAGTTGCCGGTCATCTACGTTTGGCGGGAACTCAGTCCCTTGAGTTCAGCCGAGAATGCAAACGGATGCCGACGAACTTGCAAAGCGGCATCGCCCACAAGCGTGATCAGACCGTCCCGAGCGATTCAATCAGATTCGCGAAACGGCGTTCGGCTTCGCGACGACGTTCCATTCGTTCTTGGACAGACCAACCGCTGCGGATACGAAGGACGCGAGCCGAAATTTCAGCGTCTGAAACCGATGTCTCATTCTGATTCGAAATTCGGCCTTGTGACAAGCTGGGGGTAGGGAGAGTTGCGGTCAGCATGGGAGATCCTCCTGAAAACGTCAAACCGGAAAAAACGAACATCGATCGCAGTGCCCACTCGGCACTCGTTGTGTCATTTCCCGTCGCGCACTTGCGACCGGGTTGGCACATTGTATCGACCTATCTAGCAACAATCGTGCCAATCGCTAAATTAGATACAAGCGATATGAACAGGGTTCCCGTTATTCCGCGAAGATTTCATCAAATCTGCGAAGCATTGCTGGGGATTTTCCGGATAGTTTATGACTGCGGCCATTGAATCGCTTCAAAACTTTGCAAATCATGCAAAACCTGGCCATGGACCACCCAAACGGTCAGTGGGTCCGCGGGGCCGCCGCCCATCGGCTCGGCGATCCAGCGGATCATGGCTTGCCACTGTTGCAGATGGCAATGTCCCTTCAGGTCGATGTAACGAATGCGGTCGGCGTGGTCGTAAATCATTCCGTCAAGCTGCCAATTTGGCCCAACCCAGACAAACGAACCGTCGAGTTCCATGTGCAAACGATCGATTTGCGATAGTCGGTCCGAAACGTCTTCAAAACGGCTCGCAAGCGGACCACCGTCGGGCCCATAAAGGTAGACATGCAAAGGCGATTGGGTCATGGCTGGGGATCGCTTTGGACTGATTGCTGAACCCAGTCCCAGTAGGCTGGTGAAACGATATCGGCGACCACGGCCGTCCACTGTGGCACTTCGTAGGGATGCAAGGCGAGGGCTTTTTGTTGAAGTTGCCTTGCGATCGATTGTCGCGTTTTGATCGTCAGTCGCCATTCGGTTGCCACTTCGGCCTGCCCCTGCCACATGTAGTGGCTGGTGATCGGTCCATCGATTTGGACACACGCGGCAAGCTGGCTGGCGACCAGAGATCGGGCCATCGCGTCGGCCTGCTCTGGCGTCGAAACGGTTGTCGTTGCGATCAATAAATGGTCGGTGTTCATGGTCAGCCGAACGATCGGGGGTTTGATTGGGGGCAGGTTTCTGGTTCAATCGCGAAACCGAACTAGAATTGCGACGGTGCGGACGTAACCGAAACGGGTGCGAGCGACCGCCGATGATTTTCCTCACGAAACCTTAGATCATAAAGCCCACTTGATGTCTTACGATGTATACGGCGTCGGCAATGCCCTGGTAGATGTTCAAGCCCGTGTTTCTGATGACTTTATTCAGGGTTTGGGGCTGAATAAGGGGATCATGACGCTGGTCGACGACGATGCCCAAGCTGGCGTGATCGCCCAGTTGAACGGCAGCCCGGTGAATCAATGCGCTGGCGGTTCAGCGGCGAACACGATTGTTGGGTTGGCCGAGTTTGGTGGCAAAGCGGCATTTGTTGGTAAGGTCGCCAGCGATGCGATCGGCGATTTTTTCCTCAATGACATGCGTGCTTTAGGAGTCGATTACCGAGTGACCCGAGCCGCTTCGGGCCAAACCGGCACCTGTGCGGTATTGATCACACCGGACGCCCAGCGAACGATGCTGACCAACCTGGCCGTGTCGACCAGTTTGGCTCCATCGGACATCGACGAAGCGATGATCGCCAAATCGAAATACGTTTATGTCGAAGGTTATTTGCTGACCGGCGAATCGACCAA
>DIUH01000451.1 GCA_002428205.1 Planctomycetaceae bacterium UBA6163
GCTGGCTCAGCCGGTGCTGGCTCAGTAACAGGTGCTGGCTCAGCAACAGGTGCCGGCTCAGCGACAGGTGCTGGTGCAGCGACAGGTGCTGGTGCGGGAGCGGGTTCTTCGGTTGGCATTTCCGGCGCGGCTACTGCCTCATCATCACCAGCCACGGGAGCTGGTGGAGCAGACTTTTCGGCTCGATAAGCGTCATCCGAAGGGCTTACGACTGCTGAATCACCGATGATTACTTCCTCGCCGATGATCACTTCGCCACCCATCACCGGGCCGCAGCAAACCGGCTCAGGTTGGCAANNGCAAGCGACCACTGGCGGGCAAGCGGGTTGTGGCTGGCAACTAGGAGCAGGCTTGCAGCTCAGTCGCTTCAGCAACCATCCGGCCGACGCGGAGCTGGTTCCAAGTGAGACGACCAAACTGCTGACGATTGCGACGCGGAAATACCGCTGGAGATTACATTTCATGGCGATTTAGTTGGGTTTGGATGCATCTCAAAGGGAGGGACCGGCGCAACACTCGTCGCCGGTAAGGCTGGCGGAATAGTCGAGTATATTAGTTGCTTGACTGTGCGAGGGCAAGAATTTGTGGCAAAACCTTGATCAGTTCGCTTGCGATTCGCATTCCAGCGGCAGTCCTAATCGCGATAAACTATCTAAATCACCGAACAATATTTCGCAGACCCACGCCTGCCACGGCTGACATTTTCCTATGCTGCGTTTCATCCAGAGCCTATTCGCGTCGACCAGTCTGGAGCGGAAGTGTCTGTTCTTTTTCGGCTCGGTCATCATCGTGCTAATGTGCGCCGCGTTTTGGGTCGTGCAATTGCTGGCTAATCGCCTTGTGATGGAACGAACCCGCCAAATCGCCCGCGATTTTTCGTTCGAAGTGACACTGCGGTTGCACGACAAGGCGCTGTTTCGCGAGATCGTGCCGCCCGAGCAGTACGAAGAACGTCGTGCCGTGCTGAAGATGTTAGCTGACGACCTGTTGAACGAGGATTATGTCTACACCGTCATGGGGTTGCCCGACGAAAAACCGGTCAAGTCCTTGCCGCCAGCGGTCGCGCCCGAATCGCCTCAAGAATTGCAATTGCTGAAAGATCTGGAAACTCGATTTCGCCAACGTTTGGCCGAACGCATCTCGCAGGAGACCCCCGCCCAGGACCGGCCGCTGGAATTGAACACCGCGCCACCGCTGGACCAATTCGGTCCGGACACATCAATCATTTTCGCCGAACGTGGGCCGATCAAAGACCGCTACATTCATTACACGCCAGTGTTCGGTCGCCCCAAGTGCATTCTGGTTTGTCACACGCCCGCCGACGCCGCCGCGATTGACCAACGCGATCCGGTTGCCGTCGCTGCGGCTCACCCGTTTCGTGTCATCCGGGTCAGTATGCCGTATCGGTTGACCTACGAACGAACATCGTGGATCCGGGCAATTTTGATCGCGATGGCGATGCTGATTATCGCTGTCATGCTGTTCATCCTGCACGCAATCGTTCGNNNATCGAAACCGAAGACGAGTTCCGAGAGCTTGCCGATGCCTTCAACCGAATGCTGCGCCATATGACCGAAACGCAAGGCGAATTGGAAACTGTGAACCAGGAACTCGACAGTCGAATCGAAGAACTCGGCCAAGTGAATATCCAGTTGTACGAAGCAAACCGGCTTAAGAGCGATTTCTTGGCCAACATGAGCCACGAATTGCGGACCCCGCTAAACTCCATTATCGGCTTTTCCGAAGTGCTGCAGGGGATCGATTCGCTGAGCGATAAACAGCGGCGGTATGCCGCAAATATCAGTAAAAGTGGCCATGTATTGCTCGAAATGATCAACGATATTCTCGACTTGGCGAAGGTCGAAGCGGGCAAAATGGAGTTGCATCCGGTGCAATTCGACCTGGTCCGGTTGGTCAACGCCCAAACCGATATGGTTCGCAGCCTTTCCGAAGAGAAAAATATCGCCCTGAGCGTCGAAGCGGAGGATTCGCTGGCCCAGGTTTTCCAAGACCAAAACAAGTTGGGCCAAATTTTGACCAACTTGCTAAGCAACGCGATCAAGTTCACCCCCGAAGGTGGCATCATTACGGTTCGTGTCAAACGACATAATGTCGACTGCTTCTTATTGTCCGTTGCCGATACGGGCGTCGGAATCGCGTTGGAAGATCATTCCGTTATCTTCGAAAAATTTCGCCAAAGCAAGAAATTGCTCGACGGCGAAGGGCTGACTCGCGAGTATTCCGGCACCGGTTTGGGGCTGTCAATCGTAAAAGAATTGTCGAAATTGCTCGGCGGCGAAGTCGGTTTTGAAAGCGAGCTTGGCAAAGGAAGTACTTTCTGGGTGACGCTTCCCTGGCGACTGGATGCCACGCGGCGACACGGTGAACCGGCACCGGTGCGAGAGTACAGCCAAATCGTTTGAGGCGTACTGGACTCGCCAATCGGCTTATTCCGGTAAATCTGGCTCCGATCAGCCTGATATCTCAGAAAAGGGTTTTTGCTGGCAAAGCTCGGGCGTTACCATAGCCTGGCGCGGGAGTCCCGCAGCAAGACCCCACCCGGTCGTGCCAGCATGCTTCCGGTCGATCGATTCGACAAAATCATTTTTCCTGCCCTTATGATCCGCATGACCCGCGAAAGGTTCGCCGATGACGCGTCCGAGGCATCGTTCCTGCCCCACTGAATCCTTTATTTTCCCAAACCTGTTTCTTCGCTTGGCCAGGCTGGTCGCGTTGGGTTTGGTGCTGATGGCATGGCCGATCACGCCATCTGCATTGGCCCAACAACCTGCGGCGTCTGTTGATGCGGTCAATCAACCGCCTGTTGAGGCAACGGCAACCGAGTCCATACCACCGGTCACCGATGACGCAGCAACCGAAACCGAAACTGACGCCTCAAAGAGCACGGCTGAAAACGCATCAGCACCCGAGCGAGATCTGCCACCTTGGATCAAGAGTATTGATTCGAAGTTCGGCAAAGTCGTTGCAGTTCTCGATTTCATCATTTTTTTCAAACTTTATACATCACCAGACGGCGCGGTAAAGATTCCATTCGTGGTTGTTTGGCTGTTCGGCGGCGCGTTATTTCTGACGATCCGAATGGGTTTCATTAACTTTCGCGCTTTCTGGCACGCCGTGCGACTGACCCGAGGTGATTATGATAACGAAGGCGAACCAGGCGACGTCTCCCACTTCCAAGCGCTCGCTACCGCCTTGTCAGCAACGGTTGGACTAGGCAATATCGCTGGCGTTGCAATCGCGATCGGCATGGGAGGCCCAGGTGCCGCGTTTTGGATCCTGATCGTCGGTTTGCTCGGCATGACCTCAAAGTTTGCCGAATGCACACTCGCACAACTCTATCGATCTCGCGACGATTCGGGTCAAGTGCTCGGCGGCCCAATGCGATACCTACGAGTAGGTTTGTCGGATATCGGTTTCCCAAGACTCGGCCGTGTGTTGGCCGTCGTCTTTATGGTGCTGTGCATCGGTGCCAGTTTTGGTGGTGGTAATGCATTTCAAATCGGCCAGTCGCTCGACACCATCCGCAATCAATTCACCATTCTCGACCAATACCCCTGGGTCTATGGGTTGATTATGGTCACCGCCGTCGGCTTGGTGATCGTCGGCGGTATCAAAAGCATTGGTAACGTAGCCTCCAAGATCGTGCCATTTATGTGTGGCGCGTATATGTTGGCATGCCTCTACATCTTAGCGATGAACTTTGCGGCAATTCCTGACGCGATCCTCATGATTGTGTCCGAAGCATTCAATCCGACGGCAATCAAAGGTGGGTTCTTAGGCGTCCTGGTAATCGGCATTCAGCGGGCCGTGTTCAGCAACGAAGCCGGCATCGGATCGGCGGCCATTGTTCACTCGGCCGCAAAGACGAACGAACCGGTCAGCGAGGGCATCGTCGCGTTGCTCGAACCGTTTATCGATACGGTTGTCGTTTGCACCTGCACGGCACTTGTAGTCGTGATCACGGGCGCCTACGCGGCTCCCGAAATGGCCTCAGCCGTCGCACGAAACGCCGGTGCCCAAGTCACCCTGTACGCATTCGTGACCGGCGGATACGAATGGTTCGCATACATCTTATATGTCGCCGTCGTGCTATTCGCATTCTCCACATGCATCAGTTGGTCGTACTATGGCGAACGCTGCTGGGCCGAACTGTTCGGTTCCTCGACATCAATGATTTATAAGTTTTTGTTCCTGACGTTCACGTTTCTCGGGTCAATCGTCACGCGAGGTAACGTGCTCGATTTCAGCGACCTGATGCTGCTTGGTATGGCGCTGCCCAACCTGTTGGGCGTCTTTATGATGAGCGGGATCATTAAACGCCAACTCGATGATTATTGGAATCGTTATCGCGCCGGTAAAATCGAACTCGGGCGCGATACATCGGCAATGTAATGGCCAGTAAAATTTGTTTAATCAACGTCGTCGGTTTGACACCAAGCCTGCTGCAGCACGCACCACGCATCGCCGCGCTCGGGGCGGCGTCGCCGATGCGCAGTCCGTTACCGGCGGTAACTTGCACCAGCCAAGCGACGATGTTGACCGGTTTGCCACCACGTGACCACGGCATCGTCGGTAACGGTTGGTATTTTCGCGACACCCAAGAAGTGCGCTTTTGGCAACAGGCACATTCCTTGGTGCAAGGCGAACCGTTTTATCAAGATGTCGAAACCGCAAAGCTGTTTTGGTGGTTCAACCAATCCGCTCCCGTCCGCTGGAGCGCAACACCCAAACCGCATTACGGCAGCGACGGTTCCAAAGTATTTGATATCCTGGATCACACCGATTGCGATCTACAAAAACGGCTCGGTCCGTTTCCGTTTCACTCATTTTGGGGGCCAGCCGCTGGCTTGCCGAGTTCACGCTGGATCGCCGATGCAGCGGCGATTGTGTTGCGGCAAAATCGTCCCGAGTTGACGATGGTCTATCTGCCACACCTCGACTACGACTTCCAACGCCTGACCACACACGATCCGGCTCGAGTCGCCGAGGTCGACGCTTGTGCCGGTTCGATCATCGACGCCGCTGATGCGATCGGAGCGACTTGTGTGGTGGTGTCGGAATACGGACTGGTGCCGGTTTCACGCGCCGTTCATATCAACCGTGTGCTGCGGCAAGCAGGCTACTTGACCGTTCGCGACGGTCCGTTTGGCGAGATGCTGATGCCGGGTGAATC
>DIUH01000347.1 GCA_002428205.1 Planctomycetaceae bacterium UBA6163
GCGGCGGAAAGCATCATGGATCGAGCGATCACGCCCAAGTTGCCGGCGGTAATTAAACGGCACTTGGGATCGACCTATACCGAACCGGCGTCCGGCGAGTCGGCTTCGTTAGTTGTTAACGGTTATCGACCGATGCGATCAAGCNNTTATAAGTTTCGCACGAAGCTGTTTAAAGAAACAACCAATGACCAGTCGTTGAAGGTGACGATTTTGGTCAGCGGCAAGGATTTGGCCGAATCGTCGTCGAGCGAGGAATTGGATAAGTTTGCGGGGAACGTGCCGCGACCGGCGAAAATTTTGAAGACGATTGAGGTGACTGCGACCGAAACTGGGAATGCTGAGGTGATTGAGGTCGACGTTCCGGCGATGAAGGGTCGCGAGCGGATGTTGGTTGCGATCGATAAGGTTCCGGCGGACCAACCTCAGGCGACGTTGTGGATCGAGCATTTGGCGCTTGATGGCCCGATGGATACGCGTCCGGCTAGCCAGCGAAAGCTGTTGGCGATTGATGATTCGCGACCCGCGGTGGAGCAGACTGAGGATGTGCTGCGACGGTTCTTGCGACGGGCGTTTCGTCGGCCACCACAACCGGACGAAGTCGATCGGTTGACGAAACTGGTTGCCGGTGCGATCGCAGGTGGCGAGTCGTGGGAGTCGAGCATGCAGATGGCGATGCAAGCGGTGCTCTGTTCGCCGAAATTTCTATTCCGGGTCGAATTGGATTCAAACCCCAGCGACAGTGCGGCACGGCCGTTGGATGATTTTCAGCTCGCGTCGCGATTGTCGTATTTTATCTGGAACACGATGCCAGACGACGAATTGTTGAACCTGGCCGAACGCGGTGAGTTGAAGGCTAAGTTGGACGATCAGGTAAAACGCATGCTGGCCGATGAGCGGTCGGTCGCGTTTGTTGATAGTTTTGCAATGCAGTGGTTGCAATTGCGAAGGATCGATTCCGTTGCGCCCGATGCCGCGCGGTTTCCGAGTTTCAGTCCGGCGTTGCGAGCGGCGATGGTTCGCGAAACGGAGTTGTTGTTCGGGGCGGTGGTTAAAGATGATCGCAGTATTCTTGATCTGATCGCAGCCGATTTTACCTATTTGAACGAGCCACTTGCGAAACATTATGGGATCGTCGATACGCTGGGAAATTTACATGGCCAGCCGACCGCACGTCCCGGTGGTGAAAAGATCAAGGGCGATACGTTTGTGCGAGTTTCGTTGAACGATTCGGTTCGCGGTGGCTTATTGACACAGGCGAGTCTGTTAACCGTGACGTCCAACCCGACGCGAACGTCGCCGGTTAAACGCGGCCGCTGGGTGTTGGAACAATTGCTCGGTGCGCCGCCGCCTCCGCCACCGCCCAATGTGCCTGAGTTGGAGGAAGAAGGCTCAGGCAAAACGGCCGGGTCGCTGCGGGAACGCCTCGAAGAGCATCGCAAGAATCCGGCTTGTGCGAATTGTCACGCGAAGATGGATCCGATTGGGTTTGCATTAGAGAACTTTGACGCGGTGGGCGCCTTTCGAACTCGCGACGGTGAGTACGAGATCGATGCCAGCGGCGAGTTTGGTGATGGCACCAAGGTGAACGGCCCGAAAGAGTTGCGGGGTTTAATTTTGGATCGCAAGGACGATTTCACTCGCTGCTTGGTCGAAAAAATGTTAACGTACGCGGTTGGCCGTGGAGTCGAGTATTATGATCGTCCGGTAGTGGAACGAATCGTTGGTGAGATGCCGGCGAACGATTTTAAGTTTTCGGCTTTAGTTACGAAGATTGTTAAGAGTGAAGCGTTTTTGCAGCGTCGTGGGTTGTAGGTTCAAAGTGGCATAGGATGATTTAAAATGTTGATTCCATCAAAACCGATTTCGCGTCGCACGGTTCTGCGTGGCTTGGGCGTTTCGCTCGCCTTGCCTTGGTTGGAAGCGATGGGGCCATTGCAATCTTGGGCCGATGGTACCGACCCCAAATCGGTCGCTCCGAACCGCATGGCATTTCTCTATACGCCTAACGGCAAAAACATGCTTGATTGGACGCCCGAAACTGAAGGAGCGGGTTTCGAGCTGACTCCGATCTTGCAACCACTTTCGTCGGTGCGAAACAAGTTTTCGATCTTGTCAGGATTGACCGCCGACAAGGCTCGGCCGCACGGCGACGGCGGCGGTGATCATGCCCGCGCGTTGGGAGCGTTTTTGACCGGAGTACAGCCAAACAAGACCGATGGTTTGGACATCCGCAGCGGAGTTTCGGTCGATCAGGTCGCGGCATCGCGAATTGGCGACAAAACTCGTCTGGCGTCGCTGGAGATCGGTACCGAACAAGGCGCGATGGCTGGCAATTGTGACTCCGGGTATAGCTGTGTCTACTCGTCGACGATGTCGTGGCGTTCGGCGACACAGCCGCTGCCCAAAGAGGTAAACCCGAAATTGGTTTTCGAGCGAATGTTTGCTTCGAACAACGATCCGTCGCGAGCGGCACGCAATGCGCGGCGGAAAAGTATTCTCGATTATGTACGTGACGACACCAGTGGCGTGGCGGGCAAATTGGCTACTAACGACCAACGCAAACTGGACGAATACTTTGCCGCGATTCGCGACATCGAAGTGCGGATGGAACGGGCCGAAAAAATGCCGCCGGTCCAGACGCCCGACTATCCGGTTCCGACCGGTGTGCCAGCGGCTTATGACGAACACATTCGCATGATGTGCGACTTGATGGTGTTGGCATTCCAAGCCGATGTAACTCGGGTATCGACATTTGTCTTAGCCAACGAAGGCAGCAACAAATCTTATGCCTTTATCGATGTTCCCGAAGGACACCATGATTTGTCGCACCATGGTGGCGATGAGGCGAAGAAAGAAAAGATTCGTAAGATCAATCTGTTCCACACCTCACAACTCGCCTACTTGCTCGAGCGACTCGATTCAATCGCCGAAGGCGATGGGACGTTGTTGGATCACAGCATGATCGTTTACGGCAGCGGCATTCATGACGGGAACGCTCATAACCACGACGACCTGCCGATTTTGTTAGCCGGTGGCGGTTGTGGCACGCTGACCAGCGGCCGGCATATCCGTTATGAGAAAGAGACACCGTTGAACAATCTCTGGTTGTCGATGCTCGATCGGCTAGATATATCGCTTGAGAAACTGGGCGACAGCACTGGAAAACTGGCCGGTTTGTTGGCGGGCGTTTGATTTACTCGCCGCTATCCAAGCCGTAATCTTTCAACTTTTTATGCAGCGTGTTGCGGTTAATCCCCAACCGCGTCGCGGCTTTGGTTTGCACCCCGCCGCACGCTTGCAACACTTGCACGATCAATTCCCGCTCGACGCGGTCGACGATTTGGCTGTGCAACCCACACGCTTCTTCGCCTGCGGTGCTGAGCCCTTGCAGGACGACTTCGCGGGTCAACGTATCGATATCGGTCGCGGGCAGCGCTGGGCCCGTTTGGCGTTCGCCGCCGGTGACGACGCCTGGCAAAAGATCAGGTGTTAACTCATCGCCTTCGGCCATCACGACGGCGCGTTCGATATAGTTTTGCAATTCTCGTACGTTGCCGGGCCAATGATAATCCTGCAACGCCTGTAAGGCTGCTGGGTCGATGTGAACGACATAGCGATCGTTCACTTCGTTGTAATGTTCCAAAAAGAACGTGACCAATGCGGGGATATCTTCGCGACGCCGGCGCAACGGCGGGATCTCGATCGGCACGACATTCAATCGCCAATACAAGTCTTCGCGAAAGCGTTCTTCGCGCACTTCGTTCATCAGGTCGCGGTTGCTGGCGGCGATGATTCGTGCATCGGTTTGCAAGGTCGACGTATCGCCAACACGTTCAAACTCCTTCTCTTGCAGCACTCGCAGCAGTTTGACCTGCAAGGTTAACGACGTGCTGTTGATTTCGTCTAAGAAGATCGTGCCTCCGTTTGCCGCTTCGAACCGTCCGGCCCGGTTGCTGACAGCGCCGGTGAACGCACCACGAACGTGCCCAAACAGTTCACTTTCAAGCAAACTTTCGCTAAGCGCCCCACAATTGACTTTAACCAGCGGCCCGGCCCCTCGATGGCTCAGCCGATGAACCGCCGCGGCGATCAGCTCTTTGCCGACGCCGGTTTCGCCAAGAATCAACACCGACGCGTTTGTCGCTGCCACCCGACGAGTGACCCGATAGACGCTCTGCATCGCCTTGGCGTTGCCAATAATGCCTGGAATCAACGGCTGGTTTGGTCCGGAGAGTCCGCCAC
The DNA here is from genome assembly GCA_002428205.1 of Planctomycetaceae bacterium UBA6163. Lineage (GTDB taxonomy): Bacteria > Planctomycetota > Planctomycetia > Pirellulales > Pirellulaceae > UBA6163. The sequence continues at coordinate 4,243 of DIUH01000347.1, forward strand.
CCTGTGGCGATCCACCGGACGAGTGAGGCGTTGAGATTCCAAGGATCGACATGAAGGCTAGATGTCGGTGAAAGTTACTCTCATATCAAATGCAACCCTCGGCCCAGGCATCATCATTCTTCCGCCCCAACGACGATGAAACCGAACCGATTGGCAATCAACTCTACGATGTCTGCGACAGTTTGTTGATGCGGCCCATTGGGCATCGATGCTGCTGCGACACCCAATCGGCGAACCACCTCACCGCTCATCACCACCCCGTGGCGCTGGATCGACATGCGAAGAGCGCTGGCGGCAGATTGATAGTCCGCTTCTTTGGCTGACTGTTGCAACATCATCTCGACTAATGCCGCTTGTGATTGCCCGTTTGCCGAGGCTGACAATAACGCTAAACGCGGATCGCCGAAAGCCACCTTTGCGACTTCTGCGTCAGCCGACTTGCCACCACCGATCGAGGCCGTCAACAATCGATCGAGTCCGTAAAAATCATAAATTTCTGGCGATCCGGTCAACCTGCCAATCGCCATTGTCGCACGACGGCGGAAGTCGTACCGTTGGGATGCCGACAGCGGATCGAAACCCTGCAGTCGACCGATCGGCAGCGTTACTGCGGGTTCAAGAATCACACCCCAGCCGGCGGCAGAATTCGGCAATTCAATGTGCGCAACCGGCGCATTCCATCGCAAATCGTCGACGGCAATTTGAATGGATGAGTCGTAAGGGCCATGAATAAAAATCGGAATGCGCTGGCCCAGCGGGTGACGGCGGACTCCGTCAACGAGTTCCAGAACCGAACGATCGGGCAGGATCGATGTCGTAATGACTAGACGCAAATCGCCACCACGGTCGACTTGGCGGATCGCTTCGGCAACCGACGATGCGACTTCGACACGATAGCCCAACGAAGCGATCACACGTTCGATCTGCGATTCCCGCTCGACTCGCGTGTCGACGATCAAGGCGATCGGCTCACGCGACAACGATGCCATTTCGTTCAAGCGGTCGGTAACTGTCGATGCACCGGGAAAGGGTGACTGGTATTCGAGTCGCAGGATCGCTAATGCCGCTTCGTAGCGAACTTGTGGCACCGAGTGCGTGACGGCCTTTACCAGCGGTGCCATGTCGGCTGAACCGGTTGTCAATAAATCGCTGTGATTGCCGGCTGTGCTGGGGCCGACGAGGGTCATGGCAGCGACGGCGGCGGCGAGGTCGTCATCGGCGATCGCGCCGGCGATGATGTTCGAAAGCGACCGAGCTGTGAAGGCATCGTCGCCCCAGATCTGGCGCAGTTCGTCAATTTGCTCGGCGACCGCGAGCGGTTCGACTTGAAATCGATACGCCAAATCGGCTGTCACAGCGGCCTCGGTCGCATAGGGCGAAAGATTTCCGAGGCGATAAAGCAGTCGCGACTGGTCAGCAACGCGGCGTTGCGCAGCAAGGGAAGCCGTCGTCGGCGTCGGCACCGGGGCACCGGATTCGGGGTCGACTGACCAAGCGATTCCGGTCGCTTCGCTGCGAGCCAGTCGCCCGGCGGCACGACGTAGCGAAGAGAGCCGATCGATCAAATAAGCTTGTGTGTCGGCATGCGAAGGGAGCTGGCCAAATTGTTGTCGCAATCGTTCGGACGCGAACTGTCGCTCGGCTTGGGTCGCATCGGGGGCGTGGATCGCGACACTCAAATGGCCCAAAGCCTCGTCGTTGCTCATTCGATCGAGCGATGCGAGCGCACCGGCGCGGATTTCTGCGGGACCATAAATCGCCAGCGACGCCAGGGCCCCAAGGCTGTCTTCACCCAAGCGTGCCATTACCAGCAGCAGCGCGTCGCGGCGTGCTGGATTTGTTTCCTCGGCTGCGGCGAGCGCCAGCGGGCCGATTGCGGCAATTCCGGCGGAAAGCAGCGTACGCGTTGCGGGTAATTCGCGATCCGGATTGCCAGTGCCAATCGCCAGAATTGCCGCAGCGATCCGCTCTGGCGACTCGTCGACTCGCCGCTTGGCTGCCAACATCTCAGCGACCTGCGCCTTCGCTTTGGCTGTGATCGTGTCATCGACCATAGCCCGCAGCAGCGAATCGGGCAAAATTATCTGAGCGGCTTCACGGCGTTTGGCGTCATCCCATTGTCGCTGCTCGATCGACTCGAGGAACCGCGAAGCTTCGACATCCAGCTTCAACCGCAGGGCATCGCGGATCGACTCTGCCAATTCGACATCGTTACCGCGAGCCCGGCGTCGCAGTTCCAACAGGAAAACGTCGGTTGGCGGCGGTGGCGGCTCGGGCAATGCCGAACGCGATCGCTGTGGCGGACGCTGAGCCGCAGCCTCGCGATCGCTCGCGTTCAGCCCCGCAAAGATCCCGAAAAAAACGCAGAACGCCAGCAATAAACGGGCGACGGGGCGACTGAAGTGATGGTGCGAAAACAAACGCATCGGCATGCCACTGCGCAAGAGATAATTTGGCGAAACGGATAACTGCACCATCTTAATCACTTCCGACCGCTTCGCACGGCTATAACCGCAGCGGAATGAGACCTGGTTGGACAGTCTGATTTGCCGAAAATCAGACTGCCAAAAGGCGGCCGCGGGAGATCCGTACGGCTGGCAAGAGCCTTGCGAGCGCAGCGGATGGTAAGGGTTAGTCAGGTTGATTCGGTTAAGGATATGCAGGGGGGGGCAGCAGTAGCAATCTTTGCCCAATGAATCGAAGTGAGTCATTCGATCCGAACGATGGGACGATAAACGGATGAGTAGTTTTGGAGTCGACACACCCGCCGACGCCATAGTTTTTCCGATCGAAAGGTTTGTGAGGCCTGCGAGCATGAGAAGCTTGAGAACGCCGGATAGTTGCGACCTCGCTTGGGCGTCGCACAACTTGGTCGGCATGTTCAAGCGTGTACGTCACGCCGTTGTCGCATCTATTGTCGCCGCTGCAGCGACCCTGTCGCCCACGCCAACGCTGGGTCAGTTCGACTTGTCAGAAATCGGATTTGATGGATTTGCCGAAGCGGTCGACGACATCATGGTATCCGCATTCGAATCGGGACGGGTCGAATCGGTATCCGTTAAGGTTGGCGACCGAGTGAAAGCGGGGCAAGTATTAGCGACTCTTGATCGGGCGGCTCAGCGGATCGCGGTCGAAGCGGCGGAGACTGTCGCGGCGATGCGCGGCGGGTTAGACCTTGCGACCGCTGACAGAAACCTGCATGAAATGCGGCTCAGGCAATTGAAGGTGTTAGCGTCCAAGGGAAACGCTAGACCCGAAGAAGTTGACCGGGCGCAAGCCGAACTGGACATGTCCGTTGCAAGACTGCTGAACGCAAAAGAAGATATCGCTCAACATGAAGTCGAACTGAAACTGGCCCAAGAGCAACTTCGGCGGCGTCAAGTGATCTCGCCAGTCGACGGTGTCGTGGCAAAAATTCATGTTGACGTCGGCGAGTATGTGTTGCCATCAGACCTTACCGTTGTTCGGGTCATCAATACATCAAGTTTAAAGGCGGTCTTTAATGTTCCCGCAGCCGAGGCAATGCGAATGTCGATCGGCCAAATGGTGCGCGTGGAGTTCACCAGCATTGCACGCAGTGCAGAAGGCAGCATTGATACCATTTCGCCGTTAATCAATGCTGACAGTGGGACGATTCCCGTGACCGTCCGAATCGACAATTCTAGTCAGCGTTGGATGGCTGGTGATCGTTGTTTGATGGACCCAGTCGTCCGTCCCAAGCCAAACCGCACGTCTGCAATAAAACCGAGAACGTTCGACATCGTAAATCGCGATCACGATGCAGCCACCCCAGCTGAAAATACACCTGAAAAAGTTGCCATAGTCGTAACGGCTCGCTCGGTAAGAATCACCGACTTGCCATTGCAAGGTTTCACCGACGCAACTAGCGATCAACAGAAACACTAGGCTCTGCTTGAAAAGGGGTCTGACCCTTTGGAGGCGATACGATTTTACTGGTTGTTCAAGCCTCGCCGGAGAGGGTTAGCCCCCTTTTCAAACAGAGCCTAGCAGATCTTATCGACTGTAGAAATTTTTGCGACGCAATAGGTTGAAGCCCAAAAGGATAAAGGTTGGATGTATCGCGACCAGTCACCAGTAAACCGACCGACCGGTGAACAGTCAACGCCCGACCAAGGTGAAGACTTCCCGGAAAAACTCGCTGCGATTCTTGCAAGCGACTGCGGTGCCTATTGGGCGGAACATGCTGAGGAGATGGCTGAAAATGCAACAGCGAAAGATCACGACACCACTGAGGACGAAAAACCGGAAGCCCCCAAGGAACTGATCGTTAAACTTCGCGATGGCATTGAACTGCTCGATCGTTGTATTGGACTGCACCACATCGTCGTTTTAAATGATAAGCGGGTTGGGAAGTTTTATCATCTTGGGGGACACGAAGCTGACGTTTTATCGCTGATGAACGGCGAGCTGTCGGCGGCTGAGATTGCGGACGCATTACAAAGCGATGGAATTGACTGGTGTGCTGAAGATGTGCAGGGCTGGGCTTTGCAGCTGACCAAAGCAGGGCTGGCGGTCTCGGTCGATCGCGACGGCAATCCGGTCAATAGTCCCGATGCGCAACCGCCGGGTGCAAGCGGCGGACCGGGTGGAGATGTCGCCAATCAAGGACCTGCGAAACCGAACTCCGGTACGGCACTTCAAAAGTCGATTCGGCCACTCGGTCACGTGATCAGCCAACGAATACCGATCGCAAACGCTGATAAAATTGCGGAGTGGTTGTTGCCGGTTGTGGGGCGACTGTTTACGTACTCCGCATTTTTTATCTGGGCGATTGCGGCAGGGGTAGCGGTCGGATTTGCATGGTCGCACTCTGATTCGTTAGGCAACGAATTACGCATGATGTTCTCGCCCGCAGCCGTGCCTTTGCTGGCTGTGATCTGGATTCTGCTGAAAGCCGTTCACGAAATCGGGCACGCGGTTGCAGCCAAACGCAAAGGAGTACGTGTCGGAAAATTCGGGATCACATTTTTTCTTTTCGCGCCGATTCCTTATGTTGACGTAACTGACGCTTGGCGACTGTCACGTGTATGGTCGCGAGTGCAGATCGCACTCGCGGGAGTCTACTTGGAAGGGTGGACCGCAATCATCGCAACGGGGTTCTATGTAACGTTGCCTGAGGGGCTGGGGAAGCATCTCGCGGCCCAGTGGATGATGATGGCGGGGCCAGCGACCTGGCTGGTCAACGCCAATCCCTTGATGCGGATGGATGGATATTACGCATTAGCCGATGCGATCAATGTTCCAAACCTTCGAATGCATGGCCGGAACTATTGGGCCAGCCTCTTCGATCGGGTGCTGTTGGGAGTCCCGCTTCGGAAATGTTTGTTGGTCGGTTGGCGGCGATGGACCGTGGTGACTCATTCTGCGGCATCCTTAGTGTTTCAAGCGGCTTGGATGTCAGGCTTGATTATTGCCGTTTCGCAATGGGGCGGACCGGTTGGCTTGATCATCACCACTGCCGCAATCGTGCTTTGGTGTGCCGCGCCGATCGCAATGTGGTTCTATGGCCATTGGGTCGCATCTGTCGGACCGGAGGCTCATAACCGTCGCCCGCGATTGATCGCATCGGCTGTACTCGCCTTGACGATTGTTATAATCGGTTTGAATACCAGCAGTCCTCTTCGTCGATCAGTACCGGTGATGGTACAGTACCGTGATGAACAGATTGTAAGAGCACCGGCGGCCGGTTTTGTAACCGAGGTTAACGTCCAATCGGGACAATGGGTCACTAAAGGTGATCTGTTGTTGGTAATCAAAGACGATGACTTGGTTTTGCGACGCAATCAAATGAAGGACGAATTGGAAGTAGCCATTTCAAAACAGCGTCAAATGTCCAACCGCGGCGAACTGGGTGCTGCGGAAGCGCAAAGCGAGACGGTCCGCTCATTAAAAGATTCTTTATTGGAACTAGACGCTTCGATAGCTCAACTGGAAGCGACCGCCTCACGCAACGGCGTGATCGTTTCGCCGCATCCAGAACGACAGCTCGGACGTCATGTCAAGCCAGGCGACGTACTGCTGAAGGTCGCCGATCCGAGCGATAAGGAATTGTTGGTGGTCTTTCCCGAAGCCGAGTGGGCTGGGTACAGTCGCGTTTTTACGCAGGGCAATAGCTTGCCGGCCAGGCTGCGTGGCGGATTTCGTGTGAACGTTAAACCGCTGCCGGCCCGCCCCCGATTCAGTGATCGATTGCCCAACCCTTCGTTTGCCGGAAATGGCGGTGGCGATATCCCGGTGATTCAAACCCCAGAAACCGAAGAAGGCTTTCGAGCTGCGTTCCCGGTAGGCGAAGCTGTCGCGATGTTGACTCCGATCGACTCCAAACGCGTCCTCAGTGGCCAACGGGGACGCCTGTACTTGAGCGACACAAGGACGATTGCAGAGCGAATCTGGTTGCACCTGGGTGGCGATTGATCCGCCCAGCGGCCACACAGTCACTGGCCAGGGGATCGGACCGAGTTAGCAACCTCGCTAGGACAGCGGTTCAATTATCGGTACATTTACGTATAAGTCTGGGGCAACGCCAGGATACAGAACCGACCCGACCGCCTAGCCGCTGACTTGCCAGAACGCTGATCGCACGCCAATGTTCGCTGAATCCGGCAACGCAACGGTGAGTTGCATTACTGGAATCGGCATTTCGCCCAACAAAATACCCCCAATCGATCCATGCGCCGAATCGGCTTCATCGAAAACTTACAAGACTCAACGCGGTTTTGTGATTATCTTATCAGCCAGCGGATTCATGCGAAGGCCGAACGAGATGGCGACGAAGCGACCTCTCGTTACAGCATCTGGGTCAAGGAGGAGCAAAAGGTAGCTGAGGCAAAGGCGTTTTTGGATCAATTTCATGCTAACCCCTCCGACACCCGCTACAACGCCAGCAAAGAAGCTGAAGCGGTACGTCGAGCCGAAGCCGAGGAGAACGCGAAGAGGCTGAAAAATATTGCGAAAGTTTCGCACCGCACAGGCGGCGCGGTTGGCGGCATGGGCGGTGGCCGGGTTCCGGTCACCATTGCGGCAATCGCGATTTGTATTGTCGCGGGCCTGTTGACTGGATTCGGCAGCGCCAGCATGCGAAAGAGCCAAATGAGACGCCAGGCACCGTCTTCGGAGTTCAGGATTTACGACAAATTGACGTTCATGTCCTTGCAAGATCGGTTGCAAGGCGAGGATAACTTTGCGGCCATCCGCAGAGGTGAAGTATGGCGAGTGTTCACGCCGGCGATCTTGCATGCGGGCATGGGGCACTTGGCGATGAACATGATGGGGCTGTTCTTTTTAGGCAGTGTGATTGAACGCTTGCACGGCGGCGGTTGGTTGCTGTTGATGTTGGTTTCGATTGCTGTGTTTGCAAACTTGGTTCAAGTATTTTGGCCCGAAGCGAATAATGGCGGCCCCAATGCGGTCGGCGCTTCGGGTGCGACTTACGGGTTGTTTGGGTTTTTTATGATCCGCCCCCACTTTCAACCGATGTATCCCGTCTCTTTACCACCCATGTTCTTGTTGATGGGACTCGGTTTTTTAGTCTTGGGTGTCTTGATGGTGATTCCCACCATGGCGAACGGCGCACACGTAGGCGGTTTGGCTGGTGGAATGATTTTCGCTGCCATGATACCTACGAGTGAACGTCCGCGGAGCCGCACTTGAGCGACAGACCTTCGTTTACCGCTTCACTGATGGACGTGTTGCGTGTGGCGCTGCCGTTGATGATCAGCACCGGTACGTTCTCATTGGTATTGTTTGCCGATCGAACGCTGTTGCTGTGGTATCAAGATGGCTCGCATATGAGTGCCGCGATGGCTGGCGGCAACCTTTATTGGACGTTGGTTTGCATGCCCATCGGGATCGCGTCGATGACCGGTGCGATTGTGGCCCAGTTTGTCGGCAGCGGCAAAGAACGACACGTCGGGCGATTCTTGTGGCAGTCGATTTGGTTTGCGTTTGCAATGATCCCCTTGTTCGTTGCAATCGCGTTTGCGGCGCCGTGGATGTTTCGAATCAGCGGCCAACCTGACGAGTTGATCGGCGCCGAATCGACCTATATGCGGATCTTGATGATCGGCGCCGTGGGGTCAGTAATTGAAACCGGTTTGAGCGGTTTTTTCAGCGGTACTCAAAGGACTCGGATCATCATGTGGGCAAGCGTCGGAACCGGTTTGATCAATGTCATGTTCGATGTCTGGTTCATTTTCGGCGGTCTCGGTGTTCCGGCGATGGGTATCGCGGGTGCGGCTTGGGCCAGCGTGATTGCATTCTGGTTTAAGGCCGTCATTTATGGTGCCATTCTGCTCGGACCCACTTTCGATTCACGCTATCGCATTCGCCGGGGTTGCCGATTCGATCGAAAACTACTGACAAAGTTGATGTACTTTGGCACACCCGCCGGTTTGCAGTACCTGACCGAAGCTGGCATTTTTACTTTGATCGTGTTGCAGATCGGTCAATTGGGCGACATACCGCTGCGAGCAACCACGATGGCGATCAACTTCAATATGGTCGCGTTTATCCCATTGATCGGCGTATCGATTGCCGCGTCCGTTCTGGTCGGACATCACCTGACTTCTACGGGAGTTGCCGGTGCCGTTATCGCGACCCGATCGGCACTCGCGATCGGGTTCGCCTATTCAACTTTCTGGGCGATCTTGTACGTCTTCGCACCGGACTTGTTGCTGTCGTTTTATCGACTGGGACAATCCGATGCCGACACGATCGAAGCGATCGCGATCGCCCGCACTTTGCTCAAGTTTGTCGCGGTTTACGTATTCTTCGACTTCGTGCAATTGATCCTCGCCGGCGCCTTGCGTGGTGCCGGCGATACTTGGTTCGTGCTCGGATCAGTCATTGTTGCATCATTCACGTCGATCATCATCGGAATGATCGGTGCAGACTTTTTCACCAGGCACTTTGAAATCTCTGTGCTCTACTGGTGGTGGGGAATCATCACGCTTTGGGTATGGTTGTTAGCCATTGTGATGGTTGCCAGATATCGCGGAGGACGCTGGCAAGCGATGCGAATGGTTTCCTGATGCCAATATCCAGCTACTGGCGGGCAACCCAAGGGATGCGCCCCGAGTTAGCGATCATGGTCGTATCAATAAAGGTTTTTACCTTTTCAATTACACCAGGTACATCGTTGAGTAACGCCGGGCCATCCAGAGATGTGGGCAATTCGACATATTGCAAATCTTTCGCATCGCCGCGCGCCATCCGCTTTTTCAGCCCCTCAAGCTTCTTGTGAAATCGGTCTGTTTCACTTGCTTGGCGACTCGTTTTTCCAATCACAATCTGGAACGGCAGCTGCACGAAGATTCGATCGTTGATGGTTTCATCCAACCCGACGCCCTTAATGACTCGTTCTGGTGAGATCAAGACCATCGCCTTAACGTCTTGGCCTTGCTTGAGTGCACCAACGCTGGGGAAGTTTAAGTCGCGAACAGCCCAATGCGATGCCAAGATTGCACCTTCGCGGATACCGACCAATGTCAACGCATTGAGGTTCAGACGCTGGGCATTGTTTTCCTCGACCAAGAATTTTTTCACCGCTTCCAGGTCGCCGGTGATCATGCTCATCACATCTGCCTTCCCCATGCGACTGACGTCGAATTCACGCTTACGTCCGGCCACCTCCTGTTCTTTACTGCCACCATGGCCGCGAAGTTCAGGAACGACAACAGCGCAACCTGCATCCCATAAAGCTTTTACCAGCCCGCCATAGGGACTCGCTTGCCCTTGCCACTCGTGAATCAGGATAACCGGCACTGCTTCTTTCCCCTTGTCGGATGGGAAATACATGGTGCGAAGCATCACACCGTCTGAGGTCATCAGGTTGAGTGTCTTGGGTGCAGGCCGCTCCGGTTTCTTGGCTCCAGGTCGGGCAGCCGGTGGCTGTGCCGGTCGCTGTCCCGCGGTCGGAAAGTTTGGCCGCGGCGGATTCGCCGCGGGCTGGCCGGGTTTCACTCCTGGAACTGCGGGCGGTTGCTGGCCGGCTGCGACGATCGGCAATGCGGACGCCATGAAACAGACAAAAGCCGACAACAGGATACCGCCCACGGTTGGTAATCGCAGCGATAATGCGGCGTTTGGATGGCACTTGTGGATGATGAGTTCAGAGATTTTCATTGCCATTGTCTAGGTTTTGCGGATGTGTCGGCGCAGGCGACCTTGCCAGAAGACGAGTGAGAAGACTCCCTTTATGCTAAGCCCCAAGGCCCGGCGGGTCAAACATTGGCCCTACCAAGCTCCTAGAATCGGCTAGACACCTTCATTGGCGCCTTCGCCGGTTGGCAGCAGATCAACCGACCCGATCAAGCGATCCGCCGCGTGTTATCGTTTCTTCAACACAAAAACCGAATCGATCAGGTCGTCGTCGATTTCTCGGGGCGATTCGAGGTCGTAGTTGAAGTCGTACGAACCGACGATCTCAAGCTCCGGAACCGCCGCGAGCGTCTGCAGGAATTGCTTCACCGTGTACAACCGCAGCGGAAAATCGGTGCGACAACGAATCGTCTTTCCTGGTGAACGAGCGGTCAGCACCACGTGAATCTGTTCGATCCGTTTGCGACGATTAAAGTCGGTCACGCGCAAAGTCACGTTCACTGTGGTCACACCGTGCGCCGCTTTCCAACGTTCAATGCACTGCTTTTCGGCATCGAGCGGAATGATGTGCAGGCCGAGAATGTACAGCCCGCCAGATCGCAACTGCGCCGCAACGGATCTCAAGTGGCTGACCGCCGATTTCTCATCCGTCAAATGGCGAAATGTGTTGAACGTGCAAAACGCGGCGTCAAACTTGCCCGGCAAATCGAGATTCGTAAAATCGGCTTGGGTCAATGTCGCACTCAAACCGCGTCGCTTCAACTTGTTTCGCAGGTAATTCAGCGATGGGACATTCAAATCGATCCCAGTGACATCGAACCCTTCGGACGCCATCGCTGTGACCAGACGGCCGCTGCCACAGCCAGGCTCGAAAACTCGCTTGACCGCGCCGTCGGCAAACCGCTCAAACGCGGCCAAAAAGAAATCGACTTCCGCCGCCGTCTCGTCCCGAAACACCATGTCAAAGTATTGAGGAAAATCGTACCAGTTGGCGAGTTCGCGAGAGCGGAGTGTTGACATATTTAAGGGAAACAGAAACGGTGACGGGGACAATTAAAAATCACGAACTGGCGCTGCGATAACTTTTCAGCGACTTCTTAAACAACCATCTACTAATGGTAAACGCGATAACGGTTGACATCACGGCCCACAGGGCAAGCGGCCATTCCCAATCGGCTCGCGGGCGCAGCGGTTGGGCCAAGATCCGTGCCGGCACGTTAACGACAACCAAAACCGGTATCACAAAAATAAAGAAACCTAATAATGGCCGCCCGAGCGGTGTGTTGTAAATTTCCATCGGATAGCGGCTGAAGTTGGTGATGTAAAACCAAAAATCATATAACGATTGATTCCGTCCGAGCCAAACACTGGTCGCGGCCAAGCAGATCATCACGCTGTACATGATCGCGACGCCGCAAAGCACGAAAAAGACATACAGCAAGATCGATACGACTGAGGGGTAAATCGGATCGATCGGACGTGTGGCCATCGAATAGAGGCTGAACGCTGCGATCAACAGCCCAACAAAAAAGTTCGACAAGGCACTCCATTCGATCCGGCGCAGCGATATCAAGAATTGCGTATCGATCGGTTTCAGGAGTGCAAAATCGAGCCCGCCGGTGCGTATCAATTCACTGAACTCGGCCATGTTGGGCATGAAGAACGCTTGCACGATGCTGTTGATGAACCACACCGTCGCCAGAAACAGAAAAAACTCGTCGCGCATCCATCCCGTATCTTCACCGATCATTGACGTGAAGCGAAAAATGATCAGGTAAAAGCCGACGTTCATCGCTGTCCAAGCGACACTGCTGATGCACTGGAAGATAAAGTCCGCCCGAAACGTCATGTCGCGAATCAGACTGTTCTGGGCGAACGTCAAAAAGACTTTCACATATCGCGGGCGTATCGTTTGGTCGGCCATGATTTACCCTCCAAATCCGCTGTATCGTTTCAAACCACGTTCATACATCCAGCGGCAAACGATGATGAAAAAGACAACCCAACCGGCTTCAATTGCCATCTCGGTCGCCAGTTCATCCTCGGGTATTTTTTGCAGGAAGATCGCCGCCGGGAAATAGGCCAGGTATTTCAATGGCAAAAGGTTCACAAACCATTCGATATCAGGCGGCAACAACGACAGCGGGAACATGTGTCCGGACAAAAAGAAGCTGAACAACATGAAGATCAGCAGCAATGAGTTCACCTCCAACAGCCAAAAACTGATCATGCCGATGGTCGCTTCGAGGAAGAAACCGATCATGAATCCCATGACCAGCGAACCGAGAAAGGCGATGAAGTAAGCCGGCGGCGGAAAGCCTTCGGTGAAAAATCCTCGGCACAGGAAAAATACAAATGCGAACGGTAACGTAGCGACGACGTAGTAGGCCAGCTTGTGAGCGATTCGCGTGCACAGCAGAAAGCTGATCAGATCGACCGGTTGAATCAAGTATTTTTTGATCTCGCCCTGGCGCACCTGCGATGCGATTCCCGACGCCAAGCCCGGCATGCTGGAAAACGCTCTGGCGATCATCGTCAACAGAAAATAGGCAACCATGTCTGGCAACGCATAACCGCCCAGCATCGGCGGATTGTTTTCGTCGTTGCCCGATTGCGCGGCAACGGCATTAAAGATCGCCCCCCAAAGAAAAATCTGGGTAATGATCGGCAAGAAACGCATCAACGTCCCGAGTGCAAAATCGCCTCGATAGGCAAGCCGCTCTTCTAGCGAAATGCGAATCATCATCCACCAGGTCTTCACCTGGTGAACCGCGCCGATTTTGGCCAGTGGGCTCGCTGGGATGGTTGACATTCGTCTTGAAATTGCGGTGTGTGGGAAAGTGCGAGCGGTCAACTTACCTGATGAAACAGATCGGCAATCACGTCTTCAAGCGGCGGGTCTTCGACCGAAACGTCTTCGATCGCATAGTCTCTCAGCGTCTCAGCCAGCACACGCGGGACATCAGTCCTAGCAATGCTGATTTTTACTTTGGGCCAGTGGGTATCTAGTACCGTGCCCAGTCTCGCGAGATTGCTCGGTTCGTCGCCATCGGCGAACTGCAACGTCACGATTTTCTTTCCCGAAAACTTGTCGACGATTCCGGCCAGCGAACCGTCGTATTGGACCAACCCACCAGCGACGATCACGACACGCTTGCAAAGAGCGGCGACGTCTTTCATATAGTGGCTGGTCAACAGGATCGTGATCTTATGTTTTTCCTGATAGAACCGCAAAAACTTTTGGATGTTGTGCTGGGCGATCACGTCCAAGCCGATCGTCGGTTCATCCAAGAATAAGACTTCGGGTGAATGCAACAGAGCGGCGATCAATTCCATCTTCATCCGCTCACCGAGCGAAAGTTCGCGAACCGGTTGACCGAGCAGTTTGGTGACGTCCAGCAGGTCGGTCAATTCATCCAAACGGGCTTTGAATCGATCCGGCTGGACGCCATAGATCTGTTGATGTAATCGATAAGATTCTTGCGCCGGCAAATCCCACCAAAGCTGGTTCTTTTGTCCCATCACCAGTGCGAACCGGCGACGGTATTCGTTGGACCGTTCCCACGGGACGTATCCCATCACGGTCGCTTGGCCACCGCTGGGATTGATGACTCCTGACAACAATTTCAGCGTCGTCGTTTTACCCGCGCCATTAGGGCCCAAGAACGCGACGAACTCACCCGCTTCGACTTGAAGATTGATCCCACGAACGGCGGCGATTTCGGTGTATTGACGTCGGAACAAACCACGAACGCTTTCGACAAGCCCCTCGCGTTTGCGAAAGACTCGGTAAGACTTTGTAAGATCGCGAACGTCGATAATCGGCATGAAGGAATGTAAAGTGGGCGGGCGGTACTGGTGATTCAATCGTGGTGAAGTGGTATGATGCGGATCAACCTCAGTTCAACTTGATTGTTTGGCCTGTCTTGGCCGACTGGTAAATCGCTTGAATCAGTTCTACGCTGCGGCGGCCTTCTTTGCCGTCGATCAACGGCACTCGGTTTTCATGGATCGCCGCAGTGAACTCGTTGAACAGCATCGTGTGGCCGTGATGACCGATCGCGGCCGGATCGCCAGCACCGCCGCCGGTCTTTGTCTTGCCAGCCATGCGGGCGCGAATCGCTTCGTCCTCGGGCGTTTCTTCAGCAAACGTCCACTGCTTTAAATCCTCTTCTTCCAAGATCGCCATTCCGCCACTGCCGCTAATTTCGATCCGCTTCAGGCTGCCAGGGAACGCGGTTGTTGTCGCTTCGATTACGCCCAACGAGCCGTTCTTGAACAACAAGTTTGCAACCGCGACGTCTTCGACTTCGATCCTTTCGTGAGTCATCGTCGCCGTTCGTGCATTGACTTCGGCGACGGGCCCCATCAACCACAACAGTAAATCGACCGAGTGAATCGCCTGATTCATCAACGCCCCGCCGCCATCAAGCGCCCACGTTCCACGCCAAGCGCCGCTGTCATAGTACTGCTGACTACGGAACCATTTTACATAAGCATCGCCTAATGTGATCGTGCCGAATCGACCGCCATCAATGGCGGCCTTCATCAGTTGCGCCGATTCATGAAATCGGCTTTGGAAAGTCACACCAAGCTTAACGTTGGCCGATTCAGCGGCGCGGATGATCATGTCGCATCGCTCGGTCGTGATCTCAAGTGGCTTTTCGACGATGATATGTTTTCCGTTTGCCGCTGCGGCAAGCGCCGGTTCCAAGTGAGCACCGCTGGGCGAACAGATGGTGATCGCATCGATTTCGGGATCGTGCAACATTTCGTCCAACGACTTGAAAACGCGACAACCATGCTTTTCCGCAAACTCGGTCGTCTTTTCAACTGAACGGCTGAAGGCACCGATCAGTTGTGCGTCTTTTGAATCCTTGATGGCCCGCGCATGAAAGTTGGAAATCATGCCACATCCGACCATGCCGAATCGAATTGTCATTACGACACCTTTGTTGAGTTAATGTTAAAGTTAGGTTTAGGGTGTTTTAAGGGGAGGTGAGTGAATGGATTGTTGGTGGAAGGCTTGACGCCTAATTTACTTAGAGGAAGTCGAAATCTTAACAAGTATCTTGTTTCTGCATCATTCGAGCAACTCATTGGTATTACCCCTCACCCCCAGCCCCTCTCCCCCGAAGACTGACTCGCTTAGGCTCGCCAGTCTTCGGGGGAGAGGGGAGCCAAACGCATCTGATCGAGTTGCGTTAAATCACTCCTGGGGCTCCGGCAACACGGTCACCTGATAATCTTCGCCGTCGAACTTCGTGCCGCCTTCGATATGCGAATCGCGAATCTCAATGGCCAGCGTTTCACCAGCGATTAGATCGCCGTTGGCGGCGATTGCCGACTTTACCTGTTGCGATTCGGTCACGATCCCGACGCGAATGCGATCGACATAATCGCATCGCATTTCTTTGCGCAAGTTTTGGATCGATCGGATCAAGTCTTTTGCGATCCCTTCGCCGATCAATTCTTCGTTCAAGTCGGTCGACAGCACGACGACACAACCGCCGCCTTGTGCCGCGGCCCATCC